>NZ_JBIWNZ010000033.1:0-70497 GCF_044767505.1 Kitasatospora sp. NPDC101235
CGGATGACAGGGAAACCGTCATGTCCGGTTCGGCGGGAGGCCGCGCGGAAAAGGACCTGCCACGGGCAGGTACCTCGCCGCGCGGCCGACCCAACTGTCTGGCTCGGCGGTTTCCGCCGGCTCCACCGCCGCTACGAACGCAAGGCCGACCACTTCGCCGCCTTCGCCGGCATCGCAGCGGCCCTGATCTGCACCCGGAGGCTCGCCAGATGAGATGTCCTCTCGATGCTGCCGAATCCTTCCAGAACTCCCTCTGGGGAGTTCGGGGGTGGCGGGGGAGGCGGGCTTGGGCATGGCTCTTCCCTGGTGTCGGGTGCCTGGGAGGGGCCGCCGGGGGTGTCGGCGGCCCCGCCTGGGTGTGGGGTGGGGGTGGGTCAGGTCACCGGGTGCATCGCGTTGATGCAGTCGACGACGGTCTCCCGCAGGGCGTCGATGATCTGGGGGATGAAGTCGCCGGTGGCGGTGTCCGTCATCCAGGGGTCCATGGTGGTGGAGATCAGGTACTTGACCGGCAGGTGCTCGCTTCCGGTGGGGACGCCGAGCCGGGCGCGGAACGCGTCGACGAACGGCCTGCCGTAGACGGCGGGGTCGAACTCGGAGGCGGTGAGGATGAGTGGCGGCATCTCGTGGGGCAACGGGATGTCGGACTGGACGACCTTCGGCTGGATGCTGAGCCGGGAGCCGATGAGGCGGTTGAGTTCGTTGGCTTTCTCCAGATCGGTGTTGGGCTTGCCGTCGATGACGGGGTTGAAGGCGTAGCCGATGATGATCTGGTCCGAGCCGAGTTCCCGGAGCAGTGTCATGGCGTCCTGGTCCTGGAGGAGTTCCTCGTTGCTCCTGGGCACGATGTGCTGGTGGATGTAGGCGATCTGCGCGGCGATGTCCTTCGGGTCGGTGCCGGGGGTCCGTTCGGTGGGCAGGCGCTGGACGGCGGTGACGGTGAAGGGGTCGCCGGGGCGGGCCATGGTGCGGACGGCGGCGTAGAGGCGCTTGCTGTTGAACAGGGCCTGGCCGAGGATGCGTCCGTAGCCGGCGGCGTCGTTGCCGATCACACGGTGGCTGAGGTAGACGCCGGCGGCCGCGGCACCGGGCTTGGAGCCCTCGATGCCGAAGAAGCCGACGCTGGCGTCGTAGTCGCCCTGGTCGAGGTAGGCGGCCCCCAGGGCGACCTGGTCGCGCTGGCGTCGGTCGCGGTAGCACAGGCCACCGGCCGGGTAGGGGACGTAGCCGGCCTTGTGGGGGTCGATGCTGATGGAGTCGGCCCGGCCGAGGGCGTCGTACTGGTCGTTGACGTAGGCGCTCATGGCCAGGTCCGGGGTGATCCGCGGCTTCGTCCAGCCGTGCGGAGCGACACGGGGTGGTCGCTTGACGGCGGCGAAGTAGCCGCCCCAGGCGGCGTCCGCGTGGACGGGGTAACACAGGCCCGCCCGGGCGAACTCCTCGCGCAGGTCGAGGATTCCGGCCAGCGGGTCGACGGCGCTGAGCTCGGTGCTGCCGATCACCGCGACGTCCAGCAGCACGGGCTCCTGCTTGCGAAGACAGTCCTCCAGCAGCTCGCGGCGCGCGGCCAGGACGGCCCGGGCGTCGAGGTCGACGGGGACGGTGCGCAGCCGGTCGCGGCCGATGCCGAGGACGGCGCCGGCCTTGGGCCAGGAGTAGTGCATGGTGGCCGGGGCCAGGATCACGCCGGGGGCCACCTCGTCCTTGAGGTAGGCGCGGAAGGACTCGTACCCGAGGTTCTGGATCGTGTACTTGTTGACGAGCGCCAGCTGGGTGTCCGTCAGCCCGTACTCCTTGCGCATCCGGGAGGGCAGGTCCAGCACGGTCTCCGGCCGAAGGTTCACCAGCTGCCAGGGGGTGAGGTCGGCGAGCAGGTGCTCGGTGCCGTCCGGGAGGGGTACGGTCAGCTTGCGGGCCGCGGTGAGGTCGTGCTCGCGGCGGATCGCCTCGGCGACGGCCACGGGGTGGTAGGTGAGGTTGCGGGAGGACCAGGCGGCTTCGAGGTTGGCGACGGTGCCGTCGCAGGTGATGTGTCCCCAGGAGGTGTGCACGTCGTAGCCGAGCAGCCGGCAGAGGTCCTCACCGACGGCCTTCTCCAGCATGGTGGTGACCGGGGAGGCCTCACCCGCGACGTTGTTCGGGTTGGTGAGCATGGCGGCGAAGTAGCCGACGATGCCGGGGATGGTCAGGTCCCAGTTCATGTGGCCCTGGAAGCGGTAGCTGTAGGCCGGGACCGAGCTGCGCAGGGACTTCAGCAGGGTGTCGAACTCGGCGCGCAGGGTCTTGACGTCCTGGTCGTAGCCGTCGGTCGCCTTCATCTCGTCGGTGACGTAGGCGGGGTCGTGCGGATAGAGCTCACGGCGGTCGGCGGCGTTCGCGCGGACCGCCTCCAGGACGAGGTCCTCCAGCAGCCCCTGGTTCTCGGCCCGAGGGCCGAGGAACCATGCGGCGAGGGTCGAGGTACCGGGGGCGTCGGCGAGGTCGAAGTCGGCCCGGTAGCGTTCCAGGGCCTCGGCGAACAGGGCACGGGTGGTCGTCGCGCTGTGGTCGGTCATGGTGCGGCTCCTTCCGGGAGCGGTGGTCGAGTCCGGGCGGTCAGGAGCTGCTGGGGTTCGACTCCCTGCCGAGCATGTCCAGCAGGTAGCTCTCGGCGAGCGTCATGTGCTCCAACTCGTCCAGGCTGACGCTCTCGTAGAGGGCGTGGATGAGGCACTGCGGCTCCTCGCAGCCGAGTACCAGCACCGCCGCGTCCGGGTTCTTCTCCTGGAGGAGGCTGACCAGCGGGATCGAGCCGCCTTGACCGGCATGTTGCGTCGTCTTGCCCGGATAGGCCTTCGCCAGGGCCTGCTCCGCAGTCTTGTAGTGCGGTCCAGTGGTGTCGGCCAGGAAGCCCCTGCCGGTCTCGGCCTCGCCCGACACCTCCACGTCCAGCCCCCAGGGCTTCACGTCGTCCCGGTTGAGGAACTCCCTCAGCCGCTCCGCGGCCTGGACCGGGTCCTCCTTGGGCGCGAGACGCATGCTGATCCGTGCCGTGGCCGTGTCGATGATCTGGTTGACCGGCTTGTCGTGCGGCGGGAGCTTCGAGGTGAGACCGACCACGTTGACCGACGGCTTGGTGTACAGCCGGCTGCCCAACGAACCGGTGCCGATCAGTCGCACCTCCTTCTTCACCCCCGCCTCGGCGCGGAAGTCCGCTTCCACGGGCTGCACCCCGTTCCAGACCTCGGACCGGAGGCCGGGGACGGCGACGTTGCCGTCGTTGTCGTGCAGCCGGGCCAGCAACCGCACCAGCGCCATGAAGGCGTCCGGCACCGGGCCGCCGTACATGCCGCTGTGCCGGGTGCCGTGCTCCAGTGTGGTGACCGTGACGTTGAGCGCGGCGAAACCCCGCAGCGAGGTGTTGAGGGTGGGCTCGCCCAGCTTGCTGTTCCCGCCGTCCGCGACGATGATCACATCCGCCGTGAACTTCTCGGGATGGGCCTTGACGTACTCCTCCAGCGTCCCGTGGCCGGCTTCCTCCTCCCCCTCCAGCACCACCGTCAGGTGCACGGGGGGCTTGCCGTCGAAGGCCCGCAAGGTAGCGACATGCATCATCACGCCCGACTTGTCATCGGCCGCGCCCCGCCCCTTCAGCCGGTTGTTCTCGCCCTTCTCCGGTGTGAAGGCCTCCGGCCACTTGGTCTCGTCCGTGGGCACGACGTCGTAGTGGGCGTAGAGCAGCACCGTGGGCGTCTTGGGCCCCGCGTCCGGGCGGCGGTAGGTGCCGTAGACCAGCGGGGAGTGCTCGGCGACCTTCCCGTCCGGCTGCTGGGTGCCACCGATGTCCACCAGGTCGACCTGGTGCAGCCCGGCCGCCTTCAACAGGTCCGCCGCGTACTTCGCGGTTTCCCGCACCGACGCCATGTGCTCCGGTGCGCAGATCGACTTCTTCCTCACCAGCTCCATCAGGTCGTCGGTGATTCCGCCCATCAGGCCCTTGACCCTCTCGGGCAGCCCCTGCCCGTCACCGCTCGGCGTGCTCGGTCCCATGCTCGCTCCTCCTGCCTCGGCCGGAAACACTTGCTCCGGTTCGCATCGTGCGAGATATGGATAGGGTGCGAACTGCCGTTGACCGGCCAGCGACGTGCACAAAACGGCAACGACCCACCCGACGGGAGTAGTGGAGGCTCCTGGCGGCGCTTGTCCACCAGCCCGTACGGCTCGCCGCCCTTCGCGGTGGTGGCTCCGGTATGCCGGGTGTTTGGCGCGTGCCGCGTGCCCCGATTCGGCCTGACGATGCGTCAGTGAAGTCGGCACTGGGTCAGCACCAGGGTGCCCGCGCCGAGGCGGGCACCCCGCGCCCCCGCCGCCCGGCGGCCTCGTTCCCAGGGGCGTGACAGGACTGAGGGCCCGTCCGGTCGGACGGGCCCTCGATCACCGGGATCAGCGCAGGACGCCGAGGTCCTTCGGGTTGGAGACGCCGCTGAAGGTCAGCAGGTGCCGGTCGGCGGTGACGGCGTACAGGTCGGGCTGCCCGTCACCGTTGCCGTCGCCCGAGCTGCCGAGCGTCGGGTACTCGGCGACCGGGAAGGTGCCGATCACCGTGCCCGCCGTGGGGTCGGCCAGCGCGGTGAAGTCGTACGTGCCGTCAGCGCCCTTGGCGATCGGGTGCGTCCGCAGCTCGCCGGTGGCCCGGTTGCGCGACCAGAGCGCGAGCGAACCGTCGGCCGCCTTGCCCGGGGCGATCAGGTCGTAGCCGGCCCAGGCGCCCGAGGTGGAGACCTTCACGAAGGTCGTGTAGCCGTACAGGAAGCCGGGATCGGTGGAGAGCCAGAGGTTGCCGTCCTCGACGGTGAGGATCGAGGTCCGCTGGTCCGCTCCGAGCGCGCCCACGGCCACCAGCTGAGTGGCCTTCGACCAGTCGGCGGTGAAGCCCTCCGGGACCACCGGCGGGTCGAACGGGTCCACGTCCCGCTTGAACCAGATCGTGCCGTGGGCGAAGGCGCCCATGTCGAAGTTGCGGTAGAGGGAGATGCCCGCGCTGCCGGGCTTATGGACCATCAGGTCGTCCACGGGTGCGTGCGACTGGTCCCAGCCGCGGTGCAGCAGTTGCAGGCCGTTCCACCCCGCGTCGCCCGGCGCGCGGACGGCGGCGACGGTCGAGGTCGGCACGGTGGTGGCGGCGTCCGCGCTGATGATCTGGAGGTTGCCGGCGCTGTCGGGCAGCAGGATGTCCGGAACGCCGTCGCCGTTGACGTCGCCCGGGGCGACCGGCGGGTTCGGGTTCGAGGGCGCGTAGAAGGTGTAGGTGACCGGCGGGGTGGTGTTGCCCGCGTTGTCGACGGCCTGCACGGTGAGGATGTTGGTGCCCCACTGAGTCGGCTTCAGCTGGAAGGTCGCGGTGCCGTCGGCGCCGGCCGCCACGGTGCCCGCGCCCTGGCACGGCGAGCCGACGCTCGGCGTGCGGTTCAGGACGTACTGGTAGCAGGCCACGCCCGAGCCCTGGTCGGTGCCCTTGACGGTGAAGGTTCCGGTCTGTCCGGCGTACTTCAGCGCGGTCGCCCCGCTGGCGGACGCCGGGAAGTCGGTGGACTCGACGGTGAACTGCGGGGCGGTGGCGTCGACTCCGAAGTGGCAGGCCGCGGTCGGTTCCCCGCCGCCCGGGCCGTAGTCGGGCCAGACCTGCCAGGAGTAGCCGGCGCCCTCGGCGAGGCCCGCGGGCTGGACCCGGACGGTGCCGTCGGCAGCCGTCTGCGCGGTGTGGTCGAAGATCTTGGCACCGGCGGCGTTCCACACCTTGAAGCGCGCGCCGGGTGCGGTGGTGCGCGCGGTGAGCGTGGGCTCGGTGGTGGTGATCCAGCCCGGCGCTGTGGTGTCGTCGCAGGCGTCGGTGGACACGCCGGTGGCGAGCGAGCCTGGGCTCGGGACGGCCTTGGGGTCGGTCACGGTCGACTGCCCGTTCTCGGCCGTGGCTGTGGGCGCACCGATGGTCATCAGGACGACGGCGGCGGCACCGAGCGTGGCGGCCAGGCGCCCGCCAATGGTGGCTGACATGCAGGTTCCCCCCTCTTTCGAACGTGTTCAATCTCGTGGCGGGAGCACTCTGTCAGTGGGCCGACCCGGCGTCAAACGCATTCCGGCGCGGCGCAGGGCCCGCAGGCCGCGGAGGTCGATCGCGCCAATGGCCGGTCCGGGAGCGAGGGGGCGGCGAGCAGGAGGTGAGCCCGGGAGAAGGCGGTCGGCCGGGAGTGGCTCGGCTGTTCTCGCCCGGACGTACGCGCCGTACCCGGATCACCGGAACTGTCCGTAACTCATCGTGACCTGACCAGGGCTCGCAGACTACTGCGTGTCCTGCGACAAGTGATCTCGACCATTTGCCAAATGATCTCGACCGCGCGAGTTCACCGAACGTCACTCGCCCATCGAGGTGGAGCGAACCGGCCTGGGCGCTCTGGCCGGATGCCTCGGAATGCAAGTTGAACATGTTCAATAATCCTGGCAGGGTGTGTACGCCCAAGGCTCGCCCACATCGGCAGCCGGACGGACGGCGATCGGGAGGACTGGCGATGGGGCGGAGAAGGTCACGAAGGTGGGCCCTCGGAGGCGCGGCCACCATGCTGTCCGTTCTGTGCGCCTGCGCCGGCCCGTACCAGTACTACGAAGGCACCGGGCTTCACGACGCAGCCGCAGCCGAGGCAGCCGGCATCTGGGAGGGCGCGGAGCAGACGCGGTTGACGCTCAACCAGGACGGGACGGCCCTCGTTCAGCGCCTTGACGGCCACGACTTCGATTTCGACCAGGGCTGGCGGCTCTCCGGCACGGGAACTTGGGAGCTGACCGACCGGGCCGGCGGGCAGGACGTCGTCGTCACCATGACGACCCGGACAGGGGCGGAAACGCGCGAAGCCTCGCCGGCGGTCAGAGGGACGTTCGCCGCGCCCCTGACGTACACGTGGCGCTTCTACGCACGCCGCGATGCGCACAGGAGCTTGGAACTGTTCTTCTTCTTCGGCGATCCCGACATCGGGAACCGGTACCTGCTGAGACACGCCACGGCTTCGAGCTCCACCGCCGCCACGAGCTGATTGCCTGCACGTCACCGCCGTCGCCCGCCCAGGGCGATCCAGCCGGATCCGGCGATTCCGGCGCTGCGGTCCCGTCAGTACCGACGGAAGATCACGGCCGCACTGTTGCCGCCGTCGTCCAGCGGCGCGTCCCAGGTCACCTTGAGCGAGGTCGGATCGGGCTGGCTGCCGTCGGCCGCGGCCGGCGGCGCACCGCGGACACGTCCTGCGGGGCGCCGGTGGCCCAGGCGAAGCGCCGGCGCTCGCCGTTGTCGTGGCGGCTGACGGCGGTGTGCAGGGGTACGGTCTCGGCCGTCGTGGAGGTCTTGGTTCCCACGGGACTCCTTATGCCCAAGCGCCGACCAGCATCGGCTCGGGGTGGAGGGAGATCCCGGTTGCGATCTCGACCTGCGCCGAGAGTTCGGTGAGGGCCTGGGCGAAGCCCGTCGCGGTCGCCCCGTTGTGGGCGGTGAGCGCGAGGGTGGCGGCCGAGTGCCGGAGGCGGACTGGTGTGACCAGAGCCGGGCGAGTCCTGTGCGGGCGTGGTGATGCGCAGCAGAGGTCCAGTCAGGCCCCTGCGGCCAGGGAAAGGCCGGTGACCAGCATCGTCGTTGCGACCAGGGCGTCCAGGACGCGCCAGGAGGAGGCACGGCGGAAGAAGCCGGTGAGCAGGCGGGCGCCGAAGCCCAAGGCGGCGAACCAGCACAGGCTGGCCAGTGCGGCGCCGAGCGCGAATTGCCAGCGCAGCGTGCCGTGGGTGGCCGCGACGGCGCCGAGCAGGAGCACCGTGTCGAGGTAGACGTGCGGGTTGAGCCAGGTCATCGCGAGACAGCTGAGTACCGCGCGGCGGCCGGAGCGGACGGCGGGTCCGCTGCCCTCCAGGCGGGAGGCTCGGAAGGCGCGCCGAGCTGCGATCACGGCGTAGCAGAGGAGGAAGGCCGCGCCGACCGCACGCACCGCGGTCAGTGCCGCCGGCCACGCGGTGATCAGCACGCCGAGCCCGCCCACGCCGCAGGCGATCAGTACCGCGTCGGAGGCTGCGCAGATCGCGACCACCGGCAGGACCGCCTCTCGGCGGACGCCTTGGCGCAGGACGAAGGCGTTCTGCGCCCCGATGGCGACGATGAGTGACAGGCCGGTTCCGAATCCGGCCACGGCGGCGGTGAGCGTGCTTCCCATGAGTGCCACCGTAGGCAGTCGACGCGGCACAAGGCCAGCTAAAGATTTTTACGTACCATTAGCGGTCATGAAGGCTGAGTTGCCCCACGACCTCGTCCGGACACTGCTCGCGGTGGTCGACGAGGGCACTTTCGACGCGGCGGCGGCCGCCTTGCACGTGACGCCCTCGGCGGTGAGCCAGCGGATCAAGGCGCTGGAGCAGCGGACCGGACGGGTACTGCTGACACGTTCCCGGCCGGTGAGGCCCACCGAGTCGGGCCAGGTCGTGGTACGCTTCGCCCGTCAGCTCGCCCGCTTGGAGGACGACGCGCGTGACGCGCTGGGGATGCCCGAGGGCGGGGAGGGCGCCGAGCCGTCGGGTCCCTCCTGGCTGCCGATCGCGGTCAATGCGGACTCGCTGGCGACCTGGTTCGTGCCTGCGCTGGCCTCGCTCGCGCAGGACGCGCGGGTCCACGTCGACCTGCGACGGGAGGACGAGGCGCACACGACCACGCTGCTGCGCGCGGGTGAGGTGATGGCCGCGGTCACCTCCTCGCCCCATCCGGTGGCGGGCTGCTCGGTGCACCGGCTGGGCGCCATGGTCTACCTCCCGGTGGCTACGCCGCAGTTCGCTGCCCGCTGGCTCGACGGAGACCCGGCCCGGCTGCTTCCGGAGGCGCCGGTGGTCTGCTTCGACCGCCGTGACGAGCTGCAGGACGCCTTCGTCGCTGAGTTGACCGGTGGTCGGGGAGCGAGCCTGCGGCGGCGGCACTACGTCCCCTCCAGTGAAGGCTTCGCCGATGCCGTGACTGCCGGTCTCGGCTGGGGCCTCGTCCCGCGTAGCCAGGCCGAGCCCCGGCTGCGCAGTGACGTGCTGGTCCAGTTCCTCCCGGGCAGCACGGTCGAGGTTCCCCTCTACTGGCAGCAGTGGCGCCTCGACTCGCCCGCGCTGGCAGCTGTCGCCGCGGCGGTGGCGGCGGAAGCGGAGCGGGCCCTGCAGTAGGTGTGCCGGGCGCAACCGAAACGGCAACCACGGGGCGGCGAAGGCCCGGACGGCTGAGGCGGCCGGGACTTCTTCCATGACCGACCGAGCGAAATTCACCTGATTTCTCCCAGGAGCATTCGGCCTTCAGGCCGGGGAGGAATGGGTCCTTGGCTCGGAGCCGCGAAGTGGCGGAGCTCTCTGCGCAACATGTTCTGACCTGCGCTCTCTTCCGTTGTCAGTGGCCGGTGTCAGGTTGTGGATCACGACGACGACGCCGATAGCCGACGACGTGGCCGGGCATGCCCGGTACACATACCGGTTGCAGCCACCACTGGGTGCCCGACCTGCGCTGGCCGCCCTGCTGGTCGCGGTGACGGCGGGGGCCCGGGTGCACTACACGGTCGGTCGGCACACCTACTGGATGCCGATGCCGTTGAGCTTCGTGCTGATCGGCTTCTTCCTCTGGCTGGCGGAGAACATCGCCACCTACGCCGGTGCCTGGCGGTACCCGTACCAGATGCATGGTTGGGAGCCGGTGTCGGTCGAGAAGTTCGGTGCCTGGGCGCTGCTGATCAGCGTGCTGTGCGTGGTCGGGGCCGCCGCCCACCACCCGGGCCGCCGCGCGCCGGTGGCCACGGCCTGAACCGGAGGACGATGTTCCGGAGGGCGCGGCCTGAGCCGGCGCGATGGTGCCCCGCGCCCGCGGCTTCCCACCACAACGGTCCAGGGCGGCTTCCGGTTGGCTGCCTGACGCTTCGCCACGACGACTCGGAACATTAATTCGGAACGGCAATCCGGAACGGAGAAGAGCGATCGTGCTGCGCAAGGAAGCCGACGGCATCACCTGGTGGCGCCGTCGGCAGGAGCTTCAACGGGCTGCCCAGCGAGCATCAGCGGAGCCTCGTGTTGGCAACACCGCCCGAGTCAGCCTCTCGCCGTCCGGCGCCGCCGCCACGGTGACCTACGTGCAGGGCACGGCCTGGGACTGGTCGTGCGCCTCACCTTTGCGACGTCGGCCGGCTGCTGGGCCCTCGGCCCGCACGTGGTGTCGGGCCGACGGGCGCCGCCGCCCTGCTGGGCCCCGCTCGGAGGCGACACGACGATGCCCTACCAGGGCGCGTGAGCAGCAAGCAGGCACTCAAACACCGGTCGGCCTCGGACATCGGGCCGACCGCTCAACCGGACCGGTCGCCGTGAGATGACAGTTGGGTTGTCAGAGGTGTCAGTGGGTGGCTGCGGTATGGCACTTGGATGGGGCGGCTGACGAGCCTGGTGGCGACGAGGCTGACAATTTCGCGCCGGCCGGCACGGGGGCGGTGCTGTTCCCCTGTCGGCGGGCCGCCGCGCCCTGCTCGTGGTGGCTGCCGCTCGGGCCGTGGTGGGCCTGCTGGCCCTGTCCTGGGCGGGCCGGGTCGAGGGCCCCTCCGTGGCGCCGGCAAGCCGTCGCCGGAGCGGTCGCTCGAAGCGGCGGCTGCATGATATCGCCCGAATGGCCCTGCCGTGCGATCAGCACAACAGGGCCATTCGGCCTCTTCATCCCGCCCTCCCCCGGCTTTTCCGCCTATGCTTCGGAACGCCAGAATTTTCCGACGTAGAGGAGTGGAAATGAGCGACAGGGACAGCGTTCGGCGCCAGTTCGACGAGATCGACACCGATCATGACGGCTACATCGCCGCCGGCGAGTTCAAGGATTTCCTCCAGAAGAACCCCAAGGTCAGCGATGCCAACGCTCGCGCAGCCTTCGACTTCGCCGACGAGAACGGCGACGACCAGATCAGCTTCGAGGAATTCTCCAGGTTCATCCGATAATTCATCGGGAAATCAGCCTGAGGCGGTTTACTGATCGGCTGGTAAACCGCCTCGGTCACCAGTGGGGACGTCGGTACACACCGGGTGCCACCGGCTCCACCAGGCCGTCCGCTCGCGCGGGTACTTCCCGAGCGAGCAGGCGGCCTTGAAGTGTGTCTACATGGCGATCATGTCCCTCGATCCGACCGGTGCAGGCCGAAAGCGCTGGATGACCCGGTGGAAGGCCGCCCTGAACGCCTTCGAGATCGCCTTCGACGGCCGACTCTCCGCCGGCCACCGCTGACTCAACCCACCAGTCGGCCTCGGACAGCAGGCCGTCCTCGTCAATCGGACTGCTCTTCGCCGCTGTCTTCCTCCAGTCGGTGCAGCCGCTCGGCCGGCTCCCGCACGGCCTCGCGCGCCGATGCGGCCTCGCGAGGGGCCGCGTCAGCGGCGGCCTCGGCAGTGCCCACATGATTGGCGGCCCGCGCGAGCGCGTCCTGCGTGCGGTCGTCGCGCTCGCGCGCCCGGGCGAGCGCGGCCCGGTCCCGATCGGCCTCGTCCTGTGCCCGCTTTCGGGCTGACCTGGCGCCGCGTAGCTCCTGCTCGGCACCGCCCGCCCGGCCGGCGGCCTCCCGCTCGGCCTGCTGTGCGTCGGTCACAGCGGTCCGGGCCTGTTCCCGCTCGTGCTCGCGGGCGTGTTCGGCGTCAGCGCGGGCCGTGGAGCGCTTCCTGCGGCCGTGCGGCGCGGGAGATGCCCGACGCGTACGGTTACCACGCGTGCGAGGACCACGAAATGGCCGGAAGTCCCGGGCGTTCCTGCGCGGGCGGGCGTGGACGGCACATATGGAGGGGCCGAAGGCACTGTTTGATCGTGCGGTGGGCTGGCCAGGTGCTCTTGTCGGGTGTCTCGGTGCTGGCGCGGGAGGTGGTGGAGGTCCGCTGCAGAGACGGAGGACCTCCACCACCTCCCGCTACGTCCACGCGGGCTGAGCGTTGATGCTCCTATTGGCTGTCAAGCGGCGGTGAGCCAGTCGCGGTAGGCGTTGGCGAGGTCCTACATGTGTCGGTGGGCCGGCTTCGGTGGTGCCCGAGTTGAGCGCGCGTCAGGAACATCGTTTCGGTGACGTCTTCGGTGCCGGCCAAGCGTCCGCCGTGCTGGACGCGCCTCGGGGGCAGGAGTTGCGCGGTGCGGCACAAGACGTGGCGGCTGGAGGGTGCGGCTGGGTTGGAGGGGGCCGGGCACGTCCTCGGGCTGCCCCGTATGGAGATGGGCGACACGGCCCCGGGGAGGGGCTGGATGCCTCAGAGGCTGGGACCGACGGCGCGTTGGTACGGATTGTCAGGTGATGGGGTGGTATAAGTCGAACCGAAGTCACTGTGTGTGACGTTCAATGACTCAGGGTTTCATCCTCTCTGAAGGAGACTCATGTCCCTGCATCGGCTTCGCCCGAGTCGCGTCTTCGGGCTCGCGCTGGCACTGGCCAGCCTCACCCTCTCCGGCACGGGCACTGCCATTGCTCTCACGCCGCACGTCCGCGTGAACGACACGACCCGGTTCCAGCTGTTTCCCAACACCAAGTTCCTGCCGTGCCTGTCCGCCAACGGCAGCACGCCGCGCGTCGAGGCCGAGGTGCGGCGCGGTGAACTGAACGACACCATGGAAATCCAGCTGCACGACTTCAAGCCCGACCTCGACTTCGACCTGTTCACGGTCCAGCGCAGCAACCAGCTGGCGGACGGAAGCCCGGATCCCTCCTTCACCGGCAGCTTCGGCCTGGCTTGGTACCAGTCCGACCTCCACACCGACCACCACGGGGAGGGCCGGGCTCGGATCCAGACCATCCTGCTCGACCAGATCTTCGGCTTCGACCCGGATGCCGCCCTGAAGCCCACCAACACCTTCCACGTCGGGTTCTGGTTCAACAGCCCCAGGGACGCGGCAGCCTGTGGCTTCACGGGCACCACGCCGTTCAACGGTGAGCACAACGCAGGGCCGCTCGCCTTCATCACCCGCCCCGACGCCCGCACGGGCCTGGGCCCTCTGTGTACCAAGCCCAACACCTCGACCACCCCCGCCACCTGTAACCCCTGACCCCCGCATGGTCCTCGCCCGCCCGTCCCGGACGCCCTGGCCGGTCACGGCCCGGCGAGTACGACGACCAGAGGTCGGACCGGCCAGTAACTGTCGTTGCTCGCCGGTCCGAACCCTGGTGACCACCCCGTGCGCGAGCGAAACTGGGCATGACAGCCAGGCGCAGGGGTGAGCGGCGGGAAGTGAGGGCGCGGGTGCGCGTGGTGCTGTCCCGCGCGGATCGCGTCTGCCTGGTCCGACGTCAGCGTGCCGCCGGCACCCAGTTCCCCGCGTCGACGACCTGCGGCGGCTGGCTTTCGGTGCCGACGTCGGTTGCCTTCAGTGGTCGGCGTGTGAGGTGGCCGGTCATGTCGGCCGGGGTTTGCTGAAAGCGCGTGTCGTTGGCGTTGAAGGCTTGTGTCGGGCTCAGCTGGGTTGCCGTAAAAGACTTCCTGTTTTCTTAGCAGTTGACTGTCATTCAGTCATTCGAGCTCGACGACGAGGGAGGCGTAGGAGGGGATCATCACCTTCCGGGCGTAGCTGCGGGAGATGATCCGGTACGGGCGTCCCGCCGCGCAGACCGCCTCGACCATGCGGGCGATCTCGGCCCGCGCGATGGGCGCGCCCAGGCACAGGTGTCGGCCGGCGCCGAACCAGAGCTGGCGCGAGCGCGGGTCGTACGGGCGGGCCAGGTCGAAGCCGCCGGCCAGGTTGTCGGCTGCGTAGGTGACGAGCAGGATCCGCTCGTCCCTGCACAGTCGGCGGCCGGCCACGGTGACGTCCGCGGTGACGTGCCGTCCGATCACCGGCGCGGGCGTGGTCACCCGAAGGCCCTCGCGGACCGCGTCGGGGATCAGACCCGGGTCGGCGCGCAGCGGTTCCTGCTGCCTGGTGTCGTGGATCAGCGCGACGGTGCGGGCCATCGCGCTGGCGGCGGTCTCGGTGCCCGCGACGAGCAGCAGCGAGGCGAGCCCGCTGGCCTCCTCCAGGGTGATTCCGGCATCGCGGCAGCGGCCGAGCAGGGTGTCGGGTTCGGCACTGGCGTAGGCCGCCGGGACGCCGCTGGTCAGTGACCTGACGATTTCCTTGGCCGCTTCGATCCGCTCCGGCGGCAGTTCGGTCGAGGCGGCCGTGTCGAGCGCGAGCGCGGCCAGCCGCTCGCCCGCGGCGAAGGTCTCCAGGTACGTGGAGTCCGGGCTGTCCGGCGGGAGTTGGAGGCCCAGCAGGTCGGCCATCAGGCGGCCGACGACGAGCCGGGCGGCCGCGGCCACGTCGACCTGGCTGCCGGCGGTCAGGCGCGCCGTGACGTCGGCGTAGACCGGCCCGGCGGCCCGTTCGAGCAGGGCGGCGGAGTTCTCCTCGGTGAACAGGTCCCGGGCGCGTCGGCGCAGGTCCGCGTGGCCGGCGCCGTCGAAGAGCCGGGTGACGTACGGCCCGAGGACCTGCTCCCACAGGTGGCCCACGCCGCCTTCGCCGAGCAGGGTGAAGTGCTCGTGGTCGTTGAGTACGGCCCGGATCAGGGTGGGTTCGCTCGCCACCCAGCCCAGTCGGGGCACCCGCCGGATCGGTCCGAAGGGCCGTGCCATGGTGATCCTGGTCAGCGCCCACAGGGCGGGCCGGCTGGCCCACAGCAGTCTGCTCTCGTGCCGTTCTGCCGTCGTCGCGCCCATCGCCGCCCCCACTACCAGCTCGAATGTTCGTGCGAGGAACCGTACCGCGGCAGGTCGGGCGGTAGCATCATCGGATGATCGGGAAGCTCGGGTGATGCTTGAGCGCAACGTCGGGGGCAGTGGAACAGGTGGTCGGGCAAGGCGGCGGGGCGCGCGCGGTGATCGCGGCGGTGGCGGTGCACCTGCCGGAGGAATCGCTCACCTCGCGCGAGGTGGAGCGGCGGATCGCCGACAGCGGTCCCTACCGGCCGCGCCCCGGGCTGATCGAGGCGGTCACCGGAATCGCCGCGCGGCACGTCGCCCCCGACGACTGGCAGGCCTCCGACCTGGCCGCAGCAGCCGCCCGGAAACTGCTGGCCAACGCCGGCGTTGACGCGCGGGATATCGACCTGCTGATCTTCGCCAGTGCCTCGCAGGACATGGTCGAGCCCGCCACCGCGCACATCCTGGCTTCGAAGATCGGGGCGCGCTGCCCGGTGTTCGACGTGAAGAACGCCTGCAACAGTGTGCTCAACGGGATCCAGGTCGCCGAGGCGCTGATCGCCGGCCGGCAGTACCGCAGGGTCCTGGTCTGCACCGGGGAGCTTCCGTCGCGGGCGATCCGCTGGTCGGTCCGGGACCGGAGCCAGTTCGCCGAGTCGTTCCCCGGCTACACCTTGTCCGACAGCGGCGCGGCCGTGCTGCTGGAGGCGGGAACGGCGCCGGCCGGGATCTTCCACAAGGCCTTCACCGCGGACTCCTCCGCCTGGGAGGTCGGTACCCTGCCCGGCGGCGGCACCGCGTACCCGCGGGACCCGGAGGCGAGCTACTTCCGGATGGACGGCGCACGACTGCACGCGGCCTTCGAGGCGCTCGGCCCCGGGCTGATCCACCAGGCGCTGGCCGAACACGGCCTGACCTGGGCGGACTTCGCGGTGGTGGCGGTGCACCAGGTGACCGTGCCCCTGCTGGACGCCTTCCTGGGCAGGACCGGCCTGACCGCCGGGTCACTGGTGCCGGTGCTGCCCGAGCACGGCAACCTTGCCTCGGCCTCGCTGCCGTTCCAACTCGTCCGGGCGTTGGAGCAGGGCCGCTGCGGGCCGGGCGACCGCGTGGCGCTGATCGGACTGGCCGGCGGGGTCTCGCTCGGCGTCGTCTTCGCGCAGCTGTGAGCTCGGTCGTGGGCTCGACTGTGAGCTTGACTGTGAGCTCGATTGTGAGGGAACACCAGTGACCGACCTGTGGGTGGTCGTGCCGGCCTTCAACGAGGAGGTCTCGCTGCCGGCCACGCTGCGCGCGCTGGCGGCGCAGACCGACGCGGACTTCGAATGCGTGGTGGTGGACAACACCTCGACCGACCGCACCGCCGAGGTGGTCCGGGAGTTCGCGGTCACCGCCGGCTTCCCGCTGCACCTGATCACCGAGGCGCGCAAGGGCACCGGCGCGGCGGCGGATACCGGGATGCGTTTCGCGGTCGAGGCCGGCGCCCGGTACCTGGCCCGCACCGACGCCGACTGCCTCCCGGTACCCGGCTGGACGGCCGCCGTACGCCGCGGCCTGACCGGCGGACTGGAACTGGTCACCGGTCAACTACTGCCGCGCACCGACGAGTTCCGGCTCAAGCTGTGGGAGAGCCGGCTGCTGCCGGCGGTGGTCGCGCTGGCGGCCTGGTTCGGCAGGTTCCGGCCCGGCAACCGCGACCCGAAGTACCTCGGCCCGTACCTGATGTGCCCCGGCTGCAACCTGGCCATCACCGCCGACCTCTACCAGCGCTGCGGCGGCTTCCCGCGCACCGCGATCGAGGAGATGCACGAGGACCGGGCCCTGGTGAACCAGGTGCGCAAGCTCACCGCCGCCTACGGGCAGGTCCCGGGCATGCGGGTCCACGGCTCGGTCCGGCGGCTGCGCGCGTTCGGACTGCGCAACACGCTCGCCTGGTACGCGGACCACCGGTACCGGCCCGACGTGGTCGACATCCGATGAAGCGGCAGGAACAGGTCTGGGAACAACGGGTGCAGTTGGCCGCCCACCCATTCGCGTACCCGTTCATCACGGCCGTGGCCCGCCGCGGCCCCGCCGTGCGGGTGCCCGGGGTCGGGATCGTGGTCGGCGATCCGGAGCTGGCCCGGCAGGTGCTCCTCGACCACGACGGGTTCCGCAAGGACGGCCCGGGGTCCTCGGGCGCGCTGTGGACGCCGGTTCTGGGACCGTCCGTGCTGCTGAACATGGAGGGCGAGGACCACCGGAGGCTGCGGACCGCGCTGGCCGGCCTGTTCACCCGGGCCCAGGCCACGGAGCTGTGCACCCGCGTGCTCGGACCGGTGCTGGACGAGGCCACCGACCGGCTGGGCACGGGCGGCGCGGTGGACCTCGTCGCCCTGACCAGGACGGCGGCCGGCACGGTGATCGGCGAGCTGCTGGGGGTGACCGACGCCGCGGGCGCGGAGGTGTTCGAGCGCGGCGAGCGGATCGTGCGGATGGTCGGGCTGCGCACCAGGGAACTGACCCCACGGCAGGTCGCCAGGGCGAAGGCGGTGCTGGCCGGCCTGGTGACGGCAGCGGGCGAGGCGTACGACCGCGCGGAGCCGGGCTCGATGATGGGCCGGCTGCGCGGCCACGGGCTCGATCGCGAGCAGGCGCTCGGGCTGGCGGCGGCGTTCCTGCTCACCGGGACGGAGACGGTCGCGACCACCGTGCCACGGGTCTTCGCGCTCTGGCACGACTCCGGGCTGCTGCCTGCGCTGCGGGCGGACCTGGAGGCGGGCGGTGCGGCCTTCGGTGCGGCGATCGACGAGGCGATGCGGGTGATCACGCCGAGCCCGGCGATGCTGCGCCGGGCCGCGCGGCCGGGCCGGCTGGGCGCGACGACGGTGCGTGAGGGGGATCGGGTGGTCATCGCCACTGCACGGTGCAACGTGGCTGCGGGGCCGTTCGACCGGGCGGCGGCACTGGGCCGGTGTCCGGCGCATGATCCCAAGCGCTTGTGGTTCGGGGCCGGGCCGCACTACTGCATCGGTGCGCCGCTCGCGCTGGCCGAGATCAGGGTGTTGATGCAGGCGCTACTGATGGCAGGGGCTGATCGTGTTGTGCGGCGACGGGTCAAACGGCGGGTGCTGATCCCGACGTACGCGCGACTGGAGGTGGCGGCCGGGGGAGCGGCTGGTCCCTGGAAACCTTCGAACCATGCAACGCTGGAGGTGACCGCCTCGTGAGCGGCACGCCGAACCCCGCGGGCGCCGGACTGGCCGGCCGGATCGCGGACCACGCCCGCCGGACGCCCGACGCGCCCGCCCTGCTCGACGCGCACGGCACGCTCACCTACGCCGAGCTCGCCCGGCGGATCGCCGCCACCGCGAGCGGGCTGCGGGCCGTCGGTATGTCCGCCGGTGACACGGTGCTCTTCGCGGTCCGCCCCGGTCGGGACGCCGTGGTGCTCGGTCTGGCCGTCATGGCGGTGGGCGCCGCCGTGGTGGTGGCCGACCCGGGCGCGGGCGCCGAACTCGACGCCGCGCGAGGACGACTCGTCACCGAACGGCTCGCCGCACCACGCTGGCTGGCCGCCGAATCCTGGCTCTGCGCGCTCTCCGCCCGCAAGGCGGGACGCACACTGCTGCACCGCCTCGGCCTGAACCTGCCGGCGCTCTCCGACCCGACCCTGCGCCTGCTGCACACCGGCCCGCGCCTCCCAGGGCTGCCCCCGAACGCGCTCTCCGCCGCCACCCTGGCGCACACCGCGTCCGCACCTGCGCCCGCGGGGGACCCGGACCGCCCGGCCCTGGTCGTGTTCACCTCCGGCACCACCGCCCGCCCCCGAGCGGTCGTGCACAGCCAGGCCACGCTGCTCGCCGGCGCCGACCTGCTCGGCGAAAGCCTGGGCCTGCCCACCGCCCCCGGCCCGGTGGTCGTGCACTCCGAGCAGCTGATGATCGCCTTCGCCTTCCTCGCCGCCGGCGCCACCTGGTCGGCGGCACCGCTTCCCGTGCGTCCGAAGCGGTTCCTGCGGGACCTGCGGCGCCGCCGGGCCACCCACACCTTCGGCACCCCGGCCGCCCTGGCCCGCCTGCTCGCCGCCGGCCAACTCCCGGACACCCTCGGCACGGTGCTGCTCGGCGCCGCTCCCGTGCCACCCCCGATCCTGCGCCGCCTGCAGCACGCGCTCCCCTCGGCCCGGATCGCCGTGATCTACGGCGCGACCGAGATGCTGCCGATCGCCGTGACCGAAGCCGAGGAGAAGCTCGACCACGCACCCCACGGCGACCTGGCCGGCCACCCCCTGCCCGGAGTCACGGCAGGCCTCAACGAAGAGGGCGAACTCCTGGTGCGCGGCGCCCACCTGGCGATCGGCTATCTCGGTGACGGACCGATCGGCGAGCTCAACACCGGCGACCGGGCCCGGATCGACGCCGAGGGCCGGATCGTGCTGCTCGGCCGGACCAAGGACATGCTGATCCGCGGCTCCTTCAACCTCTACCCGGGCCTGTACGAACCCGCGATAGCCGCTCTCCCGGGCGTCGCCGAGGCCGTCATCGTGGGCGTCCCCGACCCGTTGACCGCCGACGAGGCGGTGGTGCTGGCCGTGTGCCCGGACGGCTCGGTCCCGGAGCCGGAACTCCTCCGCTCCCTGCAACGCGAACTGCCCCGCACGATCGATCACGCGGCACTGCCGGACCGGATCCGCTGCCTCCCGGCGATCCCCCGACGGGGACGGACCGAGAAACCCGACCGCGAACGACTCCGCACGCTGGTCACGAGGGAGGCGCGGTGATCACCGTCGTCACCGGGGCCAGCGGCTTCGTCGGCAGCGCCCTGTGCCGCGCGGCACGGGCCGCCGGGCACCAGGTGCTGGCGTTGGGGCGGCGCCCAACCGTCCCCACCAACCTGATCGGTGGCGCGCCCTACCTCTCCTGGGACCTGGCGGACCTCGCGGCCCGGCCGGCCCTTCCCGCTCCGTTCACCCGCCCTGACGCGGTGATCCACTGCGCGGGCCTGGCGACCGACTGGGCCCGCCCCGAAGCGTTCCACCGCGGCAACGTCCTGGCCACCAGGGGAGCGCTGGCCGCGTTTCCCGAGACGGCGCACTTCGTGCACCTGTCGACCGCGAGCGTCTACGACCCGCGCCGGCCGACCGTCATGGCCCGGGAGGACGAGGCCGACGCGGTCCGCCACACCGACGCCTACGGGCGCTCCAAGGCGCTCGCGGAGGCGTGGGTGCGCCGGGTCCGCCCCGACGCGGTCATCCTGCGACCGCACGCGGTCTACGGTCCCGGGGACACCACACTGCTGCCGCGCGTCCTCCAGGCGGTGCGCCGAACTCCGCGCGGGCCAAGGCTGTTCGCGATCGGCGACGGCAGGCAGCGGCTGAGCCTGACCAGTGTGGCGAACCTGGTCGACGCCTGCCTGCTCGCCACCGAGGGCCGTGCCGCCGGTACCTTCAACATCACCGACCGGGAACCGGTCGTGCTGGACGACGTGCTGCGCCAGGTCCTGACCGCCCACAACCTCCCGGCCACACCCCTCTACGTACCGCTTGCCCTCGCCCTCCCACTGGCCCGCACCGCCGAACTCCTGACCCGGACCGCCCGATCCGCCCGTCGCCCCCGCCTGACCGTCTACGCCGTCCGCCACCTGGCCCACGAACGCACCCTCGACCTCACGGCTGCCCGCACCCACCTGGGCTACCAGCCGGCGCCGACGGACCTGGGGCCTGCCCTGCGCCGGAACTGACGCTGGCTCTCCGCAGGTGGACCAGCAAGATGACCTCAACCAAACATCGAGTGGGCGCCGGGGACACGTCAGCCGTGGCGTGGTCCGACCGGTGCGAGTGGACCGCTTGGGCAGGGCCCCTCAGCGGGGGCGCGGGTTGGTCAGTACTCCGCCGCTTGGCGAGAAGGGGCGCAGGCCCGGCAGTTCGAGGTCAGGGTGCGGGCGTGGAGGCATCCGGCTTCGTCGACGACGACAGCACTCCGGTCGGTACCGACGACGACACGCACGACAGCGCTCTCCCGTCCCGCCGGCAGTCCGGCCGGGCGCGCGGGATGGACCCTCCCACAGCGGGAGGGTCCACGATGGGCCCGTGCGAGACCAGGACGACTTCCTCACCATCGGGCGCTTCGCCCGCCTCTGCCGGCTGAGCGTGAAACAGCTCCGCCACTACGACGACACCGGCCTGCTGCCCCCGGCCAGGGTCGACCCCGCCACCGGGTACCGCTACTACGCCCCCGGGCAGGCCCGCGACGCGCTCACCGTCGCGCTGCTGCGCGACCTCGACGTGCCGCTCGCGGTGATCGCCGCGACCCTGGCGGCCGCCGAGCCGGAGCGGGCCGGCCTGCTGCGCGCCGAACGCGACCGGGTCGCCGAGCGGATCACCCGCGACCGGGCCCGCCTGGAGCTGCTGGAACGCCTCGCGGCCGGCGGCGGACTGCCCGGGTACGAGATCGCCCTCGGGCGGGAGCCGGAGCGGCAGCTCGTCGTCGTACGGGCGGTGGCCGGGCCGGGCGAGCTGGCGGAGCGGATCGGCGCGTGCGTCGGCCGGCTGCTGGCCGGACTGCACGGCACGCCCTGGCGGCCCCCGCTGTGGGGGCTGTTCCCGCTGGACCTCGCCGAGGGCATGCGCATCGCGGTCGGCGCCGAGCCGGACAAGGCGGGCGAGGCAACCGAGGCGGGTGGGCCCCGCAGGCCGCCCGGCGGCCTGGAGCGCGAGCTGCTGCCCGGCGGCCCGGTGGTGGAGACGGTCCACCACGGCCCGTACTCCCAACTGCCGCTCGCCTACCATGCGTTGCTGGCCGCCGTGCACGAGCGCGGACTGCGGCCGCTGGCACCGGTGCGGGAGGCGTACCTGGTCGGACCGGGGGAGGCTCCGGAGCAGGAGTGGACGACCCGACTGGTGGTCCGGGTCGAGGAGCGGACGGAGGAAGCGGCATGACGGAGCCGCACGGTGGGAAGCACTGCGAGACGACGGCGCTGGACGTGCTGCTGCGCCACGAGGGCGTCGTGCTGTCCGAGCCGATGCTGTTCGGGCTCGGCGCCGGGCTGTCGTTCGTCTACTGGGACGGCAAGGGGCTGGACTTCCCGTTCCTCGGCGGCCGGGTCAAGCCCTTCGAGCTGACCCGCGCCCTGGCCGCCCGGCTCGGTCTGGAGCTGGACGTGCGGGAGACCGCCTCCGCCGGCCGGGCCTGGTGCAACGTGGCCGCCGAGCTGGACGCCGGACGCCCGGTCGGGCTCCAACTGGACAGCTACCACCTGGAGTACTTCACCTCCCGGGTGCACTTCGGCGGGCACGTGGTCGCGATGCGCGGCTACGACGCGACCGACGCCCACCTGGTGGACACCGCGCAACAGGGCGGCGCGGTCACCACCAGCCTGGCCTCGCTCGCGGCGGCGCGCGCCGAACGCGGCCCGATGACCGCCCGCCACCGCTCCTTCACGCTCGCCCTGCACGGCGAACTGCCGGACGTCCGTGACCTGCTGGCTCCGGCGATGGCCGACTGCGCGGCGGCCTTCCTGCACCCGCCGATCGCCAACCTCGGCCACCGTGGCATCGCCAAGGCCGCCGCCCTGGTGCCGGGCTGGCTGGCCAGGGCCGACCAGCCGGCGCTCCGACTGCCGCAGGCCGCACGGATGATGGAGCTGGCCGGGACGGGCGGTGCACTGTTCCGCAACCTCTACCGGGACTTCCTCGCCGAGTGCGCCGAGCTGCTCGACGACCCCCGGGTGCGCACCGCCCGCGACCGGTACGCCGAGGCCGCGGCGGGCTGGAGCGAGGTGGCCCGACTGGTCGGCGCGGCCGGGGAGTCGGGGGACGCGGAGCCGCTGGAGCGGGCCGGCAGGATGCTGGGCGAGCTGGCACGGATCGAGCGCGAGGCGATGGAGGAACTGGCCCGGCTGCCGGCCGGGAGCGACGTGCCGGTCACGGGCGGCCGGCCCCGGCGGTGAGCTGCCACCGGGCCGCGAGGGGAGGGGAGCACCGAAGGCCGTGTCGGCCCGCCGGGCCGGTGTCAGACTGTGCGAGGGGCTGTCAAGCGATGACCCGCAGCGGCCCATTCGTCCACGTCGGGGTTCGGGCAGTTGACCACCGGTGGGGTCTCCTCGTGCGGGTCGTGCCGGATGACACAGCGGGTGCCACCCTCCTGGCCCCGGGTGCGGGGCACACCCTGTGCGTCGTCACCGACACCGCCCTACCGCCGGTACCCGTCGCCACCGGTCCGCCGATCCGACCGGCGACTGACGCAACCTCAGGGGCGCCCGGTGCCGGGGTGGCCGTGGTGACCGGATGAGGGGAGCGCCTCGCCGCCGGATCCTTCCTCCGGCGGCGAGGCGCTCGCAGGGCGCGTCGGGCCAGCAGAGCATCGTCGGCCCGCCCGTGAGCAGGACCGGTGGCGCGTCGGCGTCACCGAACGACTCGACGCCCAGGGCGACCCCGTCGGCGGTGACGGTGGTCATCGGATCAGCGGACGTCGTCGCGCCCGAGGCCGCGGTCGGGCGCGCTCATGTCGCCCGTCAGGGGCGTGCCGCCGGCGAGCCCGTAGCGCAGGAACACGGTGCCCTGCGGGCCGGCCACCGGCGGTTCGAGGAGCGTGAGGTTCGTGGGCACCGCGCCGCCGTCGAACACCTTCTTCCCGACGCCGAGCATGATCGGGTGCACCCACAGGTCGAGCCGGTCGAAGAGCTTCTCCCACAGGAGGGTCTGCACCAGGTCCAGGCTTCCGACGACCTTCACGTGCTCGTGCCGGTCACGGACCTCGCGCACCGCGCCCGCCAGGTCCGGGCCCAGCAGCGTGGATCCCGCCCACGGGAGGTCGGGCGTGCCGCGGGAGGCCACGTACTTCGGGACGCGGTTGAAGAGCTCGGCGATCTCGCCGTCCTTCTGGTGCGGCCAGTGGGCGGCGAAGATGTCGTACGTCCGCCGGCCGAGCAGCAGGGCGTCCGTGCCCTCGTACGCGGCAAGGATCTGCGCCCCGGTGACCTCGCTCAGCAGGGGCGCCTGCCAGCCGCCGAAGGGGAACCCCACCGGGTCCTCGTCGGGTCCGCCGGGCGCCTGCCCGACGAGGTCGAGGGTCGCGAACAGTTCGATGTGGATGAGGCCCATGTCTCTCTCCCGATGAGTCGGTCGTCCCCGTCGAGATGTAGACCTGCCGGGGCCGAAAAACTCATCGCCGCGCCGGTACCCGATTTCCGCACCCGCCGCCCGCCCCGCCCGACACGCCCCCGCCCGACACGCCCCTGCCCGGGCCGTCCTGTCGTCCGGGCCGGACCACCGGTTTCACGATCCGGTGGTCCGGCCCGCCCCGGCGGCAGCGCGATCATCCAGGAAACCGGGAGGCGCTCTACCGGCGGACCGCTGAGATCAGCCCGCCGGGCCGCTCCTCGCGCTGCGGCGGGGTGCCGATCGGGCGGCCGTAGCCGGCAGCGCGCTCGCGCAGGGTGTGGCTCTCGGCCTCCCAGCCGTGCCCGGCCAGCCAGCCCACCGGGTCGTCGGGCATCTCCGAGACCCACATGGACGCCGCCGATCCCGGCGCGGCGTCCGCACCGAAGCGCTCGATCACGCCGCGCGAGCCCAATGTCAGCCCCATCCGACTGCCTGCCGCCGACTGCGCGCTGATCCGGGCCAGCAGCAGCTCCACCGCGTCCTCGGGCAGATAGATCAGTAGTCCTTCAGCGATCCACACGGTCGGTACGGCCGGGTCGTGCCCTGCGGCGGCCAGTGCGCCTGGCCAGTCCTCGCGCAGATCCACCGCGACGGTGATCCGCTCGCAGCGTGCGACGGCCCGCTCCTGGCGCAGCACCGAAGCCTTGAAGTCCAGTGGCGCGGCGGTGTCGACCTCGAACAGCCGGGTGCCCTCGGGCCAGTCCATCCGGAAGGCCCGGCTGTCCATGCCGGCGCCGAGCAGCACGACCTGCCGGACCCCGGACGCGGAGGCCTGCTGCAACAGGTCGTCGAGGAACTTCGTCCTGATGACGATGGAGAACGACACGGCCAGCCGGCGGCGTCGCGCGGCCTCGTCATCGGGTGGCGGCGAGGAGGGCCACAGGCCGCCGGCGGTGGCGAAGGCCTGCGCCAGTGGGTCGCGGAACAGTGCGTTCTCCCGCGCGGTCTCCAGCGCCCGCACCCTGGCCACCCCCACCGCCGTGGCCCACACTCCCGACGGCTGCACCCGCTCTTGCTCATCAGTCACCGCGCCAGCCTATAGATGATCGATTCCAAGGCGCCCAGGCCTGCGTCCCCGCCCCGACGAGTCCGAGCCGCACCGGACCGGGATTCGCCGCCGCGTCCACGGCCACGGCCCCGATGGCGCCGGTGCGCCGCGGGCCCAGCTCGCTGCCGTGCACGACGGCCCTGAGCCGGCCGTCCTCGGAGCTCCACACGGCCACCAGCTGCTCCGCCCCCGACCACGGTGTCATAGGAGCGGAAACCGAACAGCTTCTCCGCGCGCAGCCGTCCCGCAGTGAACACCAGCCGTCCGTTGCCGAGGTCGGCGTGCACGCGTGGCGGAGCGACGAGGCCGCCCGTGTGCGCCGGCCAGGAGGGCTTCGCGTACGGCCCGGACGGCCGCCGGGGCGTCGAGGCGCCGGCGGACGTCGTCGTCGTTCAGCAGTAGCACGGACATCGGTGGACTTCCTTCACGGGAGCGGGGCCGGAACGAAGGTCATCCTGCCGGGGTGGCGTACGACGGTCATCCGCCCTCGGCCGGATGCCGGCTCCGCTCCGCGGCCTACGCCGACCGGTACTTCGGGACGGGCTTTCCGCAGGCGGAGCAGCACCGGGAGGCCGTGATCCGGCGGAGCAGGTCCGGTGGGCGGCCCGGGAGCCGTGCGTCTCGGCTCAGATGAAGGTGATGATCAGTACGGCGGCCGCCACCAGGAGGAGAACCGTCAACGCCGGCGCACCGGGGCGCCCGCCGGGTTCGGAGGTGATGGCGATGAACGAGACGGCGGGGACCGCCAGCGAGAGGACGATCGCCAACCACCCCAGGATACCGGTGGGAACCCCGGCGACCATGGCCCCCCAGACGGTCGTGAACATCACCGCCAGCCAGGCCGTCGCGGTCAACACCGCCCAGGCCGCGCGCGCAGTCCACCGTTCGACCGGGTCGGCCGCGTGGAAGTTGGTGCGGGTCATCGTCCAGATACGGGTCAGGTTCGCCACTGGAACATCCTCTCGGACAACACCGTCAGGCACCAGGGACGGGCGCGCACCGAGCGCGGCTGGACGACCACCAGGTCCGCGGCCACCAAGGCCGATACCGGCACACGCCCGTCGGGGGCCGGGCCGACGCGTTCAGGTGGCCACCGCTACAGCACCACGGTGGCGACGAAGAGGATGACGGCGAAGACGACGGTGCCCACCACCCCGATCTTCGTGGGTGTGATCTTGTCCCGGAACTGCTTCTCGGGCCGGACGCGCCGGCTCGGACTGGTGCTGTGCTTCCACCAGTCGACGACCCGCCGGAAGTCGGCGTCGAAGTCCTCCGACGGATTGAAGCCGCTGGTCACCAGGGTCGACAGCCAGTGGCGCCGACCGTCGGTGGTGTGGATCCGCGCCACGCGTGTGGTCGTGCCGCGGCCCTGGATCTCCGACACGTCGATCCAGGAGATCTGTTGCCAGGAGTAGGTGCGGCCACGGCCGAGCCCCCAGCTGACGGTGACTCCGTCGGCGTTGACCCGGACCAGGTACCGCATGGCGATGAGGCGGCTCCCGGCGACCAGCAGCACCGTCCCGCCGACGAGCAGGATCATGAGGCCGGGGCCGAAGTGGAACTTCATTCGGCCGGCCAGGACTTCGGCCGTGATGACCATGAGCAGTAGCGCGAGATCGGCCAAGTCGGGGCTGAACCTGTCTTTCCCCCGGAAGATCAGTTCGTTCACATGGCGCACCCTACGCCTCGCTGGCACCGGCCTCACGGGGCGGGTCGGGTTGGCAGGTCGTCATGATGACAAGGCGCAGTACGGGATCCCGCCCTGTCCGGAAGCTGCGGCAGCCGGGACATGGGTACCGCCAGGCCCGGCGGCTCAGGCCGTCGGCCGAGAGTCTCGGGTGGGGGCATCTGTAGCCGGGTTCAGTCAGGCCGGCGCTGACTCAGTGCTGCTCTGCTGATCGCCCGTCAGTCTCCGGACCTCGGAGATCACGCGCTCGCCGCAGCGGCTTCGGCCTCTGACCGGGGGTGGGCCGGCAGCTCCGGACGGGGTTGTCCGTCGCTCCGGCCGGCGAACCCAGCGACGCAGAAAAGTGGGGTGATGCCCCCGGTTTGGTAGGGTCGGGCCATCACCGGGGAGTACTCCCCGTTTTCCAAGGGGGAAAGCGCATGCCGGCTCCGACGCTTCAGGAACTGTCTCCCGCGGGCCTCGACGTCACCGTCAACCCGTACCCCGCCTACGCGGCACTCCGCGAGAAAGGGCCGGTCCACCGGGTGCTCGTCCCGGGATCCGGCGAGGCGTGGCTCGTCGTCGCCCGTGACGAGGCCCGCGCCGCTCTCACCGATCCCCGGCTGAGCAACGACATCCGGCACTCCTCCTCGTGGACGGACGACGGCGGCCACGCCCTCGGGGTCAACATGCTCCAGAGCGACCCACCCCAGCACACCCGGCTGCGCGAGCTGGTCGCCGGGAAGTTCACGGCCGGCCGGATCCGGGCGCTGCGCCCCCGCATACAGGAGATCGCCGACAGCCTGCTCGACGCGCTGCCCGACGCAGGCTCCGTCGACCTCGTCGCCTCCTACGCGCTGCCGCTGCCGATGACCGTCATCTGCGAACTGCTCGGGGTGCCGGCGGCGGACCGCGCGAGCTTCCACGCCTGGTCCACCGAACTGGTCGCGCCCAGCTCTCCGCAGGCCGCCGGCGCCGCGGTCGGCGCCATGACCGGTCACCTCACCGCCCTCATCGAGGAACGCCGGACCAGCCCGCGCGGGGACCTGCTCAGCGCGCTCGTCACCCCGACCGCCGGCGGGCTCTCGGCCGAGGAACTGCTCGGGATGGCCTTCCTCCTCCTCGTCGCGGGCCACGAGACCACCGTGAACCTCATCTCGGGTACGGTCCTCTCCCTGCTCGCCCACCCCGAGCAACTCACCGCCCTGCGCGCCGATCCCGGCCTCATCGACAGCGCGATCGAGGAGACCCTCCGTCACGACGGCCCGGTGGAGTCCGCGGCCTTCCGCTTCGCCACCGAACCGGTACGGATCGGCGACACCACCATCCCGGCAGGCGACAGCGTCCTCGTCTCCCTGGCCGCGGCCTCCCGCGACCCGCGCCACTTCCCCGACCCGGACCGGTTCGACATCCACCGCAAGCCGGCCGGCCACCTCGCCTTCGGCCACGGCATCCACCACTGCCTCGGCGCCCCCCTCGCCCGGGTCGAAGCCGCCATCGCCCTGCGCGCCCTGATCGAGCGTCGCCCCCACCTCGCCCTCGACGCCGACCCGGCAGACCTCGTGTGGCGGCCGAGCACCATGCTGAGGGGGTTGACGAGTCTGCCGGTGCGGTTCCAGGTGTGACGGACGCGGCGCGACGGCCAAGGACGCCTGGGGTGATCACCGGTGAACGGAAGGCAGTCGGTGGGGGTGCCCTGCTGCCCGAGTAGCCCTGACACGGTGCGTGTCTCGCCTGCATTCTTGAGAGGTGGCGTTGAGCGTTCGGACCCTCCGTGGCTCGGTGGTCGCGACGCGGTACGCCGAGAGCAGGCCGGTTCGGCAGCAGGCAGTGAAGGGGGTCCAGGGTGGCCATGGGACGGGCAGGGGCAGTCCTGTTGGCGTTGGGCGGGGTTCTGGTCGCAGGCGGCGGGGTGACCGCAGCGGTCTTCGCCCGGGACTCGGGAGGGGTGGTGACGCAGGAGAACCTCCCGTTCTCCCCGGAGATGCAGAAGTATGTCGAGATTCCGGCGGCGTTTGAGGACTACCTGCGTTCGCATCCGCCGAAGCCGCTGATGGGTGAGATCCGTAGGGGAGGCAAGTAACGCACAGGGATGGGGCTGCGCAGGTCGAACGCGCAGCCCCACCCCGATGCCTGTGGCCGTCAGTGAGAACTGAGCCGGTCGATCACACGGGCCCGGGCGCTGCGGCTACGGCTTCCAGACCATGGCCGTGTGCCGGGGCCCTCCGGCCTGGTCCCGGCCGATCGCGACGCCCGCGACGAGGCCGTTGTTGCCGATGAACAGCGCGGCGGTGTTCGCGACGTTCTGCGGCCGCGGCAGCCGGGTGTTCGTCCCGTCAGGGTTCCAGCGCGTCGCGTACCGGTACTCGTCGGCGTCCGGCTGCCCCCAGAAGTAGCCGACGACGGTGCCGCCGTCGTTGATCGCGGTGGCGATGCTGTTGGGAGCGGGCGGCCCGGCCACCGGGGAGAGGGCTTCTCCCGAGCCGTTCGGACGCCACCTGACGGCGACTCCCTGCGGCGCCATGTACAGACTCCACCGGCCGACCGCGGTACCCGTGCTGTTCACGGCCTTCGGCTCCTTGCCCGCGAAGTCCGAGACGGAGCCGTCGGTGTTCCAGGTGAGAGAGGTGTACACCGCTCCGGTGCCGGCGTCTCCGGCGGTTCCGAACACGGCGCCGTTGTCGCTGATCAGTTCGGCTCGGGTCGACGGGTAGGGCGTCGTGCCGGCGAGGGCGACGGCGCCGCCGTCCGGGCCCCAGGTCACGGCGCGGGACTCGGTGGTGCCGTTGGCGCCGGGGTGGTAGGAGTAGCCGACGGCGGTGCCGGAGCTGTTGACCCCGAGGGCCCTGCTGCCGGTGTCGCCGGGCAGCGGGGCGAGGGCAGTGGCGGTGCCGTCCGGGGCCCAGGACACCGCATGGTCCGGGCCCTGGGCGCTGCCCGTGTACCCGACCACGGTGCCGGTGCGGCCGACGGCGGTGGGGGTGGCGTTCTGGTCGCCGGGCAGCGGGGCGAGGGCGGCGGCGGTGCCGTCGGGCGCCCAGCGCACCGCGTGCACGGGGGCGCCGCTGCCCGGCGCCCACGACGTGCCCACGGCCGTACCGGCGCTGTCGATGCCGATCGCCCGGTCCTCGCTGTCACCAGGCAGTGGGTCGAGCAGGGCGTGCGTGAGGTCCGCGCCCCAGCGGACGGCGTGGTGGGTGAGGGGCTGCCCGGTGGACGGGTCGCCCAGGGTCACGTCCCCGACGACGACGCCGTCGGCGTTCACCCCGGTCGGCTCGCTCTGGTAGGTGCCGTCCGGGGTCGGTAGCAGTACGGGCGTGGGGCCCGCGGCGGTGTCGGCAACCGCCGACGGCGCCACGCCTGCGGCGAGGGTGGCGGCCATGGCCACGACGGTGGCCAGGGCGGCTGTGCGGGACGTGCGCATGCTCATGATGTGCAGCTCCTGCCTCGTGAACTCAACGTGCAGATAAGTGAACTGATTGAGCATTAGCCTTCACATATCAGTACCAGATGCCAGGACGGCCCCGCAGCCCGATCGCTGATCTACTCGGCCTGCGGCCCGGGCGCGAGGCCGATTTCGTGCCCGGGCCGCAGGCCGCCGGGTGCTACCGGGGCACGTGCGGCGCATGGGGCAGATGCGGCCGGTCGCCGGGCTCCTGGGTGGGGAACTGCGGGCCCGCGCCCGGAAGGGGTTCTCACCGTCGGGTTGGTGGAACACCGAGCGTCCGTCGTCCAGCCGCAGCGCGTCGGCGTCCGCGAAGCCGCGGACGCCGGCCGGCGTGCCGAAGCAGAACCCTGTCGTCGGCCGCGACCGATCGGTCAGGGCTCCACGGACACGCTCGACCCGACACGGCGGCCTCGCGGCTACTCGGGCTCGGCTCGTCCATGTGGCCGTGGCGATGGGCCCAGGCGGCGAGTTCGACCCGGTTGCGGACGTCGGGCTTCAGCTGCGCGGCGGCGAGGTGCTTCTTGACCGTGCCGAGGGAGACGTACGGGCGATCGGCGATCTCGGCGTTGGTGAGGCCGTCGGCGGCAGCGCGGGCCGGTTCGCGGTCCGACAGCGGGTGCCGGCCGGCACCCGGGAGCGGTGGGCGGGCCCGGTGGGAGGTGAAGTGCCGCAGCAGACGGACCGTGACTGGGGGGAGACCATGGCCTCGCCGCGGGCGGCGGCGCGGACGGCCTCGATGAGCATGGCCGGGCCGGTGTCCTTGAGCAGGAAGCCGGTCGCACCGCCGTGCAGGGCCTCGTGCACGTACTCGTCGAGGTCGAAGGTGGTGACGACGATGACGCGCAGCGGGTCGGTGACGCCGGGGCCGGCGAGGCGGCGGGTGACGTCGAGACCGGTGATGCCGGGCATCCGGATGTCCAGGAGGCAGACGTCGGGGCGGTGGTGTTCGGCGAGGCGCGCCGCCTCGATGCCGTCGCCGGCCTCGGCGACGACCTCGATGTCGGGTTCGGCGTCGAGGATGTAGCGGAAGCCGGTGCGGACCATGCGCTGGTCGTCGGCGAGCAGAACGCGGATGGTCATCGGATGATCGCCGCCTCGCGGGTCGCGGGTGCCGGAGAGGCGGGCCTTTCGGCCGCGCCGGGCAGGGACAACGGGGCACCGCTCAGGCGACCTCCATCCCGTAGCGCACCCGGTCGAAGCGGCCGGCGGCGAGGTCCTCGTCGGTGATCCAGACCGAGACGTTGACGAGTTCGCCCCAGCTCGCGTCCGCCGCCGAGCCCTCGACCTGCAGCAGCGGCCGGTGTCCGTCGGGCCGGGTGGTGTTGTGGCTGTCGCACCATCCGAGGAGCCGGATGTCGGTGCTGCCCAGGTGCTCGTGGCAGGTGTCCGAGACGCCCATGGCGTCCAGGTAGTCGCCTGCGAAGACCTCCCTGAGCTCGTCATCCAGGTACGAGGGCGCCGACAGGGCCCAGCGTGCCCGGACCGGCCGGGCGGGCAGTGGCTCCAGGCCGTCCGGGTCCGGCGGGGCGGGACGCTCCGGTGTGCCGGACGGGACGTGCAGGACGACGCAGCAGTCCCCGTCGGGATCGGCGGGGAACAGGTCGTGGAAGAACAGCAGCAGCCCGTCGGCCGGCAGCGGCCAGGGAGTGCCGCTCCTCCCCGCCCGGAAGGCCTCCGCCAGCCGGGCGCAGTCGAGTTGGGCGAGCAGCTCCATCGGGTAGCGATGGCCCTTGGGCCAGTCGACGTCCTCGGGCAGTGCGGCGGGTCCGCCTGTCCGGCCGGCCGGCGTCCAGCCGGGCGCGTCATCGGGGACGTCCGGACGCAGTTCCAGCGAGGGCCGCAGCAGTTCGGCGACGCGTGCGGCGTGTTCCCCGCCCACCTGCTCGCACAGGGCCGCGTAGAGCCCGTACGGCACCGGCAAGCCAGGCAGGCCTGGCAGGTCGGCGTGCTTCTCGGGGTCGTACGGCGTCCATGCGTAGGTGTCAGACATGCGCCGATCCTGCCACCCGGCTCTGACACGCACGGAAGGCCGTCAGGTGCCGGCACCCTCGGCCTGCTCCTGGCCGTCCATGTCGTCGCGGCGGGCATACAGGACGGCGTGGTGGAGTTCAGCCTCACCCCCGTACGGGCGGCAGCAGGTTGGCCGGGTTGTCCAGCCACGCCCGGTGCTCGCCCCTGTCGACGGTCAGCCCGAACCGCTCGAACCCCGGACGGCCTTCCTTCACCCACCACCGGTGGGCCTCCTCGACCTCCGACCACACCCGGCGAGGGCCCGACTGACGAACCTCGTACCGGCTCGCGCCGTCCACGAAGTCCACCGTCGCCCAGGACGTGACGTCCGTGTCGAACAGCCACAGGGTGGTCATGTCGTCGCCGTCGCTGCGCCGGTAGTACACGTCGGGTACGGCCAGGCCCACGACGAAGGACGCCAGCCAGTCGTCAACGACCTTGAGCGGGCTGAGAGTCGTGTACTCCTGTACGGCGTTCCCGGGCCAGTCGCCGGGCAGGTAGTCGTCGACGGGCGGGGCCGGGTAGCGCTGCTGCCGCATGCGCATGAACGCCGAGGAGCCGGTGAACGGGCCCGTGGCGGCGGCGCCGGAAACGGCCAGGCGGGCGACCGCTCCGCCCCCGAAGAGCGGCGCGAAGGGGAGTACCAGTACGCCCTGTGGGCGGATCTGGCCGATCACGGCCGGGGGGACCTCCCGTACCGCGCAGGTGAGAATCCCCCGGTCGTACGGGGCTCCCGGCAGGTATCCGTGTTCCGCGTCGCCCACCACCGCGGCCGGAACGGCGTCGAGGGCCCGGAAGTTGGCCGCCGCCTGGGCGGCGACCGCCGGGTGCGAGTGGTACGGCAGGGATCTGGTGGTCGTAAACCGCTGGTTCCCCTCGTCCAAGCTGTGCTCCACCTGTGGCACCCTGCGAAGCAGGATGCCACTCAACGTCCGCGGATGGACGTGTGACTGCGGAACGACCCACGACCGGGACGTGAACGCGGCGAAGAACATCCTGGCCGCCGGGCTGGCGGTTGCAGCCTGTGGAGACGGTGTAAGAGGATGGTTTGTAGGTACTTGACCACTTCTGTCATCGCCTGATGGTGTGGGCCTGGGCCGAGTCCACTCGCCTGCAGTTGCCGGTCTGCTGGGGTGGTCAGGTGAGCGAACGCAAGCCGCACCCAAGCGACTTATCGGACGAGCAGTGGTCGTTGATCGAGCCGGTCATCACAGCGTGGAAGGACCGGCACCGGTCAGTGAGCGGCCATCAGGGCGTCCACGCAATGCGGGAGATCGTGAACTCGATCCTCTGTCAGGGCAGGACCGGCTGCCAGTGGGCCTACCTCCCGCGCGAGTCCTCTGAGGTCATCTTCGGAGTTCACCCCGCTACCAGTGGTCACGGCAAGTGGTCGCCCGTTGTGTCGGCGAGTCGCCGAACCCCTCGAGGGCAGATTGGCTGCGGGTCAAGGCCCCGGTCGGCTGACGGCCCCTGCGGGCGGGGGCGCCCCTGACCGACCCTAGGGGGTGGCCCATCCCTGAGGGGGAGCGGCCCATCGTTCGAAGGTAGGTCCAGGGTCGGAGCCGGTCTGGACCGTGGGCTGACGACCCGGGCACCCGTAATCTGTCAATGTGTCAGTTGTCGTAATTCGCAGGGGTGTTGCATTCGCCCTTCGGCATGGACACGGGAAGGTGGACGGGCATGGCGGAACACAGGGGCGGAACGGGTCCGGGCGGTCGCGGGCGCACGGGGCGCCGGCGCGGCCGCCCGGCCGCGCGCCTGGTGGCGCTCGCGCTGGCGGGCGCGGGCCTGGTGGGGGTGACGGCCCCGGCGGCCGGTGCCCTCGGCACAGCGGGACCGGTCGGAGTGGTGACGGTGACCGCTGCCCAGGACCCGGCGCAGGGCGCCGCCGGCCGGGGGCCGCGCAAGGGCGTCGACCCCAGGGCCTTGGACGCCGCGGTGCAGGCCATCGTCGACTCCGGCGGCGCCTCGGCCTCACTCGCCCGGGTCGGCGAGTACGGCCGCACCCGGTGGAAGGGCGCCGCCGGTACCGCCGACTACGCGACCGGCGCCCCCGCCTCGGCGACCGGCCGGTTCCGGATCGGCAGCGTGACCAAGACCTTCGTCTCCACCGTCGTCCTCCAGCTGGTCGCCGAGGGGCGGCTGGGCCTGGACGACCCGGTGGAGCGGCTGCTGCCGGGCGCGGTGCCGAACGGCGCGAACATCACCCTGCGCCAGCTGCTGAACCACACCAGCGGGCTGTTCGACTACACCGAGGACCACGCCTTCGACCCCACGGCGCCCGGTTCCCTCGAACGATGGCTGGAGTCCGGCCGCTACACCCGCTGGACACCGCAGCAGCTCATCGCCCTGGCCAACAACCACCCGGCGTACTTCCCGCCCGGCCAGGGCTACCACTACTCCAACACCGACTACATCCTGGCCGGACAGATCATCGAGCGGACCACCGGCAGCACCTGGCAGCGGGAGGTGGAGCGTCGCATCATCCGCCCGCTGGGCCTGACCGGCACTTCCATGCCCGACCACGAGACGGCCGTCCCCGGCCCGCACGCGCACGGCTACTTCGACCTGCCCACCGGCCGCGTGGACGTCACCGACCTGGACCCGAGCATGGCGGGCGCGTCCGGCGCCGGGATCTCCACCACCGCCGACCTCAACACCTTCATCACCGCCCTGCTCGGCGGACGGCTGCTGCCCCGGCCGCAGCTCGCCGAGATGATGACGGTCACCCCGCAGAGCCAGGGCGGGTACGGCCTGGGCCTGGAGCGGACCACCACCGACTGCGGTGAGCTCTGGGGCCACACGGGCGGCATCCCGGGCTTCAGCACCTTCCTGTACACCAGCCCCGACCTGCGCCGTCAGCTCTCCGTCTCGATGAACGGCAGTGGCCTCTCGACCCCGCTGCCCACCCGGAAGGCCTTCGAGAAGCTGGTAGGCGCCGCGACCTGCACCGGCTGACCCCGCTCGGCCGGCACTGTTCCCGGACCTGAGAGGGCGGTTTGTAGGTACTTGACCACTTCTGTCATCGCCTGATGGACAGGGCCGCAAGGGCGGCCTGGGCGTGGAGACGTTCCCGTGTGAGGACTGCCGCTACGTCCTGTGCGGAGTGCGCCGGCCGGGGCGAGTGGGACATCGGCAGGGCTTCGGACGAGCGCGCGGCGGAGAGCCGGACGGACAAGTACGGGCGGGACGACTGCGGCATGGCCGGCCACAGGCAGCAGGACCACGGCAGGATCCACCGTCCTCGGTGGCCGCCGATGCGTCCCGCCGCTCGCCGCCCGTTGTCCGCTGCCCGTAGTCGTCCGGTCGGATCTGTCGGCTCCACGACAGATCTCGAACGCGGTCCGAGGCCGCCACGAAGACGATCGCAGCGAGCACTTCACAGCCACCGGCCCGTCGCCGGCCGCCACCCTGAGGGCGCTGAACGACCGCGGCGGCAGCACCCGCCGAAACAACTCCCACAACTCGTCCGGGACCAGGCGCTCAGCAGGACTCTCCACGACCCATCAGCGGCCCCTGGCGGGTTTCCCAGAACTGCCGTAGAAGCTGCCCCATTCCGTCTCGGCGGCTTGTGCGGGGCTTTGCGCACCGGCCGGCACCAGCACGCTCCCGATCAGCGTGGCGACGGCCACGTGCCGACCACGGATCACTTGTCTGCGGTCGATCGGCATGAGAGTCCCTCCGTGGCAGCTCTGCTCGACGGAAGCGTCGGTCGGCCATGGTTCCCGGGTTTGCCGTGTGTGCACGGGAAGCTGACCATCCGTGCACTCTTGTGCGGCGGGCGTCTTCGCAATGGCTCGATGCCGTCCGGCAGGACGGCCTGTCCGGCCGCCACACCCTCGCCGCCGGCACGTGGGTGCCGGAGCGTCGGATCCCGGTCGGCGTGCTGCCGGTCGGTGGCGCAGACGCAGCCGGCTCATCCGGGTGCCACCACCCGTTCTCGGGCTGGGTCCAGGCGACGGGGCGGGGTGGTGGTGTGTGTCAATTCGCCCAGCTCATACGGAAGTTCACGGCGGCCGACAGGAGGGTGAGGATCGCGCGGACGAGAGAAGGGGATCCTCACGGCCCGGCCCTCGCCTTCACCCCCGAGGCGTGGCACGCCTTCGTCGCCGGTATCCCGGCGGGTGGTTTCCCGACCGGTCCCTGAGGCACTTCCTGCCGGGACTCGTGGCGGAGCGCGGCATTCCCACCCGGACATCCTCCGCCGCCGACAGCGCTCGCCAGTGGGGCAGACTGGCCGAATTCAGTCCTTCTGGGGAGTTGTGTGTGCTGCTGCTCGATCTCAACACCGTGCCGCCTCGTGAGCGCGTGGATGCCTTCCATCACGCGTTGACGGATTCGCGGGTGCCCAACGACGTCGCCCACGAGGAGCCGGAGACAGGCATCCACGCGCGCATGGAGATGTGGCGCGTCGGCGGCCTGGACCTCTTCGCCACCCGGAACTCGGGCTTCGAGGTGCGGCGGACGGCCCAGCACGTACGCCACCACCGGAGCAGCCCCATCGTCTCGGTCTCGCTCCAGCCCCGGGGCGTCCACCGGGCCGAGGTCTCGGGCCGGCAGCTCCTCCTGGGATCCGACGACATCTGCGTCTTCCACGAGCTGGCGCCCCGCTCGTACGGCTGGTCCGGCGACGGCGCGTCCCAGGCGATCATGTTCGACATGCACCACCTCGGCGTGCCGGTCGAGGACGTGGTGCGCGCCTCCCTGCAGCTGCGCGCCAGTCCGCTCCACGGCCTGGTGCTGGAACACCTGCGGGGCCTGTGGCGCGATCCCGGCCGGCTGGAGGCCGATCCGGGCGCGCAGGCCCTGGGGTCCGCCACGACGGAACTCGTCCGCGCACTGCTTCTCTCGGCCGCGCACGCCGAAGAGAGCACCGAGGTCAGGTCGACGATGGACGACACCCTGCTCACGCGGGTCATGGCCTACGCACGGTCCCACCTCGCGGACCGTGACCTGACGCCGGAACGGATCGCGGCGGAGCACGCCGTCTCGGTCCGCCGGCTCTACACGCTGCTCAGCGGGGCGGGGATCAGCCTGGAGCAGTGGCTGATCGAGGAGCGGCTCGGCAAGGCCCGGCGCATGCTGGCCTCCCGACGGTACGACCGCCTGACCATCGCCGCGGTCTCCGCCCGGTGTGGGTTCAGCAGCCCCAGTCACTTCAGCCGCCGTTTCCAGGCGGCCTGCGGGGTGTCCCCGAGCGAGTGGCGGCGGCTCGGCGGCGCCGTCACCGTGGACGGGCCCCGAGCGACCTCATGAGCCCCGGTCCCAGCCGGCCGCCCGCGAGCCGGGCTGTGACCGGTGGTAGGGCCGCGGAGCTACAGCACGGCAACACATGGGCTCGGATCGGCGGTCAGGAAGACGAGGCGCGTGTCTTCGGGCGTATCCACTCGACCCGGATGTCCACGATCTTTCCCTGACAGAGGACTCAGCCAGGCTCCGATCCTTGGCGTCCGCGGCTGGACGGAATCCCTCCAGAGGAGTAGTCGAAAGGCCGGGTCGACCGTCATCGGCCGGCCCGACTGCCGAAGCGCGAGGCCTGCATCGCCTTCCTGGCACGGCAGGAGCCGGGCCGAGCGCGTGGCTGCGCCGGGCACAGGCCGCCGGCCTCGTCCCCACCACGGTCGAGGTGCCGACCGAGCCGGCGCCGCCCCAGAACAGCACACCGCGTCCGTACGGGCGGCCGCCGTTGTGGAGTTCGCCCCGGCTCCGACGGTCACCGCCGTGCCCGTGGCGGCTGCCGTTGCCCAGCAGCCTGTCCTGGCGCCGGCTGCTCTGCCTGTCCCCGCGTCTGCGGTGCCGGTGGCGTTCGGCGGCGGGCAACAGGACCAGGCCGTGGTGAAGGTGGTCGCCGGGGCGCCGGAGCGGTGTGTGCGGCTGGCGCCGTGCTGCTCGGGTGGGAGTCCGATGCACATGGGCGGCTGGTGCGTGCCCGCCCCGGCCGGACAGCCAGCCGCCGTCCCGTTTGCGGAGCAGCCCGCCCCGCAGGCCCCGGACCAGTCGGTTGCTTCGGTCGCTTCGGTCGCTGCGCCCCGTCAGGCCGTCGCGCCCCGTTCACTCCGCCTCCCGATCTGTTCCGTCTCCCCGTCATGCCTCGCCGGTCGGCCCGAGGGGGCGCAGCAGCTGGTCGAGGCCGAACTCGAAGCGTTCGTCGAACGCCGTGTCCTCCAGGTGTGGCACCACCCGGTCGAGGGCGGGGTAGCTTCCGGCGGCGAGAGCGGGGCCGAGGGTGTGTTCCTCGCCGGAGGTGGTGAGGGCCTGCTCCTCCTGCGTCAGGCCGAGCGTCAGGTACTGGATGCTCCAGAACGTCCAGGCGGAGCGGCGTTCGTCGAGTCCGGCGTCGAGCAGGGCCGCCACGACGTGCTCGGCGAAGGCGAGGGTCGCGGGCTCGGCGGCGTAGGTGCCCGCGACGACGGCCGCGCCGTCGCGGTGGGCGAGCAGGCTGTGGCGGTATCGGCGGGCCAGTTCGCGTACGCGCTCGTCCGGGGCCGCGGGCAGGTCGGTGAGCGGGACCTCGGCGACGATCGCCTCGGCCATCAGCTCCAGCAGCCGGGCCTTGGTCTTGGCGTGCCACAGCACGGTGTTCATCCGTACGCCGAGGCGTTCGGCCGTGCCGCGCAGGGAGACGGCGTCGGCGCCTTTCTCGTCGAGCAGTTCGAGCGCTGCGCGTACGACGGCGGCTGGGTCGAGCCGGGTCCGTGGGGCGGCCGGGGTTTGCTTCTTGGTCACTGACCTAGTCTACTGGAGTTGTCGCTATTGGTCATTGACCAAGAAGGGGAGCTTTGTCATGCCCGAAGGAACGCACACCACCGCACGCACCACCACCGCACGCACCACCACACACGCCACTGCCGCACACGCCACCACACCGGACACCGCGCACGAGGTCGTCATCGCCGGAGGAGGGCCGGTCGGGCTCTGGCTCGCCTGCGAGCTGCGGGTCCACGGCGTCGACGTGATTGTGCTGGAGACCCGGGCCGAGCCCGACCCGCACTCCCGCGCCCTCACCGTCCACCCGCGCACCCTCGAACTGCTCGCCGCCCGGGGGCTGGTGGAGCCCTTCCTCGCCGAAGGACTGCGGGTGCCCAGCGGACACTTCGCCGCGCTCACCACCCGGATGGACTTCTCCCGGCTGGACACGCCCTACCCGTTCACCCTCGTCCTGCCGCAGGTCCGCACCGAGGAGCTCATCGCCGCCCACGCCGAGGCCGTCGGCGTCCGCCTGCTGCGCGAGCACCGGGTGACCGGTCTGACCCAGTACGACGGCGCGGTGACCGTCGAGGTCGACACCCCCGCCGGGCACCGGCAACTGCGCGCGGCCTACCTGGTCGGCTGCGACGGCAGCCGCAGCACTGTACGCACCGCCGCAGGCATCGGCTTCCCCGGCACGGCCGCCACCCGATGGGCCTGGATGGCCGACGTCACGCTCGACGCACCGCCCGCCGCGCACTCCAGCTCCAACGAGCACGGCACCGTCATGGTCTTCCCCCTGCCCGGCGGCCTCCACCGGGTGGTGGGCAACGACGCGCACAGCGTCCAGGAACCGCCCGAGGCCCCCACCATCGAGGAACTCCGCACCCGGGTGCGCCGGATCGCCGGCACCGACCTCGGCATGCGCGACCCGCGCTGGATCTCCGTCTTCGGCAACGCCACCCGCCAGGCCGAGCGCTACCGCCACGGCCGCGTCCTGCTCGCCGGCGACGCCGCGCACACCCACTTCCCCGCCGGCGGCCCCGGCCTCAACGTCGGCCTGCAGGACGCCGGCAACCTCGGCTGGAAGCTCGCCCAGACCCTCGCCGGCACCGCCCCCGACGGCCTGCTCGACAGCTACCACACCGAACGCCACCCGGTCGGCGCCGAACTGCTGCGCAGCACCAGTGCGCAGAGCGGCCTGATGACCAGCTACACCCCGGAGAACCTCGCCCTGCGAGAACTGCTGGGCGAACTCATCGGCGGGGTGCCGGAGTTCTCCGAGGCCCTGGCCCTGCGCGCCGCCGGACTCGCCGTCAACTACCCGCCCGCCGAACCGTCCGGCGCCCACCCGCTCACCGGGACCCGCGCCCCCGACCTCGCCGTCCACGGCGGCGGCACGCTGCTGCCCCTGCTGCGCCGCGGACGCTACGTCCTGCTCGACCTGACCACCGCCCCCGACGCCCCGTCGCCGCTCGCGCCGCTGGCCCACGACGTGACGCCCGGCCTCGACGTCCACGCCGCCCCTGCGGCCGGCCGTCGCCCCGCCGGCCACCGCCCCGCCTGGTCCGGGGTCACCGCCGCCCTCGTGCGCCCCGACGGCCACCTCGCCTGGCTGTGCACCGACGCCGACCCCCGCGAAGCCGCCCGCACCGCGGTCACGGCGACGCTCGCCCGCCGGCAGGAGCGGGCGCCGTCGATCTCCCCGGGGCGCCGGACCGGAAAGGGGCACTGACGCGGGCGGAGTTCGGCCGGGCGGAGCCCGGCAGCTTCCGGGAGGCTGACTGTGCGTGCCGACAGTGTTACTCTCCCATTAAGAGAGAGCTGACTCTCACTTGTTGGCCGGAACGCCACTTCGCCCGTCCTGGCCCGGACCTGCAGGGGAGAGCGGTTCCGCCAAGTGTTCGCTGCTCTTGTGGCCCTTCGGCCGGTGAGGAGAGACCATGACCGCACCCGCACCGCAGTTACCCTTCGAGCGCCCCAACGCCCTCGACTTGGCGCCGCTGCTCGCGCGCCTGCGCGAGGAAGGCCCGATCACGCGGGTGACGACACCCGCCGGCGACCCGGCCTGGCTGGTGACCCGTTACGAGGAAGCCCGGGAGATCCTGAGCGACCCCCGGTTCTCCCGATTGCGCCCCGACATCGAGGACGCCCCGAGGATCTCGGCCTCGGCGCTGCACACACGCCCCGCCGTCACGCCTGAGGACGAGGACCGCGAGCACACGCGGATGCGCCGGATGCTGGCGCCCGCGTTCAGCGCGCCGCGGATGCGCCGGATGGGCGAGAGGATCGCGGAACTCGCCGAATCCTGTCTGGACGCGATGGACGAGGAGCGTTCTCGGGATCCGCAACGCGCCGTCAACCTGCACGACCACCTGTCGTTCCCGCTGCCGGTGATGGTGATCTGCGAGTTGCTGGGCGTGCCGGTGGCGGACCGGGATCTGTTGCGTGGCTGGTCGGAGCGGATCGCCGCGCTGTACGGCGGTGCCGACGGTGCCGCGGCCATGGCCGAGTTCGAGGCGTACGTGGCCGCCATCGCCGAGGAGAAGCGCAAGCAGCCGGGGCAGGACGTGATCAGTGACATCCTGGCCGTGCAGGCGCAGGACCCCTCGTTCACCGAGGAGGAGATGACCCGCCTGGCGGTGGGGCTGCTGTTCGCGGGCCACGAGACGACGTCGACCCGGATCGACCTGGGGGTCCTGTTCCTGCTGAGCGACACCGGCCGGCGCGACCGCTTCACCGCCGACCCCGAGGCGTCGGCCCACGCCACGGTGGAGGAGGTCCTGCGGATGGCCGCGCCCGGCGCCCTGGGCCTGACCCGCTACGCCCGCGAGGACGTCACCGTCGCGGGGACGGCGATCGCGCAGGGGGAGGCGGTGCTGGTGGCGATCAACGCGGCGAACCGGGACGGGCGGGCGTTCGAGGAGCCGGACACCTTCGACCCGTCGCGTTCCCCCAACGCGCACCTCGCCTTCGGGCACGGCGGCCACTACTGCATCGGCAACGCGCTGGCACGCACCGAGATGCGGATCGCGCTGACCGCGCTGTTCCGGCGCTTCCCCGGCCTGCGGCTCGCGGTGGACGCGCGCAGCCTGCGCGACCATTCCGAACGGCTGGCGGGCGGCATCGGCGAGGTGCCGGTCCTGTGGTGAACGGGGAGCAGCGGCGAGAGCAGCCCGCCGTGCGGGTGACGGCGGACACCTCGCGGTGCGTGTCGTCGGGGCAGTGCGCGGTGACCGCGCCGTCGGTGTTCGACCAGGACGAGGCCGGGCAGGTCGTCGTGCTCGCCGCCGAGCCCGTCGGGCGGGCGGCGGAACAGGCCCGCGAGGCGGCCGCCAGGTGCCCGGTCTCGGCGCTCCGGTTGCACCCGGCGCGCTAGCTGCCGGTGGTGGTGTCGGCGCCCCCGCAGGGCCGCCGACACCCGCCTGACCGTCAGGCCGCCTGAACGTCAGGGTGTGCGGGCGCGCAGCACGGGGGCGGGACAGGGCAGGGGACGGGCCCCGGCGGGGGAGAGGCCGTCGAGGACCAGGGCCAGGTACCGGCGCCAGCCGTCCTCGCGGGGGTCCATCGTCCACAGCACCGAGACCAGCATGACGACGATGCGGTGCAGGTCGTCGGGCACGAGGTCGGCGCGGATCACGCCCGCGCCCTGACCGCGCGCCAGGAGGTCGTCGAGGGCGGCGAAGAACTCCTCGCCGGTCGCCGGGGTCAGGACGCCGGCGGCGCGGGCGGCGGCCAGGACGTTGTAGTCGCCGGCCACCGATTCCAGGGCCGCCGCCAGCACGCGGGCCAGCCCGGACGCGGGGTCGGGGTCGTGGGCGGCGGCCTGGATGACAGGCCGGACGTGTTCACCGAAGCGCTGGTCCAGCACGGCCCGCAGGAGCGCGGCCTTGTCGGGGAAGCGGCGGAAGAGCGTGGCAGCCCCGAGACCGGCCCGGCGCGCCACGTCGTCGAGGGGGGCGTCGGGGCCCTGTTCGGTGAAGACCTCCCGGGCAGCCCGGATGATCTTTTCCGCGTTTCGGGCGGCGTCGGCGCGCAGCAGCCGGGGAGCGTCGGGGACCATCCCGGCAGCCTATCCAAGGACCGCCAGACCGCCGCCGGGCCACCGGCCCGGCGGATACGTCGCAGATCCTCTCGTCGCCGGGGTGGTCGGTGATCTCCGGCTCATGGAGCAGGGGATGAGCAGTCGGGCGGCTTGCAGGGTCGTCGGCATCAACCGGCGAACCGGCAAACGGTGGCGCAACTGCTCCAGCCCCACGAAGGACAGGCCCGGACTGCCCGCACATCGCGTGCGGGCAGTCCGGGCCGTTCCGTTGTCCCGGTGCCGGCTACTCGACGGCGCGTAGTGCGTTGACGATGCCGAAGCCGTAGAAGCCGTTGACGCGCTTGCCACCCGCACAGGTGGCGTCCACGACGCCGTCGCCGTTCCAGTCGTACGGGTCGGCCGGGCACCCCGGGTTGTCCGCCTGGGCCTTGAGCAGTGCCTGCAACTGTTCTGGGGTCGCGTCCGGGTGGGCGGACTTCAGCAGCGCGGCCACACCGGCGGCGTGGGGAGTGGCCATGGACGTGCCCTGCTCGTAGCCGTACTGGTTGTTCGGCATCGTCGACAGGATGCCGCCCGACCCGGACGGCGTGTCCGAGGCCACGTACTGGTCGCCGCCCGGCGCTGCGACGTCGATCACGCCGAGGCCGTAGTTGGAGTAGTACGACTTCGTGTTCCTGGCGTCGGTCGCGCTGACCGCGACGACGCCCGGCAGTTGTGCGGGCAGGTCCCAGCACCTGTGCGGGTCGACCGTCCGGCTCGCCGGGGTGGAGTCGTTGGGGCTGCCACCGTCGGTGAAGGCGTTGGAGGCCAGGTCGTGGTTGGCGTTGCCGGCCCCGGCGACATTGAGGGTGCCCTTGCGCTGCGCGTAGAGCTGGGCGCGGTTGACCGCGTCGACGATGGCCTTCTGGTCGGGGTCGTCCAGGCAGTTGTACTGCCACGGGTCCACGTAGTAGCTGTTGTTGGTGATCTGCACGCCGTGGTCGGCGGCGAACACGAAGGCGCACACGACGCTCTCGGCGTAGATCAGCTGGCGCGGGGTGGGCTGGGAGACCGTGATGCCGGAGACCCGCACACCGGGTGCCACGCCCGCGACGCCGATGCCGTTGCGGGCCGCGGCTATCGTGCCTGCCACGTGCGTGCCGTGGAAGTAGTCCGGGTCCACTGGCCGCCAGGAACCGTATGTGGTGTCGGCCTTGCCGCTGGCGCAGTTCGCGGACTGCGAGGGGGAGAAGTTCGGGGCGAGGTCCGGGTGGGTGTCGTCGACACCGGTGTCTATCACGGCGACCGTGACGTTTCTGCTGCCCGGGTTGATCGTCGCAGCCTTGTCCGCGCCGATCGCCCGCAGGTCCCACTGCTCGGCTTCGAGGGGTTCGGTGCCGTCGCCGGAGGCTCTCGCGATCCTCGCGGCCTCGGCCTCGGAGAGGTACCGCACCGCACCCTTGTCGTTCGTCCCCGCCGTGTTCAGCGGCGCGGTCCGCGTGGCACCTGCCGACTGCACTCCGCGCACCGCGCGCAGCCGCTTGCCGAAGTCGGGGTTCGCCGAGTGGACGACGATGACGCCGATCCCGTCGTACGTGACGACGATGGTGCCGCCGGCTGCGGCGATGGCCTGCTTGACCTCTGCGATCGTGTGACGGTCGGTCTTGGTGTTGACGACGTACGCCAGGGGGTGTGCGTCCTCGGCCTGTGCGGCGGGCTCTGCTCGTGGCGTTGCCGAGGCCGGCGTGGGGAGGGTTCCGAGCGAGGTGGTCAGCGACAGCACGATCGGTACGGCCAGGCCGAGCCGGAGTATGGAACGTAGTCGAGCCATGTGGTCTCCACATCATCCGAGTGCAGGACCCGGCCGAAGACAGAGTGCCGGCCGGGCAGGTACAGGACGGGTGGTACAGGGGTGAAGCTATCCCGTCACCTCGCCAACCAGCAATGACTCGGCAAAGACCTGACCAGACCTGCGGCGAACCGACACGGACAGCCCGAGGCCGAACCTGACGCGGCACAACAGCCGGCATCAACGCCGCTGACCCGGGACTTGTGGCTGTGTATCCGAGTTCGCGGATATGCGCTCGATATGGCGGATTGAGCACGCGGTCCGCCCCCCCCGCAGATCGCACGGGGGTCAGCTGCGGATCTGGCGGCCGACAGACCCGTCGTCACCGGCCACCGGCCGGAGCCGAAGACCGTGCGGCCCCCCCTGGGGGATCGGTCGCTCATTTGCCGTGGATGGCGAATCGCAGCGATGATGTGCCGCCACTACGAAGCGGGGAGCGCGCGAGCATGAACATCCAGGTCAAGTACGAGGCCACCACCGAGGACATCGTCGCCTCGGTGATGGCGAACGCGGCCGCCCGGCTCTGGCTCCGGTGGGCCATCGTCGGTCTGTGGTTGCTGGCGGCGGTGGCCTGTGTGGCTGCGGGCAGCGTCTGGTTCGCGATATCGGCGGTCTTCTTCGGGTTCGTGCAGGTGGTGAACATCACCGCAGGCGGCAGGCGGATGGGACTGAAGGTCGCCCAGCGCTACGTCGGGCCGACGGTCGTCAGGCTCACTGACGACGCCCTTCAGCTGAACACCCCGGCCCTGGACCGCAGCATTCCCTGGTCCTCGGTCAACAAGGTGGCGCACAACCCCGTGGCGTGGACGGTCCTGTCGCAGAAGGTGGGTACCGCGCCGCTGTCTGCGACGGTGCTCAAGGCACCGTTCACCGAGGCGGAGCGCGCTGAGTTCGACACGTTCCTGGCACGCCTGCCCAAGGTGAGCCACAAGGGCCAGAGCACGAGTGGGGGCAAGACCTCGGTCGGCGGACGGTAGGGGAAGGTGGGGTTGTCCTCCCTGAACAGCCCGTACGGCCGACAGCCGGGTTAACGAGAACGGCCGACAGCGCGGTGCCCCTGAGGAGTCGCTTCTCAGGGGCACCATGCTGTCAGCGGTCGGCTGGTGCCTGGCGTGCTGCTGATCGGTGATCACCTTCGGTCCGCCGACGACACGGAGCATGTGACGGCCGACGAGAATGACCCGGCCCGGTGGGAAGGTCCGACCGCCTCTACGAAGCCGTCCTCGACATCTGGCGGGCCAGCAGCTGAGGCCGCCACCGGATGGCATGTTCGCGGCCGAAAGATTGCAGGTCAAAGCCCTGGCCACTAGCCGATCAGCGGGTCTGGCATTCCCGCCACGGCGGCCCACCACAGCACCACCAGGCCGCCGGGCAGAGCAGCAGCGCCATGCCCCCCGGCGCTGCCGGCTCTCACGGCCGGGCCCTGCGGACCATCCCCCTGTCTCCCCGGGACCCGGCCGCCTGCTCCCCTCCGGAGCCGGCCGACCAGTTGGGACACCCCTTGTCCCAACACCGTCCCAGCGCGCCCGATATGCCCGATCCGCTGGGGCGCTTCCAGGACACGACACCCGCTCATGGGCGTCGGTGGCGAAGGCAGCGTGGATCCGGCCGACGTCGAGCAGGTGCTCGCGCCCGTGCCGGACCGCCGGCTTCTCCGAGCCCGGCACCAGGACGCCCGGGCGCAGGGCCTCGGGGGAGGTGGCCGTCACGGCGAAGCCCGCCGCGGTGAGATGCCAGGCCTTCGCCCGGCCGGCCTGCGGCAGCGTCACGCACTCAGCCAGGCCCTCGGCCTGGAGCCGAGTCAGCCGCTTCTGGGTCTGCTCGATCCCGTCGGCGCCGCCATGCAGTTGGTGGAGCTGTTCGGCGGTCGCCAGGGTGAAGCGGTGGAGCGTCACCAGGACGTCGTGATCGGTCTCCAGATCCCTGTGCACGAAAGTGCTCCTCCGTTCCATGCGCGGGCTGGACAACAGCCGACGCGAGGGCTGCGGACGGGGCGAGCAGGACGGTTGCGGCACCGGAAGCCGTCCCTGCCGTCCGGCGCGAACTCGATGTGACAGCTGTCGTGGCCGTTGCGCTCAAGTGCCGCCTCGATCCCCGCGAGGTCGAGCCGGATGCCCCCGTGTCGGTCATGGCGGAAGCCTGGACCCGCCCGGGCCGCCGAAAATCCGGGTGCGCTCGGCCAACTCGCACCGCACACTGGGCCGGTCACGCACCGTTGTCGCGAAGGAGCCCCGTGCAGGGAGCAGTCAGCGTCTCGCCCGCCCAGATCCCCGAGCTGCTGCTCGGCCTGGCCACCGTCCGCCCGGTGTTCGTCTGGGGCGCCCCCGGGATCGGGAAGTCCTCCCTGGTCAGGGCGTTCGCCGAGTCGCTCGGCCTGGAGTGCGTGAGCCTGGTCGGCACCCAGCTCGCCCCGGAGGACCTGATCGGCGTCCCGCAGCTCACCCCGGAGGGCCGCTCCCGGTTCTGCCCGCCCGAGCAGATCGCCCGCGACGAGCCGTACTGCCTGTTCCTGGACGAACTCAACGCGGCCTCACCGGACGTCCAGAAGGCCTTCTACTCGCTGATCCTGGACCGCAGGATCGGCTCGTACGAGCTGCCGCCCGGCTCGATCGTGATCGGCGCCGGGAACCGCGCCACCGACGGCGCGCTCGCCCGCCCGATGGCATCCGCGCTGGTCAACCGCATGGTCCACGTCCATCTGCGGGCCAGCGCCGAGGACTGGCTGCGCTGGGCGGCCGGCGCCGGCATCCACCCCTGGATCGTCGACCACCTCACCGACCGGCCCGACCACCTGTGGTCCGCCCCGCCCAAGACCGAGGAGCCGTTCTCCACCCCGCGCGCCTGGCACATGCTCTCCGACGCGCTGCACTCCTTCGGCCCCACCCTGGACGAGGCGACCCTCAAGGTCGTCGCCTACGGGCTGCTCACCGCGCAACACGCGGTCGCCTTCTGCGGCTACGCGAAGATCGTCCGCAACTCCTACGGCCTGGAGGCGATCCTCAAGGGCGACGCCCGCTGGCCGCACCGGCTGGAGGACCGCGACCTGCTCTACTACCTGGCCGACGCCTTCCGCGGCCGGCTCGTCAAGGAACTGCCCGCCCGCAAGGAGCACGCCTCCGGGGCGCAGCGGCAGACCGCCTTCCGGGCCAAGTCGCTGCTGGTGCAGCTGGCCGAGATCTCGGTGGAGGTCGCCCAGACGGTGATCGCCGACGGCCCGGACGGCAACCCGGTGCTGCCCTCCTGGTTCCTGATCGAGGCCGCCCGGGACATGCCCCGCCTGGTCGAGGCCCGCCGGTGAAGCGCGCCCCGACCGATGGGAAGAAGCCGGACCCGGGCGCCGAGGCCTTCGCCGAGGGCCTCCAACTGCTCCGCCGCAACCCGGCCCTCGCCGCCCTGCGCGCCGACATCTGCCGCACCGAGGACTGCACCACCGCCCCGCCGGACGGCTGGGCGGTGGCCGACTCCAACGGCACCCTGCACGTCAACCCGCGTCGCCGGGCCGAACCCGAGGAGTGGGCCTGGGTGCTGGCGCACTGCCTGCTGCACCTCGGCTTCGGCCACCTCCCGGGCGCCCGCGGCACCCGGACCCAGCCCGACGCCCACCAGGCCGCCGCCCGCTGCGCGGTGGTCAACCGCTTCCTCGCCACCTTCCCGGTCGGCCGCGCCCCGGTCGAGCTCCCGCAGGAGTACCCGGGCGGCGACGAGGAGGAACTGGCCGCCCGCTGGCGCCGCGACGGCCTGCCGCCCATCACCGCGGGGAGGGCCGGCACCGCCGAACGCGACCAGCTGCTCGTCGAGTGGCGCGGCCACGGCCAGGCCCGCGAGGACTGGCCGACGGCCTTCGCGGCCGCGCTCACCCGCACCATGTCCGCCGCGATGGACCGGGCCGGCGGCCGGATCGACGCCGAGACCGGCGAACGCCTGCCCGAGCGGCCCTGGAACCGGGCACTCAACTGGTTCGTCTCCTCGTATCCCCTGCTCGGTGGCATCGCGGCGGGCCTCACCGTCGTCGCCGACGCCGAACTCGCCCGCGCCCACGACATCGCCGTCGCCGCCGTCAACGCCGAGGCCGCCGAGATCTACGTCAACCCGCTGCGCCACTACGCCGACGAGGAGTGGCGGTTCATCCTCGGCCACGAGATCCTGCACGCCGCCCTGCGGCACGGCGAGCGCCGCGGCGGACGGGACCCGTTCCTGTTCAACGTCGCAGCCGACTACGTCATCAACGGCTGGCTGCTGGAGATGGGCGTCGGCGAGATGCCCGACGGGCTGCTGCACGACCCGCAGCTGAAGGGCCTGTCGGCCGAGGAGGTGTACGACCGGATCGCCCGCGACCAGCGCCGGATCCGCCGCCTCGCCACCCTGGCCGGGAAGAACCGCCCGGACGTCCTCGGCGAGCCGCTCGGGCCGCCCCGGGACTACGTGGACCTCGACGACTTCTACCGGCGCGGCCTCCAGCAGGGCTTCGAACTGCACCGGCGCGAACGCGGCCTGCTCCCCGCCGGGCTGGTCGAGGAGATCCGCGCCCTCGCCCACCCCCCGCTGCCCTGGGACGCCCGACTGGCCCGCTGGTTCGACGAGTTCGTGCCGAGGCCGGAACCGGTGCGCAGCTACTCCCGTCCCGCCCGCCGACAGTCCGCCACCCCGGACATCCCCCGGGCGGGCCGCCACCACCCCGAGGAGGAGGTGCCGCGCTGCACCTTCGGGGTCGTCCTGGACACCTCGGGCTCGATGGACCGGACACTGCTCGGCAAGGCGCTCGGCGCGATCGCCTCCTACGCGGCCGCCCGGGACGTCCCGGCTGCCCGGGTGGTGCACTGCGACGCCGCCCCGCACGACGCCGGGTACCTCCCGGTCGAAGAGATCGCCGGGCGCCTGCGGGTGCACGGGCGCGGCGGCACCGTCCTCCAGCCGGGCATCGACCTACTGGAACGGGCCGAGGACTTCCCGCCCGGGGCGCCCGTCCTGGTGATCACCGACGGCGAGTGCGACGTACTGCGGCTGCGCCGCGAGCACGCCTTCCTCGTCCCGCGCGGCGCCGCACTGCCGTTCACTCCGCGCGGTCCGGTCTTCCGGATGAGCTGAGCGCACTGGCCCATGAGGTCGGCCGACCGGCTCCAGCGCCCGCCGCGGCCCCGGCCCGGCCGCCCAGGCCTGCCCCGGGACGATCCGAACGGCCATGCCCTGGTGCTGAGTTGAAGGTTCCAGTCCCGCATTCGCCGGGACCCCGGGGGCCGCCCATGACCGACGCCGACCGGGACGGGGAGCAGGCCACCCGAGCCCTTCTCGCGGAATGCGCCGCGGGAGGCTTGGGAGTTCGACGGCCGGACGTTCACCGTCCAGGCCGGCTTCATCCAGGCCCGGTTCCTGCGCGCGACCTGGAACGGGCGGCCTTCCGCTCCGCCGACTTCTTCAAGGCCACCTTCCGGGGCGGGACGTTCGGCGGCAACTACCGCGAGACGTCCAGCACCGGCAGGCGTCCGCGCACGCGCTTGTGGGTGGCGATGCGGGCTGGTGTCAGACCCGAACAGCGCGGACACGGTCGGGTGCGAGGTGCAGCTCGTACGGCAGGCAGCTGACGCAGCGCCCCGGTCAGTACGACGCCGCACGTGGCGCAGACGAAGATCACTCTCTCGGCTTCGACGGCTTCCGTGGCGCTGCGGGCCACCGGCTGCGAAGGCACGGCGGCATGATCGCGTCCTGGCCTTGCTTCAGTCCGACCCTGATGACCGAGTTGTTCCTGCATGCACTGACCGTACCGAGTCGGACGGCCGGGCCCAACGACGCTCCGTCCAGGAAGCCATGCCACAGGTACGGTTCCGAGGCAAGCATGTCGGCGGACGCGGCAGACTCCCCAACGGCGGTCGATGGCCGGCTCTGATCAACATTTCGGGATCGCCCAGCGTAACTGGCCCACGAGTAGGGGTGATCCGCAGATCACTCCTACTGTGCTGGTCGACGGCGGTGTCCTTCCGGGGTGTAGGTGAAGCTTGCGGCGAACGGAGCGTCACCACGGCGGATCGCCAGAAGCAGTGGTTGCTCGCGGGCCGGAGGCCAGGAGGGCGCGGCGTCTGGGTCGGTGCCGTTCCAGAGGTGGAAGAACAGCATGGGAGCGGAGAGGTCCGCGGTTACGTAGCCGAGTGTCTTCCCGTAGTACGGGTTGGTACCGCCGAACAGAACTGACGGCGAGTCGAAGAACGAGGTCACGTCGGCCCACACCCGGTCGTGGGCTGCCCACGGGTCGATCACGGCGAGCATCGAGGCGTACTCGTCCGTGCTCAGCACCCGGTCGGTCCTGAGCCACCCCTGGCGGTGCGCGAACTCCGCGGAGACAGAGGCCACGCTCGCATCGTGATCAGCCAGCAGGAAGCCCCCGAACGCGCCCTTCACACCGGTCGGGGTCCACGCCTCGCGCTGCTCCAGGGGCGCTGCTCGTCGTCCCATGCTTCCTGCCGACGCTCAAGAAACAGGAGATGGTCCAGCATCAGCCGGATGCCGAGCTCCCCGCCCCACATCCCCGGCCGGCGGAGGGCGTCGTTGAGCCGGGCGACGAGATACGTGTGGATCTCGTCCGAGGACGCGAGCATGTCGGCGGCAGGCATACTGCCAAAGCGGTGTGTTGCCCACGTTCTGTCTGAACCTGGTGCGGAGTCTGTCGGTGGGGGAGGTGTTCGCCGCCTACGGTGCGGATCCGGAGCGGGCGCGGATGCTCCCGGGTGCGGAGGCGGACACGCTGTATCCGATGGCGGCCGGTGGTGTGCTGTTGAGGGCGGGACAGCTTGACGGGTGGACCTTCTGCTTCGAGGACCGGGAAGCGGAGGGGGTGAAGCCCGGCGTGCTGGCCCGGCTGTGCGAGCACAGCGAGGTCGTGCACCTGTTCTATGCGGTCGGTATGACCGTGGTCGATACCCCCCCGGCGGCAGCGCACCGCTTGCTGACCTCGGCCAATACCTCGGAACCCTCGACGTTCCACAGAGCACCGAGGAAGCCGAAAGCCTGCGGGACGGCCTGACATTGGGCTGAGCCGTCCGGTGGTGGCCCTGTTGATACGAGCCGAGAGCCCGCGTGGGCCATGGCGTCCGCCTATGATCAGCTCGTGCAGCCGTCCTCCGTCAGCAACGACCTGTTGATCGCGGCATTCCCGGCCGAGCTTGCTGGAGATGCCCGAGCAGCGTTGGCGGTCATGCCTGCTTCCCGTTTCCAGCCAGTTGCCCCGTTCTCGGTCGTTGTCGGGGGCCAGCGGGTCGCCATCCCCGGACGCCTCTACAACGACGAGCCGTCGGCTGATGCGGTGGTGTCGCTGTCGGTGCGCCAACGGCAGCTTCTGCACCGCTTGTACTAGAGCGGGAGGTGGCCGCGTACCGCTTCGACGAACTGGTCGACCAGATCGTCTACTCCCACGAGATCGGCGTCTGCAAGCCTGACCTGCGTGCCTTCGATGTGACCTGTGCCCAGATGGGAGTGCGGCCGCGGGACTGCCTGTTCGTCGATGACGTCGCGGTCAACGTCGAGGCCGCTCAGCAGGCGGGCATGCAGGCGCACTTGTTCGAGGAGAACGCGGGAACCATCGCGCGTATCGCGGACCACCTGAACGGGGCGGCTTCGTTCTCCAGCTGAATGCCGCCCGCTGGGCGACCCGGCACCGGTGGTCAGCCGGCTGTCGTCCGCTCTGCTCGTCGGAGCGAGTCCCAGTCGAGGGACTGTGGGTTGGGATGCTTCTCCCGCCGACCACCCTTCGGACTCACCCGCGACGGCGGGAGCAACGGCTCCACCAGCGCCCACTGCTCATCCGTCAGGTCCGACGGACACCCACCCCCAACACCACTCACTGCGAACTCAACGAGCGCCTCAGCAACGGGACACGGCAGATCTCAAGCACGGTCCGAGAGCGTCCCTCTGCAGTGTGTCGGCCGGGATCGCCTCATGGCGGACTGTGCGGTGGCATTGGTTCGCTTGTAACCAGGGACGGGCTGCGGGAGTGGAGCGCGTGGGTGGGGACGGTCCTGAAGGGCGTGAGCCGCGTTCAGTGGCACGAGTTGCAGCATGCGTACGGACCTGCGACTGCCGTTCCCGGCGCGCTGTCGCGGGTCGCCTGGGGCGATGCGAGGACGAGCGAGGGTGCCCTGAGTGATCTCGGCCTGTGGCTTGCTGAGCTGGCTGTCTTCGATGCGACGGTCGCCGCGGTTCCCTTTCTGTGGGAGCCCGCAGTGTCCGCGGCCGTGACCTGCCGGCCCGGGGTGATCGAGGTGTTGCAGGCAGTCCTCGAACATGGCAATCCTCCCCGGATGGAGGTGCAGCGGGGCGCTCACCGAGCCGTGCTGGGTGGAAGGACGGCAGCGGACCGGCTGACCCGGGACAGCGATCCTCCTGTGCGGGCGGCGGCTCGTGATCTGGTGACGGCGATCGACAACCACCGCTGTGAGACCTGCCGTCCGGGCTGACACCGGCCCGCCTTCCCCAGCGCGCCATGCGCACCGTTCTTCGGCGCACTCCGGTGCGGGGAAGGCGCTGCTCGTCAGCCGGTGGCTGCCTGCTGTTCGGCTCGGGCTCGGGTGCTGGCGAGCCGGTAGGAGTGCCGGAGCGGTATGGCTCCTGGCAGACCCTGTACACCCGGTTTCGTCGGTGGGCGCTGGACGGCACGTTCTCGCGGATGCTGCGGGCGATCCAGGCCGAGAAGGACGCGGCCGGGGACATCGACTGGCCGGTGTCGGTCGACTCCACGATCGTGCGGGCCCACCAGCAGGCCACGGGCGGCAAAGAGGCGCGGCCGACCGGGACGAAGCGGGTGATCAGGCCCTCGGCCGATCCCGTGGCGGACTGAGTACCAAGCTCCACCTGGCCTGCGACGGACGCGGCCGCCCGCTCGGCTTCGTCCTGTCCGGCGGCAACACCAACGACTGCACCCGCCTGGAGCCGGCCCTGGAATCGATCCGCGTCCCCCGGATCGGGCCGGGGCGCCCGCGCGCCCGGCCCGACCATGTCATCGCGGACGACAGGACCCGAGAGTCCTACCAGGCCGCCGTCACCATCGCCTCGATGCTGCTCTGGATCCGACCTTGAAGACGATCTCTAGTACCAGGCAGTGCAGTTGGTCACGCCGGAGAGGTGGTTCAGCGCGCAGGCGCGCATCAGGACCCCTCCGTCGTACCGCGAGGCGGTGTGGGTGTCCGAGCCGGACTGGACCTGCGCGATGTCCAGCCGTTCGAAGGTCTTCCCGCCGTCGTAGGAGCGGTGGGTCCACACCGAGTCGCCGGGGGTGGCGTGCGTGATGCGGCCCCAGGCGCAGCGGGTGCTGGTGCTGTAGCGCAGCTCGATCTGGACGGCGCCGACGGAGGCGGTCCGCGCCGTGATCGGGCTGTCGAAGGTGCACGTCCCCGCCGGCGATGCCGCCGCGGCCGGTGCGGCCGCCGTGGCCGGCGCGGCGGTGGCTGTGGCCGCGGTCGTGCCGGCGAACCCCGTGGCCAGGGCCGCGCTCGCCACCAGCAGAGCGGCGCGCCGGGGAGCGCGGGTGCGGGTGAGAAGTGCTCGCATCAGAGGTGTCCTTCCGTCGGCCCGGGGCTGTGCCCGGGCGTGGATCGAGTCGGCCGCGTCGGCCCGCCGCCTCCGGACGGGCGGCGAGCTCCGCGGTGAGCACCATCCTGGGAGGGCGATCTGGGGCGAACCTGCAGGAGATCTGCAATCCGCTTGGCCACGAGGGGAGTTCGTGCCAGCCTGGGCGGGTGGGTACGGGAGGGGGCGCGGTGGTGGAGTTCCGGTTGCTGGGCGGTGTCGAGGCGGTCGTCGGCGGTCGGCCGATCGGCCTCGGGCACGCCCGGCAGCGGTGCGTGCTGGCCGCCCTGCTGGTCCAGGTCAACCGTCCGCTCCCCGTCGACCGACTCGTCCACCTGGTGTGGGGCGACCGCCCGCCCCGGCGCGCCCGCGACACCCTCTACGGCTACCTGTCCCGCCTGCGCGGCGCCCTCGCCGGGGGCGGCACCGGCCCGACGATCGTCCGCGGACCTGACGGCTACGTGCTGACCGCGGACCCCCTGGACGTCGACCTGTACCGCTTCCGGGAGCTGGTCGACCGGGCGCGCGTCACCGCCGACGACGAACGGGCCGCCGACCTGTTCGAGCAGGCGCTCGGACTGTGGCGCGGCGAGCCGTTCGGCACCCTGGAGTCGCTCTGGCTGGACACGCTGCGTCCGGCCCTGTCGCAGGAGCGGCTCGCCGCCGAACTGGACTGCACCGACGTTGCGTTGCGCCGTGGCCGGCACCGGGAGCAGCTGACCGGGCTGCGGGCGCGGGCCGGGGAGCACCCCCTGGACGAGCGGCTGTGCGGGCAGCTGATGCTCGCCCTGTACCGCTGCGGGCGGGTGGCGGAAGCCCTCGATCACTACCGGTTTGCCCGGGGGCGGCTCGCCGACGACCTGGGCATCGACCCGGGCGCTGCGCTGCGGCGGCTGCACCAGCGGATCCTGGAGGCCGACCCGGAGCTGGCCCCGGACACCCCCGCACCCGGCACCCGCGCTCCCGGGCCGCTGCCCGCCACCCCCAGCCAACTGCCTCTGCCGGTACGACGCCTGGCGGGCCGCGCCCGCGAGCTGGCGGTGCTGGACCGGCACCTCGACGCGAGCGGTCAGGACGGGGCGGCGGTGGCCGTCGCGTCGATCGCCGGCGGCGCGGGCATCGGCAAGACCACGCTCGCGCTGTCCTGGGCCCGGCAGGTGCGCGAGCACTTCCCGGACGGGCAGCTGTACGTGAACCTGCGCGGCTTCGATCCCAGCGGCACGCCGATGCCCCCGGAGGAGGCCGTACGGGGCCTGCTGGAGGGGCTCGGTGTCCCCGCGGAGCGCATCCCGGCCACCGCAGCCGCCCAGAGCGGGCTGTACCGCACCCTGGTCGCGGACCGACGGCTGCTGCTCGTCCTGGACAACGCCCACGACGCCGACCAGGTCAGACCGCTGCTGCCCGGCACCACGAGGTGTCTGGTCATCGTGACCAGCCGGCGGCAGCTGCCCGGCCTGCTCGTCGACGGGTACGTCCGGCAGCTCACCCTTGGCCTGTTGGACGCGGACGGGGCGCGGGAACTGCTGGCGGGCCTGCTCGGCCCGGAGCGCGTCGCCGCCGAGCCGGAGGCGGTGGCCGCCGTGGTCGAGCGGTGCGCCCGGCTCCCGCTGGCCCTGAGCATCGCCGCCGCCCGCGCGGCCACCGCCGCGCACCTGCCGCTGGCCGCCCTCGCCGAGGAGCTCTCACAGGAGCGGCACCGGATCGCGGCGCTGTCCACCGGGGACGGCCGCCACACCGACCTGGCCACGGTCTTCTCCTGGTCCTACCGGGCGCTTTCCCCGGCGTCCGCGCGCCTCTTCCGTCTGCTCGGACTCCACCCCGGCCCCGACGTCGGCGCGCCGGCCGTCGCGGCGATCGCCGGCCTGCCGGAGCCGGGCGTCCGGGCGGCGCTCGCCGAACTGACCGGTGCCAACCTGCTGCACCACCATGCCCCGGGCCGCTACCAGTTCCACGACCTGCTGCGCGTCTACGCCGCCGAACGCGCCCTCGCCGAGGACCCGGAGCGGGACCGGCACGCGGCCCTCGGGCGGGTCCTCGACCACTACCTGCACACCGCCTGCGCGGCCGACCGCCTGCTGGACCCGCACCGCGACCCGATTGCGCTCCGTCCGCCCCGCGCCGCCCCCGAGCGGCTGACCGACCAGCGGGGGGCCCAGGCCTGGTTCGCCGCGCGGTCGACCGTGCTGCTCGACGCCGTCCGGCTGGCCGCGCGGTCTGGTTTCGACGGCCACGCCTGGCAGTTGGCCTGGTCGATGGCCACCTACCTGCAGAGGGTGGGCCACTGGCGGGCCTGGGTGGCCACCGCGCGGACCGCCCTGGAGTCGGCCTGCCGCGCCGGGGATCCGGCGGGGCAGGCGCACAGCCGCCACAGCCTCGGCCTCGCGCTGGCCTGGACCGGCCGGACCGACGAGGCGCGGGCGCAGCTCGACCTGGCGCTGGAGCGGTACGCGGCGCTGGGCGACGACACCGGCCTGGCGCACACCCACCGCACCGTCGCCTTCGCCCTGCAGCGGGCCGGCGACCACCGCGGGGCGCTCGACCACGCCGAGCGGACCTTGGCCCACTACCGGGCGGCCGGGCACCGAGCGGGGCAGGCCAGCGCCCACAACGCGATCGGCTGGTACCGGGCCCAGCTGGGCGACCACGAAGGCGCGCTGACGGACTGCGAACGGGCCCTGGCGCTGTTCCAGGAGGTCGGCAACCGCACCGGCCAGGCCTACACCTGGGACAGCCTGGGCTTCGTCCACCTGGGCTCGGGACGGCCCGGCGAGGCGGTCCGCTGCTACGAGCAGGCCCTCGGCCACTTCCGCTACCTGGGCGACCACTCCGGCACGGCGGACACTCTCACCGCCCTCGCCGAGGCCCGGCAGGCCCTGGGCGACCCGGAGCCGGCTCGGCTGGCCTGCCGGGAGGCCCTCGCCCTCAAGCAGGAACACGGCCTTCCGGGCGTCGACCGGGTGCGCGCCCTCCTCGCCGAACTCTCCGCGCCCGCGCCGCCCCGGTGAGGCGACGGCCGGGGCCAGGGTGAGCGCACCGGAACGATCGAACGGACGTAGGCGTGATTCTCCCCGGCTCCCACCGTTCCCCGACACGGGGTGGTCCTGCGCGCGGTGGTTGACAGTGCAAACGTCGCCTGAGGCTCAGTCGAGTTTCTTGCGCATCTTCACCGAGGTCGTCTCGTAGCCGAGCGACTCGTAAAGGCCACGCGCGCCCGTGTTGAACCCAAAGACGTTGAGACCCAGAGTATGAGCGCCCTGCGCCCGGGCGTATTCCTCCCCGAGGAGCATGGCCATTCGTCCCAGGCCCTGACCACGCTTGTCGGCGTCGATCACGATGTCCCAGATCCACCAGGCGCCGGCGTCGTCGCTCGTGTCCGGTCCGATCCAGAGGTAGCCGACGGTTACCCCGGCATCGTCGACCACGTCGAAGACCACGTGTCCCGGGGTCGGTATCCCGGACGGAAAGAAGTGAGCCATGCTCGCGTCCGCATGCCGGTAGGCGTCCTCGGACGTTTGCCCCGAAGCAACGAGATCCTTGGCGTACTCGGCTCGACTGCGTTCGAGCCAGGCAGAGAAGTGTCGGGCGTCCAGGGGACGGAGGGTTATGGGCACCGGCCCAGCCTCCCACACCGCTGACGCCTGAGCGGTGTGTATCCCTGCTCAGGCGTTACGGCACGTCGCCAACAGGGCGAACGTCGACTGACACGGCACGAGGATGTGCCCGACGCCGCCGCGCAGGGTGCAGGGGTCTGCTCCTACGGTGGTAGTAGGGGCCGCCACCGTGAGCGGCGGGGCCTCGATCCTCCAGTCTGCGCGATTTGCGGGAGGTGCCGGATGTCATCGGACAGCACACTTCTGAGCCGGATAGACCACCTTGTGGTCCTCATGTTGGAAAACCGCTCCTTCGACAACATGCTCGGATTCCTCTACACCGACCAGGGCAACCGCCCGTCCGGCCAGCCCTTCGAAGGCCTGACCGGCGCGGAGTCCAATCCGGACGGGAACGGCGGCAAAGTCACCGTCTTCCCGATCGACCACACCAAACCCGGCGCGTATTTCATGCCCGGCTCCGTCCCCGGAGAGGAGTACCACAGGGTCAACAACCAGCTGTTCGGTGCGCAACAGGTGCCTATCCCCGCCCCCGGCGCGACCAACGAGGGCTTCGTCACCGACTTCGCGCAGATATTCCCGACCAGGAAAGGCAACTCCCCGGGCGTCACCGCGAGTGACATCATGGGCTGCTTCCCCCCGGAAGCGCTGCCCGTGCTGTCCGGACTGGCCCGGGGCTACGCGGTGTGCGACCACTGGTACTGCTCGGTGCCGACCCAGACCCTGCCCAACCGGGGCTTCGCCCTCGCCGGGACCAGCCTGGGCCTGGTGAGCGACAAGGCATGCGAGAACCAGGCGAAGAACGACAGGGTCATGTTCAAGACGGACAGCATCTTCGGCCGACTCAGCGGAAAGGGCATTGGCTGGGTGATCTACGGCTACAACCTTCCGCCGTTGACCAGGGCCAACTTCCCCGACACCCAGCAGGCCGGTGATCAGCACTTCGGCCACTTCATCGACTTCAAGAACGCCGCCACCGAGGGCTCCCTGCCCGCGTTCGCCTTCCTGGAACCCGCCTGGAAGCACGACGGGAACAGCCAACACCCCAACGATGACGTCGCATCGGGCGAGCAGTTCATCCTCGACGTGTACAACGCGCTGCGCACCGGGCCGGACTGGGCCAAGACCTTGTTGGTGATCACCTATGACGAGCACGGCGGCTGCTACGACCACGTGCCGCCGCCCGCCGGCGCGGCATCGCCCGGTCAACAGGCCGGAGAGGCCGGCTTCGACTTCACCAGGTTCGGGGTGCGGGTACCCACGGTGCTGGTTTCCCCGCTCATCGCTCACGGTACCGTCTTCAATGTGCCCGGTGGCAGCGTGCCACTGGATCACACCTCAGTGCTCAAGACGATCCAGCAGCGGTGGGGTGTGGCTCCGCTCACCGCCCGGGACGAAGCGGCCCCTGGTATCGGAGGTGTCCTGACCCTGGACGAACCTCGCGATGACAATCCGCTGGACGGTGTCATCGTCCCCGTCGCCACGGGCGAGAACCCCGCCCGGGCCGTGACCTCCCACCTCGAAGCGGTCTACAACAGCCTTGTCGCCGAGAACGTCCTCCCGCGCGCTTGAGAGCTGTTCGCCTTCGTGGACAGAAGACGACATCCGGGCGTACCTCAAGGAAGCAACAGGTCGTTCGGGTCACCGTCCCGCCCGGGGAGGTGTGCTCGCTCGTCCAGGTCCGTCGTCCGGGTCACCGGGGTTCGGCCGGACGGTCTGGGCCAGTGCCTCGGTGTTGTGCGTGATCTTCGTAGCATCGAGGAACAGACCGCCGAATGCCGCGAGCGCCGCCGCCAGGGCGGCCCCAGCCGCATGGTGAGTGCTGTCGAACACCTCCCACGCGGCGAACACCGCTACTCCCAAGGCCAGTAGAGCCAAGACCACCCACAGCACCACATGAAGCCTCGGAGCCCCCGGCCGCGGGTTGATGACCAGCCCGAGGACCAGAGCGGCGATCGAGCCTGCGACGGTGGACAGATCCGGTGGACTGACCGCCCTGTCACCGGCGCCCACCGTGGTGCTCGCAGCAGTCAACACGAGGAACACCATGAGTCCTACAAAGACAGGTGCCAGGAACAGCAGTTCAGCCGGGACAGACGTCACAGGCGTGGGCTCCCCCGCAACCGCCCCGTCTTCCTCATGAGCAGACACGCTCTCATACCTACAGCACGTCATGCCCGATCACCCCACCTCACCCCTTCGTGGGTGCGCCCGACCTTGACGAACCGGCCGGTCTGCGTGTCGAGCAGGTGGCGGAACAGGGCAGCAGCTCGCTGAACCCGTCCGCGGTCCAGCCGGACTCGACCGTTGTCCGCCGCAGTCGCGCGGATGACTGCTCCGGCTGGTCCGCCCGCACCTCATGCGGAGCTGATCTCCTGGCTCGCCAGTCGGCGCCACCTGAACGGTCAGGGCCTGCTCGACCCCGCCCGGGTCTGGGTGTCTCCCGCCGGAAGGAGAGCCGTGCCCGGCCGGTTGTGGGGGCAGGCGTTCAGCCCGACGGGAGGGCCGGTTGAGCATCGAACCGGAGGTCCCGGACGGCGAACCGGTCGATGCTGCCGACCGTCTGCCCGCGGTGCCGGAGGCCCCGGCCGGCCTGGAGGGTTCCGTTCCCGGAAGAGTGCCACCAGGCGGTCGGCACTGACCCGCCTGAGGGACGGGCGCGTCCGAGAGCGGATGATCTTGGCATGGTCTGGATACAGACGGTACACCCGCGCCCGGTCACCAACCGCGCGCTGACAGACCGATCCGACAGGAGCGCCATGCCACCGACCAAGCGTCGCACGGCCCGCTACGGCTGGGCACCGGACCTGCCCGACGCCCGCGACTTCCTCTACTCCGCACCGCATCTCTCGCTCATCAGCCTGCCGCCCGCAGCGGATCTGCGCGCCCAGTGCCCGCCGGTCTACGACCAGGGCGAGATCGGCAGCTGTACCGCGAACGCCATCGCCGCGGCGTTCGAGTTCGAGCTCATGAGGCAGAGCCTGGAGGCCTTCGTTCCGTCGCGGCTGTTCATCTACTACAACGAACGGGTGATCGAGGGCCATGTCGGAACGGACTCGGGCGCACAGCTGCGTGACGGGATCAAGTCCGTGGCAAGCCTGGGCGTGTGCCCGGAGAACGAGTGGCCTTACGACGCCACGCCCGCACTCTCCGACGGAGGCTCCTTCCCGGAGAACGCACGTGCCGGCCAGAAGCCTTCGGCGAGCTGCTACACGGAGGCCCTCAAGTCCAGGGTGACCGCCTACCAGCGCGTCACCCGGGACCTCAACCAGTTCAAGGCCTGCCTCGCGTCAGGCTTCCCGTTCGTCTTCGGATTCACCGTCTACGCCGACTTCGAGAGCGCTGAGGTCAATAAGACCGGCGTCGCGCAGCTGCCGACGACGGACGAGGAGGTGATCGGCGGACACGCCGTGATGGCCGTGGGCTACGACGACCAGACCGAGCGCTTCATCGTCCGGAACTCCTGGGGGCCCGGCTGGGGCATGGACGGTTACTTCACCATGCCGTACGCCTACCTCACCGAGCAGGGACTCGCCTCGGACTTCTGGACGATCCGCATCGTCACCTGAGTCGATCGTCGCCAGACCCGGCACCGCCTCCGCGGCCCCGATATGCCGGCATCCACGCTCGTCGGGGTCGAGCGTGGATGCCCCAGGCGGCGACACGGTCCTCGCCGGACAGCTCGGCCGTCCTCTTGGAACGTCCGCCGGTAGGTGACTGACGTGCTCCTCGGTGCCGCGCGGCGTTCGACCTCGGCTCACTGAGCCAGGTGTCGCTCCAACGCGGTGAGGAATGCGTCCGGGTTCTCGAGGTGGCAGGCGTGGTCGCCGGGCAGTTCGAGAAGCCGGGTATCGGGCAGCCGTTCGTTGAGGACGGCGACGACCCGCTTGAGCCAGTCGGTGGTCGCGGAGCCGTGGACCAGCAGGACAGGGCACCGGATGTCGGCGAGTTCGGCGACGTCGCGGTCGGGCCGGTCGGCCTGCTCCGAGCTCCAGGACAGAGCCATCCGGTGCGGGACCCAGCGCGGCCAGGCGGGGTGATCGCGGGCCCGGTCCTTCGACGGCACGAGTCCGGCGAGTTCGAGGAACTCGGCCAGGTCGTCCTCGCTCACGTCCTGTCCGGCCAGTGCATGCAGGAACTGGTTCAATCGGGCGACCTCGGGGGCGGACTCGCCGAGGTCGTCGAGGATCCAGTACGCCGCGGGCTCCACGAGCGTCAGCGTCCTCACCCGCTCCGGATACGCCAGGGCGAACTCGATGAGGGCCCGCCCGCCGCCGGACCACCCCGTGAAGTCGGCCGTCTCGACGCCGAGGGCGTCCACCGTCATGAGCAGCGATTCACGCTCGATCGCCGCGGTGTACCCGGCGTCCCCGCGCTCGCCGGCCGAGCCGAGCTCATTGTGGACCGGCTGCACCCTGACGGTCCTCCGTCTCGCCGACAGGGCTTCCGCGAGCGGCGTCCACGACACCCATCCGGTGAGCCCGCCAGGCACCAGGACGACCGGTGGCCCCTCGCCCTTCACCTCGTTGACCAGGACCCTCGGCTTCATCGTCCACCTCCGACGGGTTCACAGCAGATCCCACCAAGGTAAGCGCAAGCCCGACTCGCACAGAGGACGACGACTACGAAAAGTTCGAGGCATCGGACACTCAGACACCTACGGATGCGACGGCAAACGCTCCAGCTGCACGAACACCCACCGTTCACCCGTCTGCCCCGGACACGCTGTGGACCACCCGCTGCCTGGACGCCGCCGTCGCCCCCGACCCGCGCGTGTTCGGCGACGCCGCGCCGCGCCGCCTGGACCGTGCCCCTGCCGGCAGGACCATGGGGCGCGGGGCCCGGGCACATCGCCGCCGAGCACCAGGGCGGCCAGGCCACGGCTGGCGGCCAGGCCACGGCTGGCGGGCAGGCCACCCGATGGCTGCGGGTGGCCTACCCGTTCCCGTGTTCCGGCTCAGCCGGTCAGCGGGCCAGTAGGAACTTGGTGGTCGGCACGCCCCGGACGGTGGCGCAGTCCAGGTTCGAGGTGGTGGCGCTGTAGGTGAAACCGCTCGGGACGCTGCACGCCCACATGCCGCTGACCGGTGTGCGGAGGTGGAAGGTGGTGGACGGGACGCCCTGCGTCAGGCTGCACGTGGTGGACGAGCCGGCGGAGTCGTAGGTGAAGCCCGGGGCGGTTGAGCAGGAGGTGAGGCCGTCGACGGGCGTGCGCAGGTGGTACTGCGGCGAGTTCCAGCTGCCGCCGCCGCTGCACGTCCGGCTGAAGAGGACCCCGTCGTAGACGTAGCCGGACGGGACGGAGCAGGCCCAGGTGCCGTCCAGCCCCGTGGTGGTGGCGGAGGCCGGTGTCGTGGTGGCGGCCCCGGTGAGCAGCAGGGTGAGCGCGGCGAAGGCGGCGAGCAGCGCGGTTCGTATGGTTCGTGCGACGGACATGTTTTCTCCTTCGGTGGAGGAGTGACCGGAAGGTGCACGATGCAGGGGGCAGTGATCGCGGGTGAGCGTTCACAGCCGTCGACGGTTCTAACACGCACGACGGGCCGTCACCCCGCCGCTCCGTCCCGGATGATCACTCCGGTGCCCGCCGTCCGCGCGCCCCGCGCGGATCCTCCGGCCCGTCTCAGCTGATCGGCCCCCTGGGGTCCTCCCGCGCCTGGCGCAGCCACTGCGCGTGCTCGACCTCCGACAAGTGCGCTCAAGTGCGACCCGGGCACCGACAAGCTCTGGACGTCCCCGGGGCCACATCACCGTGTCGGACCAGACGTAAGGTTGATGACGGACCATCCGCCGGTGGGGCAGATCGGGGTCGCGGCCTCGCCCACGAAGTGCGCGAGGAAAGGGCAACCCGGGTGGTGGAGCCCTGGTACGGGCACCAGCTCTCGATTCGGCCGGGCCGCCACCGGCCGTCGAGGCGGATCTGCACCCACTGCCAGCGTGCGGCGCGGTATCCGAAGACCGGCCGGGGCTGGATCCCCCGTGGTATCGGCCTGGTCGTGGTCGTCGTCCTGGCGGTCGTGGTCGGGATGCGCTCTCACGTCGCGTGTCAGCGCGCCATGTCCGGAGTCACGTCCATCCGATGGACCCGATCGGTCGGTCTCCGCGCAGGCCCGGCGGGTCGTGATCCGCAGCAAGGTCGGTGAGGTAAGCAGGAGGACATAAGTGACGAAACATCACTTATGTGGATCGATCAATCCTCACCAGGAGACACACAATGCGCCGTTTCAAGGTACTGGGGCCGGTCGCGGGGACCGCCCTGGCCGCTGTCCTCGCCTGCGCGCCACTCACATATGCTTCCGCCCCGGCCCCCAACACCCTCGGTGGCGATGACAAGGGCAAGGTCATCAAGCTCGTCGCCCTCCTGCGGCAGTCGGCCTCCATCCCGGTGAACGGGCCGGGGCTGAGCCTCGGTGACCGGCAAGTCGGCAACGACGAGCTCTTCCAGAACGGCCAAAGGGTCGGCAGTGACGGCTTCGTGTGCACGGTCACCAGCCTTTCACCGGACGAGCGAGAGTGCGAGATCACCCTCCACCTGCCCAAGGGCGACATCGCCATCCAGGGGCTCGCCCCAGTGATCCAGAGCTTCCCCACCGAGTTCACGCTCGCGATCACCGGCGGCACCGGCACCTACAGGAACGCCCGCGGTTTCGTGACCGGCACCAATGTCAACTCCACGGAGACGGACCTCACGCTTCACCTCACCTAATGCCGCATCAGGCAGCGTTGGCCCTGTCGACGACTTCGTGTAGCCGCTGGTCGGCGGCAGTGGCGTCTCGCGTGGCGTCAAGCCCGGCCAAGGACGCTTGAATCAAGGCTGGTGGGGTGGGGGGGGGGGGGGGGGCCCACCACCCCCCCCCAAAGGGTTTGGGCGGGTTATTAGGGGGGGGGGGCCCCGGCGGCCAAGGGGGTGGGGGGGGCGGGGGGGGGGGGGGGGGGGGGGGGCCCCCCCCGCCCCCCCCCCCCCCCCCTTGCGGGGGGGGGGGGGGGGGGGGGGCCCCCCCCCCCCCCCACCCCACCCTTTCGGTTTCGGCCGGTTCAGTCGTGGCGGCGCCGACGTCGGCCAAGGGCGATGGTGAGGCCGCCGAGGATCAGCAGGGCGCCGCTGATCACTCCTGTGGTGAGCACGGTGGCGCCCGTGCTGGCGAGGACGCCCGATGCCTGCGAGGGGGCTGAAGTTGCCGGGGCCTGCGTGTCAGGCGACGTCCACGGGGTGGAGGGGGTCGACGAGCCCTCCGGGGTCGACGGACCGGGGCCGGGAATGCCGGGCGTCTGGCCGCCGTCGGTGGGCGTCGGCGTGGGCGACGGGGTGCTTCCGGTCGGGACCGTGTGGTCGGTCGTGCAGCTCTTCTCGGTGTCGCAGGTGCCGCGCTTGTCGTCCGGCGTGGTGACGGCGTTGTGCAGCTGGCGGTCGCCGTTGCCGTTGACGGTCACGGACTACGTGATCGTCGCGCTGCCGCCCACCGGCAGGTCGCCGGTCCACCTCAGCTTCCCGTCCCTGACCTCGGCGGTGCCGGAGGTGGCCTTGACGTCGCCGTTGTAGGCGGCGTCGTCCAGTACCTTCGACAGGTCGTCGGTCACGGTCGCGCCCTTGGCCTCGTCCGCGCCCTTCTGGGCGACGGTGGCGCTGTAGGTCACTTTGTCACCCGTCTTCACGGTCGAACCCGACGTGGGGTCGGAGGTCTCGGAGAAGACGTAGGAGCCGGTCGACAGCGGGTCCACATAGGTGTACGGCCGGCCGGTGCTGGCGCCGGCCGGGGTGGTCACGGTGACGTCGACGGCGCCTGGGGCGCTCCCAGCGGGGGCGGTGGCGGTGATCTGGCTGTCGCTGTCGACGGTGAACGCGGTGGCGGGCACGGCGCCGAAGCTTACTGCGGTCGCCCCCGTCAGGTGGCTGCCCGTGAGGGTCACCGTGGTGCCACCGGCCAGCGGGCCGTGGTCGGGCGCGAGGCCGGCCACCACCGGAGCCGGAGTGTCGTACGTGTACTTCCCGGTGCTGCTGGAGCTCGCGGTGTCAGTGACGATCATCTCGGGGCGCTTGCCGCCGTCCAGTCCGTCCACGATACGACCCACCGGCTCGACTGGTCCGACTGGCGGCGCCGCCATCAAGCCCGAGCCCGCGCCGGCCATTACCGCCGACAGGACGCCGGTGGCTGAGCACGGCTGCCACCGCCACCGTTTTCGACCGATGTGCGATTGCGGTTGCCGGATCGCTGCTACCTGGGGGACATGACCTCGTAGAGGTTCCCGGCGTCATCGGTGAAGTACAGGCCACGAGCGCACAACGGGTGGTCGATCCGGCCGTTGTCGGGCTCGCTGGGATCGTTTCCATAGGGCACCCCGGCGGCGCGGAGCCGGGCGAGGATCCCGTCGAAGGACGACGGGTCCACGTCGAAGGCCAGGTGATGGCCGACCGGATTCTCCACGGACATGAAGTCCAGCGTCAGAGAGCCGTTGACCCGCACCGGCGCGAAATGCCGGTCTGTACCTCGATAGTCCAGCCCCATGATGGAGGAGAAGAAGCGTGCTGCCGCCTCGTTGTCGACGGCTGGAACGATGGTGTGGTTCAGCGTGATGGACATGCTCCGCCTCTCACATCTCGACTGGCTGGGACAGGACGCCGTGCAGGAAGACGTCGACGAGGTCGCGCACTCCCAATTGCAGTGATGGATCCGCTGACTCTCCTCCTGCTGACGGCCTGCCGGCCCCGACGAACAGGAGACCCAGGAAGATCAACGCTGCCTGCTCGGGCGCCAACCGCAGCGATCCCCGTTCAGGGCCGAAGAGTTCGGCCAGTGCCTCTCGCACGGGCAGAGAACCGGCCGCACGGTCAGGCGGGGACTCTGAGCTGCCGGGACGGCCACTTCGCCCCCGCCCGCCCGTCGCATGAAGCGCCCCGACCAGCGCGCCGACCCGGTCCAAGTGGGCGTGCAGCGCCGAGGCAGCTTCGGTCAGCCGGTCGGCGAGCGGCTGGTCCATGGAGACCAGGGCGAGTTCGTCGAGGGCGTGGGCCGGGCTGAGCGCCTCGGTCACGCACGCGTCCAGGAGTTCCTCCTTGTCCGCGAAGACGCGGAAGATCGTGCCCTCCCCGATGCCTGCGGCCCGAGCGACCTGGCGTGTCGTCACCGCACTGCCGTGTTCGATCACGAGGGGAAGTGCAGCCCGAACGATCATCTCCCTGCGGCTGTCGGCGTCCATCGCTGGTGCTCTTCGCCGACTGGGTGTGGTCGTCATGGACGCAAGTATCGGAGTGAGCGCTCACTCTGGTCAAGGGGGTGGAGATGCGGAGCGTGAGCTCCCATCAGCCGCACCAACCCGACACGCGAAGATCTCCCACCTGCATCTGCGCGCCACCGCAGGCGTCCTCGGCGCCCTGCGTCTCGTCGCCTGCGCCACCCGCGCGCCGGCATCCCAGGAGGCCTGACTCACGAAGGCGTCCGGCGTCGCCGACACCTCGGTCGTCATACCGGAAGGACTCTGGACGGACACCAAGCCGTACCAGGACGGACAAGGTGTCGGTCGACCACCTCGACGGCGAACGGGGTGCCCGCGGACTGGTCCGGGTCAACCTGACCGGGACACAGGTGGTGACCTACATGAAGTACCTCGATGGCAAAGCCCAGCCCGATAGTGGAGCCGACTACCCGAACAAGCAGTCCTCTGCGCGGGTCTACGATGCGATCGGCGGCGCGCTGGACACCATCAAGCCCGCCCGCAGCACGGGCGATCCCGCCCTCGAGGTGCTGATCGACGACACCCTGGCCACCGCCGCCCCGTAGCTGGCCGGCCCCTCCCGCTTCTCCCGTCTGCGCGGCCAACTCGTCGGACGTGGCTGGATGGAGAAGATCGACGACACGGGCATTCGGTCGCCGCTCGAAGGTCGTTCGGCTGCGCCCCGCCGGCTGAGCGGCCCAGGCGACAAGCCGACGAACTGCGGCGGCGCGGGTCAGTGGTGGTGGCCGTTGCGCGGTGCGGGGATGTGGGGCAGGACGTTCCACAGGGGCTGGTCACCGGCGGCCCAGCGGGCGAGGGTGGTGCGGTCGACGAGGAGGACGCCCTGGTCGGCGCCCCAACGGTGGGCGTCGCGGGAGAAGCGGCCGTTGGTGACGACGACGGCGATGTGGGCGTGGTGGGAGCGCTGGTAGGTGCCGGCGAGCGCGTACAGGACTCCGACGCCCACCGGCTTGCCGCCGAGCGGGTCCTGCTTGTGCTTGCACTGCACGGCCCAGCGCCGGCCCATCGGGTCCTCGGCGATCACGTCCACGCTCTGGTCGTTGGCCCTCCCGACCTTGCGCGCGCGGCAGCCGTCGCGCTCCAGCAGGTCGCGCACCGCGTACTCGAACGCGTCCGGCTTCATGTGGTCGATCCCGCCGGGGCCGCTCAGGGCCAGGCGCAGCTGGGCGGCGCGCAGCCGGTGTTCGCGGGCCGCCAGCGCGCGGGTCCGTAGGGCGGCCGTGACGACGGCGCCGGCGGCCAGGGCGCAGACGACGAGGACCCACCAGTTCGCGGCCAGCCACCTCAGCGCGGCAGCTGCCGCACTGAGGACCAGGAGCGCGACCAGGGCGTAGGCGATCCAGGTGGCGTCGTCGCGCCGCGCGGGACGGCGTGAGCGCGGACGCCGTGCGGGAGGCCGGCGCCTAGCCATGCACTGCTCCGGGCCTCTTCACGTCGGTGTCCTTCCTTCGAGGGCTGTTGCCGCGGGCGAGGTTCGGGTGGGTTCGAGCGGCCGCCGGCCCCGGGTGCGCGAGTGCGGCAGGGTGTCGGTGGTGTCAGTGGGTGGCTTCGACGGCGACGCCGACGAGCTGAAGGACGGCGTGGCCCCAGGAGGTGGCGGCGATCAGGACGCCGAAGGTGACGGCCGTGAAGACGGTGAGCGCCTCGTCGGCGCGGCTGCGGGCCTCGGTGCGGCGGCGGAGCCGGAGGATGATGATGATCGCGAGGAACGCCGTTGCGCTGATCGTGTACTGCACTGTCCACCCCGACCCGACATTTGACTCTGTGTGATGCTCCGGCCACCAGGAGCCTGCTGCATTCGGGTGAGCATGCCAGAGTCGCTCCCCTCCCGGGGTCGGTTTGGGGAAATCAGGCGGGCGCGAACGGCCCCGCCCGGAGCGGGCGGCGGCACCCCCTGCCGCCGCCCGACACACCGGCGGGCGCAAGCCTGAAACGTCCGGTACGGCACCAGAAGCCCTTCGGCTGCTCAAGCTCATGTTCCACTGTGGAACCGAACGAGGCGGGGTCCAGTCCAAGTTGCGCGCAGCCGGACAGCCCTTGGTGCCGGCCACTCGCCACAGAGCGCACGTCTCACGACTGGGGTCATGACCCCGTCAATGCTTCGCAAACTTGCCATCAGCCATGGCCATGTGTCGCGGGTGGCTGTGACAGGCCGTTGTGCACCTCCCCAGCACGGGCGGCGCCGGCCGGGACGGCGGCCGGCAGGCGCGGGAAGGATCGCCGGCGCCGCTTCCGCGCCCGTCGCGTGCCACGACCTGAGGCCGTATCGGATGCATGCCGGTCGTGCACGCCCGCGGCAGGGGTTCCGGACGGGTCTCGACGGCCGGGATGGCCTGCTGCGGGGCGGGCCATCGCCCGCGCACGATCAGCGGATGTGACATCAGCCACACCCGTTCTGTCGAGTACCGGTCGGCTGTCGTTCGCAACACCCAAACCTTCAGGTCGAATTCGCAACTCGAAGTCCCGAACGAACCCGGGGCCGTTCAAAACGATCTGGCTACCGACGGAGCATTGGGCCTAGTCTGCCCGCCATGTCTCAGAACACGAACACTCCCGGTCTCCCCGGGCAGCCGGCCGCTCCGGTCGGCGACTCCGCCAGGGTGCAGCACCAGGTGCGCCAGCAGGCGGGCGTCGGACCGGTCTTCGGTGGCGGCGGCACCCTCTTCTCTGAGCCGGTCCTGGTGGTGAACCAGAAGGCCAAGCTGATCGAGCTGACCAACGAGTACGCGGTCTTCGACCAGCAGGGTGCCACGCTGGGCTCGGTGGTCCAGGTCGGCCAGAGCGGTCTGCGCAAGGTGATACGGCTGCTCTTCTCCATCGACCAGTACCTGACCCACAAACTGGAGATCCGTGACGCGCAGGGCACCCCGGTGCTGCTGCTGACCCGCCCGGCAAAGCTCATCAAGTCGCGGGTGATCGTGCAGCGCCCGAACGGCCAGGAGGTCGGCCAGATCATTCAGCAGAACGCCATCGGGAAGATCAATTTCGCGCTGGAGGTCGGCGGTCAGAAGATCGGCGCCATCAAGGCCGAGAACTGGCGAGCCTGGAACTTCTCCATCGTCGACGAGACGGACACCGAGGTCGCCCGGATCACCAAGACCTGGGAAGGCCTGGCGAAGACGATGTTCACCACGGCCGACAACTACGTGCTCCAGATCCACCGCCCGCTCACCGACCCGCTGCTCAGCCTTGTCGTGGCGACCGCGCTGACCGTGGACACCGCGCTGAAGCAGGACGCCCGCGGCCTCGGATAGCCGCGACCTGTACGTTGTTCGGAGCCCCGCCCCGACCAGGCGGCTTTCAGGGGGTGGGGCTCCCCCGGGGAGAACCCCGATCCGGCGAGTGCGGCCCGGGCCCGGTCGGCCTCGTCCTGCGCCTGTCGATGGGCCGACCTGGCGCCGCTCGGCTCCTCCTCGGCGCTGGCAGCCCGTCCGGCGGCCTCCCGCTCGGCTCCTCCTCGGCGCTGGCAGCCCGTCCGGCGGCCTCCCGCTCGGCTCCTCCTCGGCGCTGGCAGCCCGTCCGGCGGCCTCCCGCTCGG
>NZ_JBIWNZ010000033.1:70596-96629 GCF_044767505.1 Kitasatospora sp. NPDC101235
GCCTGCTTTGGCGAATGAGCCGCTGAGTTGGCGAGCCGAGCAAAGCGGGCCGCCGGTGCTCAACCAGGGCTCGGCTTCCCACTTCGCCCGGCTCCGACGACCTCTTCGCCGAGATCGGCGATCCGTCATGATGGCCGAGGACGTGCAGGAGCCCGTGCCCTGGCCCGGATGCCCCACGGCGTCTCGCGGCGGACGGCTGGACAAGGCACACAGCATGTTGACCGGCAAAGGATCGAGAGAGGCATGGGAACCCGGTGGCGACAAGCAAGCTGCGGCTCTTCGCGGACTACTTCCAGCTCCACGTGATGGACGAGGACGCCGAAGATGATCTGGGCGATGCCTGGACCGACGAAGCGGTGTCGGACGGCCTCGCGGTCTCGGAGCAGACGCTCGGCATCGGCACCCAGGCCAACATGTACGTCGATGTGACGGTCGAGGTTCTGGACCGCCAGCCGGGCGACGCCGGCGATGCCTTCGATCATGTGGTCGAGGCAAGCGTCGAGGTGCCCTCCGGTCGCATCGCGATCCTGGGATGCACCGACTATCTACCGGATGCCGCGCGGTTCGAGGTCCCCAAGGGCTTCGCGCGCGTCCGCGCGTCGCGCGCGAACTTGGCCAATGTCCGCCAGCCAGGCGAAGAGGGCTCCGATGCGCCAGAAGTCGTCGAGCAGGTTCACCTCCAGGTCTGGCCCGCTCTCCACAGCTCACCGGTCGTGATCAAGCGATGGACGCCCGCTACTGAACCTGAAGCGTGATGTCGGGGCCGTCTGGTGACAGCTGCTGGGCGGGTCCGGCAGCCCTGAGCTGTGAGATACGCGCAGGGCGGGGGGTCGACCGATGCTGAGAGGGCCGCGCGGGAGTGGATCCGGCTGCAGGCCGTGGAACGCTTCGAGGGCGGGGAGAAGAGCCGGGAGATCGCCGCTGCTCTGAGGGTGAGCGAGCGGTCGGTGGTGACATAGCGGCCATTCTGCGATCAGCCGTCGGCGGATCAGTACCGTGCGGAAGCCTGGGTAGGGCGGGAACGGAGCCGGGCCGCGTCCTGTCCCGGTGGCCGACCGTAGGTGCTGCGGTACTCGCGGTTGAACTGGGTCGGGCCCACGTATCCGACGGCACGGGCGACCTGGGCTGCGGTGCTGTCGCCGGGATGCCGATGGCGTCGGCGAGTTCCTTACGGACAGCGCCGGTGGCGCCGTCTGCCAGCAGAGCGAGCAGTGGCCACACCCCGGCGGTGGTGAAGGCTGTACCGCCGACCGGTAGGACGGCGGCCCAGCGGGCGGTCAACGCGTTGCACCGCTACCTGCGCCGGCGCAACGCCGACACCGGCCACCCCCATGTCCTGGCCGCCAAGCGCCGCGAGCGCGCCCGGATCCGCAGTGAGAAGGGCATCCGCTGGGGCGGACGCACCCTCCCCGCAGCGGCGTGAAACGGCGCAGGGGGAGGGGGACCGCCGACCCGGTCACCGGATAGCGTGTCGGCTGGAGGACGGCACAAGCAGGCACGGTACCGCTCCCTGTTCACATGCGCTGGAGGAACTGGTGACGGACTGGCGGCGATTCGAGCTCCTGCAGGGGACCCGGTCCGAGTACCGGGAGATACGCCAGGAGGGGATCCGCTGTTTCCTGCGCTGGGGTGCGTCGGGTACCAGCGGCAAGGCGAGCACCTCGACGCTGAACGACGAACAGCATGCCCGTCGCCACGCCTCCCGCAAGATCAACGATTGGCTCCGGAAGGGCTTCGCCGAGGTCAATCGGCCCGTTGACGAGGCCGAACTCGACCAGCAGACGCCTGTCCTCGACGTGATCAGGGCCGGCTCCCGGCCGCATGCCCCCGCCCCCGACTACCTGCCGGTCGATGGCTTCGACGAGACGTACCACCGCAGCCATGCACCGGATCACCCGAGGGGATTCCACGAGTACTTCGTGCTGCGGGACCAGGGGCGCAGCGCCGTTCGCTTCACCGTGCGAGGACATTGCCATGACCCCGCTGTCGTGTCGTCCTTCCTGGCCTTCCTCGGCGACCGGCGTGACCTGCCTTTCGGGGGTCGATCTCACCACAAGATGCCTCTGTCGAAGCCGGTGGGACCCTTCAGTCACGCCTTGTTCTGCCCGCCGGCGCTCGGGCAGGCCTGTATCGCGTACCCAGCCATCGCGGCTCGCGTCGCGACAGCCTTCCCGATCTTCGACTGCGAGATCGGCGATGCGGATCCGGAAGTCCTCGTCGACGCACGAATCCACGGCCACGGTGCACTGCCCCACAGCGACTGGAGCCGGCAGCCACAACCGGTCGTCGACCTCAGGTTCGACGTCCAGCCGTCCAACTACCGGCGGACGCAGACTTTCAAGGTCTTCAGACCCGCAGATCTCAAGGCGCTCCTGGACGTGCTTCCGACTGCGGCAGCGCAGAGTTGGCTTGAAGCCCGCTCTTTTCGAGGCGAGACCAGGCGTTTCACGCCCGAGACGGCCATATCGTTCGCCGAAATCCCCTCCTTCCTCCACGGCTGAGCCTGCCCGCAGCCTTCTCCGGAAGCGGCATACGACACACTTCTTGCACGCCTCAGCAAAGACGGCGCCAACCCGGTGAGCGAATGCGGTCAGAGCATTGGACGGCGGCAAGGACCTCGGCGACTACCAGGAGATGGGCCTTTTCAACGCCCAGGGCAGCGCGCTCCGCGAACTCCAGCGGCAGGCGGCCGCACTGAGAGCACAGGGCCTGTCGCCGTCCCGCTGGGCCGCCACGGAAGTGCAGCGGGCCTGCGCCGAGATCGTGGCAGCCAAGGCCGCCGCCACCTCCAAGCCGCCCGGCCGGCCGTGACCATCGGCGCGCGGGGGCCGATCCGTGTGCCGCAGACAGGCCGTAGCGGACCCGTGTCGCCCCCGCACACCGTCTGTCGTGGCACCCGCGCAGCGCTCACGGGCCGGTCCCCCTTCCATCGCACCAGGTTTATCGGGCGGGGGACGGCGGGCGATCGAAGAAGGTCTCCAGCGAGACCGTCGCCTGGGTGCCGCTCACCCCGTCGATCGCGTACAACCGCCGTAGCACGTCCTGAAGTTGCTCGGTCGTGGAGGTGCGCACCTTCACCAGGACCGAGGCGCTGCCCGCGATGATGTGGGCCTCCTCGATCTCCGGGATGGCGGCGAAGGCCTCGGCCGAATCCCCCATCCACGCCGAGGACTCGACCATCACGAACGCCAGCACGCCGAGCCCGAGCGCCTTCGGATCGACCTCGACAGTCGTCCGCCGGACGACCCCGCGCTCGCGCAGCTTGCGGACCCGCTCGTGGGTTGCCCCCGCGGACAGTCCGATCGCCTTGCCCAGGGCCGCGTACGCCTGCCCGGCGTCCTGCTGCAACAGCGCGACCAGCGTGCGGTCGATCTCGTCGAGGTTCTCCGATGCCATGGTGCAACCATATCCGCTTCTGCCATACTCGGGCTTCACCGAACGAAATTCAGCAACAAGCGCCAAGAGGTGAACAGTGTCTGACGATATTCTCTTCGGCCTATACGAGATCCTGGACGATCGCTTCCGCGCCGGGAAGTGCGCCAACGGCGACGTCCGGCTGGAGAAGCTGTACGGGGACTGCCGGTGGGCAGAGGGTCCGCTCTACCTGCCCGCCTGGCGTCAGCTGATCTGGAGCGACATCCCCAACGACCGAATGCTGCGCTGGGACGAGGCCACCGGCACGGTCGGCGTCTTCCGCTCCCCCGCCGGTCACAGCAACGGCAACACACTGGACCGCGAGGGCCACCTCATCAGCTGCGAGCAGGGCAACCGGCGGGTGACCCGCACCGAGCACGACGGCTCGATCACCGTGCTGGCCGACCGGTATCAGGGCAAGCGGCTCAACTCCCCCAACGACGCGGTGGTGCGCTCCGACGGCTCGATCTGGTTCTCCGACCCCGACTTCGGCATCACCAGCGACTACGAGGGCCACCGCGCCGCGAGCGAGATCGGCGCGTGCAACGTCTACCGCATCGACCCGGGCAGCGGCGAGGTCCGGCTCGTCGCGGACGGCTTCACCGGCCCCAACGGGCTCGTGTTCTCGCTCGACGAGCGGCAGTTGTTCGTGTCGGACAGCCGGGCGCGGCACATCCGCGTCTTCGACGTGCGCGATGACGGCACCCTCTCGGACGGCAAGGTCTTCGCGGAGGCGCCCGACAGCAGCTTCGACAACATCCGCTTCGACGACGGAGGGCGCCTGTGGGCGGCGGCCTTCGGCGACGGCGTGCACTGCTACGACCCGGACGGCACGCTGATCGGCCGGCTCCTCGTCCCCGAGCCCGTCTCCAACCTCACCTTCGGCGGGCCGAAGAACAACCGCCTCTTCATCACCGCGACGACCTCGGTGTACTCCCTGGTCATGGCGGTGACGGGCACCTATCGGGTCGCCTCGGGGCGCCCTTGACCGGGCGGGCACGAGCGCGCTGTCGCTGCTGGGCAGTGAACCCGCCCCCTGCGCGTATCGCACCCCCCGCACCCCGATGTCATACCGCTGGTACCAAGGTTCGTCAGCACCCGCGACACGGCGAGTTCGACCTGAGTGGCAACGGGTCTCGTGACCTGTGGTGTCGTCGGGGCTGGTGACCGCACAGCCCGGGCCCGCGGGGTCGGAGTGCCCGTGATCCGCCGCCTGCCCTCGTCGCTGGGCCGTGTATCGACAGTGGATCAGTAGGGTCGGGCCGTGACGGGTGTCGCGCCGGGGCTGGGGAGGTTGCCATGTTGTTCGGGTCGCGGACCGGATTCGGTTTGGAGTTCCAGGTCGAACAGGACCCGGGGCTGCTGTGCGTCGACGTCTTCGTCGGCGGGCTCCATGTGAACACGTGGGACAACGCGTTCTACCCGCCACTGCTGGTCAAGAAGCTCAAGGACGAGATCAGTCGCTTCCGCACACCGACCGCGCCGCCGGTGGGGTTCACCTCGCCGTCCGCGTCCTTTCGCATGGCCGAGAGCCGGATGTACGACGGCGCCAGTACCGGGGCCGTACCTGGGGCCGAGGCGGCACTCGCACGGTGTGTGTTCCTGGAGTGGGGGGAGTGCACCGACGAGGTGACAGCGTTCGCGTTCCCCGATGGGGACCGGGTGCACCTCGCCTGTCGGGTACGTGATGGAGGCGGTGCCGCCTGGGGCACCGAGGCCCGGCATGAGCCGACGGTGGTGTCGGTGAGCCGGGCGGTTCTCGTCGAGACGCTGGAGCGCGGCCTCGTCATCGCCGAACGCGAGTGGTCCGCCCGGCTCGCCGCCATCGAGGGCCGCAGGCAGTAGTCGCTCTCCGGGCCGCCTGCCAGGATTCTGCGGGAGCCTTCGGGCAGGAGGTGCCGCATGCCCAGACCCGTGAACCCGGACCGTCGGCGCGAAGTCGTCGACGCCGTCATCGACCAGCTGACCGACCGCAGCCGTCCCCGGCGCGGACCCGGCGCGCGCTCGCCGCCCGCCGCGCGCGTGAGCGCCACGATCGGGTGATGTCTCGGCCCGTCGGTTCGCATTCGGAGTGTTGCGGCCGGATGGGGGACGGGGGTCACTACTTTGAGGCCCCAGGTCCTGCGGCCGTGTCACCGACAGGCACGCCCGTGAGGAGCCGGACCGGTGCACGGTCGGCCGTTCGCGGAATCGGCAAAGCACCGTTCCCGTCATGACGTGACGTCACCGACAGTGCCGGGCCCGCGCCCCGGTCCTCGTACGAGGGAGAATCCGTGATCTCGAAGACCAAGAGGGCCATCTGTTCCATGGCCATGGCGCTCGCCGCAGCCGCCACGTTCACCGTCGGCCCGCCGAGCAGCGACGCCTTCGCCATCGACCACGTCCAGTGTGACGGGGGCCGCAATGACTTCCTGAAGATCTGGTCGCACCTCGACGGCCGTGACAGCGTCGACTGCTACGCGAACGGGGGGAGGACCGACTTCGGGGGGTGGTGGGTCGACCGGATCTCCACGGGCAACAATGACCTGACCTACTTCGACGTGAACGGTGACTCCGTGAGGATCACGCGCTGGACCGACATCACCTTCCCGAACCGCCCGCCGAGGGTCGCCGCCATCCAGATCGGGTGACACGGCGGCATCCGGTCGCTGCACGTGCCGATGCCGGGCACGCCCCTGCGGGCATGCCCCGCATCGGCACGTGCGGCTGGTCGGCCACGTCACGGCCGACCGGAGCGCGTTGTCTTCGGTGCTGGGGCCTTGGCCGGGCGCGGCGCCGGACGCGAAGGTCACCGGGTCAGCCCCAGAACTCCCGCAGGGCGGCGTTGACGACGGCGGGCTCCTGGGTGTGCGGGTAGTACCCGGGCACCCGCAGGAGGCGGCCCCCGAGGGAGTCCGTGAGGGACTCGGCCACGGCCATGAGGGGGAGCCCCACGTGCTCGCGGTACGCGGCCGGCGCGCGCTCCCAGGTTCCGCAGATCACCAGAATCGGCAGGGCGGCGCCCCGGATCACCTCCAGCGGGATCTCCGCCTCCCAGACGGGCCGCTCTTCCATGGAGGTGGCAACGGCACGGAGCCGGCGCGACGTGGGCTCGGGCATGGCCATCCCCAACCCCTCGGTGGACGCACGCAGATACTGCTCCGGCGTGACGCCGTCCGGGATGCCCGGGGCGCCGTCGCGTACCCGGTCGAGGAGGCCGGCGACGACTGGATGGTGCGCGGCGGCGGTGAAGGCGGAGGGCTGGACGAGGGCAAGGGAGCGGACGAGGTCGGGTCGGCGCGCGGCGGCGATGAGCGCGGCGACAGCGCCGTTCCCGTGTCCCACGAGGTGGGCGCCGCCGAACCTCACGGCGGAGGCCTCGTCGCCGAGAACCTCCATGATGTCCTCGGCGTCGACGTCGAAGTCGCTGCGCGCGGTGTCCGGGCTGTCGCCGTAACCCTGGCGATCCATCAGGAGGAGCCGCCGGCTGTCCGCGAGGGGCCGCTGCCCGGCAAACCCGTAGGTGGAGTCGCTGCCCCAGGTGAAGATGTTGTGGACGAAGAGGGCGGGGGCAGCTGTTGGAGCCCGGCCTCCTCCGGCCCGATCGCGGTCATCCCACGCGGTCACGTGCACGGCCATGGGTCACCCTCCCGAAGCTGAGGAACACCAACTCCCATGAGGCTAGCGACTCCTGTACAAGAGGAGCACCGTCATCCGCCGGCGATGACTGCGCACCGCACTCTGTTGAGAGTAAGGGCAGACGATGCGCCCCAGGGGATGGCCTGTCCGATGCGTCAGAACGCGTACGTGGCAGTCGGGCCCGCGCAGCCTCACATCCGGGATCTCAGCACGTCGACCTCACAGCCCGGTGCGAAGGGGTCGAAGCCGTGCTCGACCAGCCAGCGAACCACCAGCAGGCTGCGCAACGACCACCACGCGTGGATCACGTCGAGGTCGACGTCGGTGCCGTAGCCGGCGATGACGTCGTCGAGGTGCTCCTCGTGTCCGAGCGTGAAGGTGGCGAGGTCGTACAGGGCATCACCCTGGCCCGCCTCGGACCAGTCGATGATGCCCGTGACCTCGTCGCCGTCGACGAAGACGTGCGCGATCTGCAGGTCGCCGTGCGTGAACGCCGGAGTCCACGGCCGCAGTGCGGCCTCGGCGACCTGGCGGTTGCGGGTGACCAGGTCGACGGGCAGGACACCGTTCGTCACGAGCAACTCGCACTCGTCGTCGAGTTCCGCCGCCAGCGCGGCGATGCTCCGCCCGGCCCGTCCCGGCCAGGACGGCAGCGGCGCGTCGTGCAGCGTCCGGATGGCCGCACCCGCCGCGGCCCACGCCGCCGGCGACCCGGTCGACGGCCCACCGAGGCGCCCAAGCGTCGTCCCCGGAAGTGCAGCCATCGCGAGCACGGGCGGCTTGCGCCACAGGACCTCCGCGGTCGGGACCGGCGCCAGGGACATCGCCTCGACCTCGACGTCGATGCGCGCCTGATCGGCGTCCACCTTCAGGAACACGTCGCCGACGCGCAGAGTCGCACGCTCGGAATGGGCGACGACGACTTCGACCTCATCCATGGGCGACCAGTATCCCGGGGATGACCGCCGACGTCGCCGGGTTTGTCGCGTGCTCGACCTCGGTGGAGACCGCCGGCGCCCAGAGCGCCCGGGCCGCCGGGGGCGGCCACTATGCTCTGCGGGTGAGCGCTGGAACCGTGAAGAGCCTGAGCCGAGGGCTGGACGGGCTGCTCGCGGTCGCGGCCCCTGACCAGGGGACGACCTCGACGGAGATCGCCGAGCGCCCGCCCAGGCGGAACCGGGGCGCGGCGATGCTGAGCGCTGCGACGACGGCGCCGGAGCCGTTCCGGACGGGGGCGAGAAGTCGACCACGTCATGCTCGAACTCCCGGTCGGCGATGACGATTCCGCCGGCCCGGTCGGCGGCGTTGCGGGCTGCGAGCTCCGGCACGTCGCGCACGTCCAGCGGCCCGCCGCCGACGAACTCCACTCCGCCGAGCAGCTCGGCTCCAGTGCCCGGCCGGTGTCGCGGTCGCCGCACACCACGGTGACGACGCCCGGCGGCAGGATGTCCGCACAGATCTCACCGAGGATCGGCACGGACTACATGTTCGCGGTACCGACCGCGCGCCTCGCCGAGGCACACGCCCCTCATCCGGGCGGCACCTGGCGCTACGAGTTCACCTGGTCCTCTCCCGGATACGACGGGACGCTCGGCGCCTGCCACGGCCTCGAACTCCCCTTCGTGTTCGACACCATCGGCCGCGTGGACTACGGGGTACTCGACGTCCGGCCGGACGACGAGACAGTGCGCGAACTCGCCGAACGCATGCACGCGAGCTGGATCGCCTTCGCCCGGGACGGTGACCCGGGCTGGCCGGGCTTCACACCCGACACCCCCGTCGTGCAGCGGATCGGCACCGACTGGACCACCACGACGACAGCGGACGGGCCGGAGAGGGAGCTCTGGCAAGGCATCCGCTGAACACCCGAAGAAGCCGGAGTACCGGTCCCGGCGGGGGCACCACCCCGCCGGGTTCCCGCCGCCCCCGCGCGAGCGGGGACGGCTCCGGACACCTCCGCCCACGGGAGGCCGTGGAATCCCCGTCGCACGAACGCGCGGTCAGCCAGCACAATGGGCCGAACCGCGGAAACGGACGAGAGGACCCGGACGTCCATGCTGAACCCGCTCGCCGCGCCGGACGCAATGTCAGCCGCGGCGGAGACCCTTGAGGACCTGCTCCAGGACTGCGATCACCAGCCGTTCATCGAGCTGCTCCACGTGGTCCCGGTGGCCGGGACGACACTCGGTCATGACCGGCTGCAGAGTCTCGCTCAGGCCGTCTACGACGCCGGCGGCTGGGGCAGCGGGTACCAGGTGGGAACACCGATACGCCCGTTCCCATCACCCCGGGCCTGGCGGGACATCCTCCGTCGAGAGGTGACCGAGGGGTTCATGCAGCCCGCCCGAAGGTGGCCGGCAGCCGACCTGCGCACACCCGACGAGATCCGGCGGGCCGACGAGGTCGCCGATGGCATCGCCGACCTCGTCGAGGCACACCTGGGTCCCGTCCGAAGCTGCGGCGATGTCGGAGGCCTGCACCCGGGCTACATCTGGTGGTGCAACCTGCTTCTGGTCAGCGACAGTTGGGCCACCGTCCTGCATCTCGGAGTCAGCGACTGACCGGGCACCTCCCTGCCGCCTGCGACCCTCCGGCTTCAGCGGCCCGGCTCGGGTGTTCGTGACCACGGGGGTGTGCGGCCTTCCACGCACCGGGGAGCCGGGAACGGCGGCCGCACCCGCACGGTCCGGCGCGACGGCCGGGCGCGCCGGATCGAGGAATGCGGCGGGGTCGTGCTCGGCCCGGACGCTCGCCCCGTACGGACGATCGGCCTGCTCGTCGACCGCACCGACCACGGCGGGGATCCCGGCACGGGCCGCCGGTCAGCCGCGCGTGTCGATCGCCGCCACCGACGGGATGCTGCAACCACGGTTCGGCTGTTGCCAACGTGGTCGCCCGTCGCCTGGTCGTGCCGCCTCACCGGGCCGGCGGACAAGCCCAGTTCGTCACCACTCCGGTGCCCGCCCAGGACGGCCATCCCCTGGCCGAACTGCTTCCCTGGGTGATGCGGCGGCTGAACCAGCCGCTCACCGTGGAGGACCTGGCCCGGCAAGCGAACATGAGCTCGCGCCACCTGGGCCGCCACTTCCGCTCGGTAACCGGTACCACCCCGCTGCAGTGGCTGCTGACACAGCGGATCCGCCGCGCGCAGGAGCTGCTGGAGACCACGGACGACAGCGTCGACACCATCGCCTCGGCCGCGGGCATGGGCACGGCGACGACACTGCGTCGCCACTTCCACCGCACGATCGGTGTGCCGCCGGACGCCTACCGCCGCTCTTTCCGGGAGTGAGGCCGCGGTCCCCGCCCGACCGGGTCATTCGACGAGGGCGGCCCGGTAGGCGGTGATCACCAGTTGGACACGGTCACGGGCGGCGAGTTTGGTGAGCAGGTGGCCGACGTGGGTCTTGACCGTGCCGGTGCTGACGCCCAGCTGCTCGGCGATCTCGGTGTTGGTGAGCCCGCGGCCGATCAGCGTCAGGACCTCCAGTTCCCGCCCGGTGACGGCGCGCAGGACCCGCTGCCGCTCGCCGCCCTCGGGCACGGCCGCCGGTTCCGTTGGGCGGGCGGCGAAGGCGCGGATCAGCCGGCGGGTGACGCTCGGGGCGAGCAAGGCCTCCCCGGCGGCGACCACCCGGATCGCGGCCAGCAGGTCCTCGGGCGGGGTGGATTTCAGCAGGAAGCCGGAGGCACCGGCGCGCAGCGCCCCGTAGATGTACTCGTCGAGGTCGAAGGTGGTCAGGACGAGGATCCGTACGTTGCTCTCCGCGGTGATCTGCCGGGTGGCCGCCAGGCCGTCGGTGCCCGGCATCCGGATGTCCATCAGCACGACGTCCGGGTGCAGGGTGCGGGCCAGTCGGACGGCCTGGGCGCCGTCGGCGGCCTCGCCGACCACCGTGAAGCCGTCGGCGGCGGCGACGATCCCGGCCAGTCCGGCTCGGACGAGTGCCTGGTCGTCGGCGACCACGACCCGGATCGGCGGGGCACAGGACTGCTCGGGCGCCGTCATGACGCTGCCCCTGCCAGTGGCAGGACGGCCCGGACCCGGAAGCCCCCGCCCGGCAGCGGTCCGGCCTCCAGCCGGCCCTGGTAGAGCCCGACCCGCTCGGCCATTCCCGCCAGGCCGTGCCCGCCACCGGTCCCAACCAACGTGCCGCGCCCGGCGTCGGTCACCTCCAGCACCAGCTGGTCCTCCTCGTACGCCACGTCCACCCGGGCCGAGTCGGTGTGCGCGTGTTTGACCACGTTGGTCAGCGCCTCCTGGACGATCCGAAGCGCCGACAGCTCGACGCCGTCCGGCAGCGGCCGCACCCGGCCGCCCACCCGCAGCTCGACCCGCACCCCGGCCTCCGCACTGCTCGCCACCAGCCGTTCCAGATCGGCCAGCCGGGGCGCGGGCGCCAGCTCCCCGGTCACCGTTCCACGCAGGACGGTGAGCAGACCGCGCATCTCCACCATCGCGTCCCGGCTCACCGTCTGGATCGTGGCCAGCGCCTGCTCGGCCTTCGCCGGGTCCTGCCCGATCACGAAGCGGCCGTAGCCCGCCTGGACGTTGACCACGCTCATGCTGTGCGCGATCACGTCGTGCAGTTCCCGGGCCAGCCGGATCCGCTCCTCGGCGAGCTCGGCCTTGGCCAGGTCCACCTGGCGGCGGCGCACCTCCACGCCGTACGCGCGGTAGCGGGCCGCCGCGCTGCCCAGCGCCCAGGCGGTGACGATCGCCAGCGCGGCGAAGACCAGGTTGTTCCACAGCTCCCGCGAGCCGAACTCGCTCAGCCCGGCGCCCAGCAGTCCGAGCGCCAGCGCGGCCGCGCCGGCCCGCGGCGCTCTGACCGCCGCGATCAGGTAGACGGACATCGCGGCGGCGAGCACCACCTGGAACCCGGCCAGGTTGGCGATGGTCAACTGCCCGGCCACCGCCACGACCACCACCCAGGCGGCGAACACCACCCCTGCCGTGGCCACCGGCGCGAGCCGCCGCAAGCCCGCCGCCGCGCCGACGACGACCACACACGCGAGCACCGTCACCAGCTCGGCCGTGGTCGGCTCGGCGTAGCCCCGGTGGTGCGGATCGAACACCCGGTAGGCGTCCAGCACCCGCAGCCAGGTGATCACGGTCAGGGCCAGTGACACCGCCAGGTCGACCATCATCCAGTGGCCCGGGCGCAGCCTTCTGGTCACCGGCGGGTGCGGGGTATCGGGCATTTCCCCAGGCTAACGGCGGCCCGCCGCCGAGACATCGCCCCACAGGCCTACGACCACGGGCAGAGGCCGGCCCCTGTCGAATGCCGGGATTCCGCCCACGGTGGGAAGCCCGGACCCAGGTGCGGACGGGAGCGTTGGGGCACACCACAAGAAAGGCACGACGATGATCGAGGTACGCGACCTCACCAAACGTTACGGCGGCGCCCTCGCCGTGGACGGACTCACGTTCACCGTCCACCCCGGGCAGGTCACCGGCTTCCTCGGGCCGAACGGCTCGGGCAAGTCCACCACCTTGCGAATGATCCTCGGCCTGGACACCCCGACCAGAGGACAGGCCACCGTCAACGGCCACCCGTACACCTCGCTGCGCCACCCGCTGCGCGAGGTCGGCGCGCTGCTGGACGCGGCGGCCGTCCACCCCGCCCGCTCCGCCCACCACCACCTGCTCGGCCTCGCCGTCACCAACGGCATCGGCCCCCGCCGGGTCCGCGAGGTGCTGGAACTCACCGGTCTGGCGACGGCGGCCCGCCGTCGGGCCGGGCGCTTCTCGCTCGGCATGAAACAGCGCCTGGGCATCGCCGCCGCCCTCCTCGGCGACCCGGCCGTCCTCCTGCTCGACGAACCCGTCAACGGCCTGGACCCGCAAGGCGTCCAGTGGATCCGCACCCTCCTGCGCGACCTCGCCGCCGAAGGACGAACCGTCCTGCTCTCCTCACACCTGATGAGCGAAACGGCCCTCACCGCCGACCACCTCGTGATCATCGGACGCGGACGACTCGTCGCCGACTGCTCGACCGCCGACTTCCTCGCCGAGAACGCCCGCACCGACGTCCTGGTGCGCTGCGCCCGTCCGGCAGAGCTGGCCCGGCTGCTGCGCGCGGCCGGGGCCTCCTTCGTCGGCGAGGAACCCGCAGGAGCGCTGGCCGTCGTCGGCCTGGAGCCGGCCGTCATCGGCGAACTGGCCGCCGACCACGGCATCGGCGTCCACGAACTCACCGTCCGGCACGCCTCGCTGGAACAGGCGTTCATGGACGCCACCGGCGGCTCCGTCGACTACCGCGCCACCTCCACTTCTCCCGGAAAGAGGACCGCATGACCACCGCTCCGACCACCCGAGGCGCCCTGGCCGGGGAATGGGTCAAGCTGCGCAGCGTCCGCGCAACCCCGCTCGCCGCAGCCGTCGCGCTGGCCGCCGCGCTGTTCATCGGCCTGATCGACTACGCCGGCGCGGCCGGCGACTGGGACACCTGGAATGCCGCGCAACGCGAGCGCTTCGACCCCGTCCGCTACGGTTTCTCCGGCGGCTTCTACGTCGCCGTCCTGGCCATCGGCACCCTGGGAACCCTGGCCGCCTCCAGTGAGTACACCACCGGCCAGATCCGCACCACCCTCGCGGCCGTGCCCCGGCGCGGGCAGCTGCTCGCCGCCAAAGCCCTGGTGGTCGGCGGCGTGTCGGCCCTGCTCGGACAGCTGCTCGCCTTCCTGACCTTCCTGCTCGGCCAGCGCGCCCTGACCGCCAAGCACCTCGCGGTCTCGCTCGGCGCCCCGGGCGTGACACGCGCTGTGGTCGGCTGCGGTGTCTTCCTGTCCGTCTTCGCCCTGCTGGGCCTCGCGCTCGGATTCCTCCTGCGCCACACAGCGGGCGCGGTCGCTGCCCTGTTCGGCCTCTTCTTCCTCTCCCCGATGCTGCTGGCACCGCTCGGCGACGAGGTGTCCCGGTTCGGACTGCAGAGTGTCTTCGAAGGCCTCGGCACCACCGTCGCTTCAGCAGGCGCCGACCGCCTCGGCCCGGCCGGCTGCTTCGCCGCCCTGGCCGGCTACCTCGCCGTCGCCTTCACCCTGGCCGCCCTCAGCCTGACCCGTCGGGACGCCTGACACTCGTGTCCTGCGACAGGTGCCTGGCCGTTCGCCAGGTGAGCGGTTCAGGACGCCGGGGCCGCCTCGATGTCTGCAAAGGCCCCGTCGGTGCCGGCCTGTCGGTCCTGCGGAACCGAGGTGCGCAGCCGCCGGATCGCCCGGAGGGTCTCCTCCCGGTGCTTGGCCGACTTCACCCAGGCCGGCAGCCGTTCCACCAGGCTCATCGAGCCGGGGGTCGCGGCACGCTCGCGAAGTCCGGCGCTGATGTAGCCCTGCAGCAGGTCGAGATGGGCGAGGTTGTAGGCCCAGAGCTGCCGTCCGCCGCAGCAGTCCGCGACCAGCCAGAGCGGCAGCTCGAAGTACGGGTCGACAGGCCCCCCGAAGGCTCTGGAGCCCTGGAACTCGTCCTTGGCGTAGCCACAGCCGCACCGCAGCCGTCGGCGGGTGTACTCCCGGCCGCCGATCCAGCGGTGCTCGCACTCGCCCAGCCCTGCGAGAACGAGGGCGCAGCCCGCGCACTGCGGGCAGCGGACGAGTACCTCGTCGGCGAACTCGTACACCGTGAACCCGGGGTCGGTGAAACGGCCCTCCATCATGTCCTCCGCACTGCCGGACGTCTTGCCCGGCGATCATCCCACCAGCCGCAGGGGTGGGAAGCCGAACGTCGTCTTCCGGCCGAATGTCTAGACCTCTGCACCATGGGCTCATCCGATGGGTAGTCAGAAATCAACCCCCGCAGTGAACTTGGAGACCCCCATGGCCATTCGCGTGTCCAGTCGCCCTGTCGTACTGGCGTTATTCCTGTCCCTGGCTGCGGCCGGGTGTGGCAGCGGCTCGGGAGGAGGTTCCGCCTCGGGTGGCAAGCTGACCGTGTGGCTGGCCGTGGACGCCCAGGAGAGTTGGCCACAATTGGTCCAGTCCACTAACGACCGGTTCACCAAGGCCCACCCCAAGGTCCAGGTCGAGGTCCAGTACCAGCAGTGGACGACCAAGAACCAGAAGCTGGATGCCGTTCTCGCCGGGAAGAACGTGCCCGACGTGGTGGAGATGGGCAACAGCGAGACCACCAACTACACCGTCAACGGCGCCTTCGCCCCCCTCGACCCGGCTCGCTTCGACCAGTCGGACGCGTGGCTGCCGGCCCTGGCCGACGCGTGCCGCAACGACGGCAGGACCTACTGCGTGCCCTACTACGTCGGGGCCCGGGTCGGTGTCTACCGCACCGACCTCTTCACGCGCGCGGGCGTCCCCGCAGCCCCGAAGACCTACCCCGAGCTGATCTCGGCGTTCGACCGGTTGACGAACACCTTCGGCCCCGAGGACCAGAACTTCTCCGCCTTCTACATGCCGGGCCGCTACTGGTACGCGGCCATGGCCTTCGTGAAGGACGCGGGCGGCGAGATCGCCGTGAAGGACGGCAGCCGCTGGAAGTCCTCGCTGTCCTCTGCGGCCTCCGTCGCCGGGCTCACCGAGTGGAAGCGGCTGATCGACAACTACTACGTCGGCGACCGCGCCAAGGACAACGGCGACCAGCCGGGCGTCGTCGGCCAGGGCCACGTGGCCGTCTTCTACGGCAACACCTGGGAGGCCGACGCCGCCGCCGACGAGCGCTCCGGCGGGGATGTGAAGCTGAAGGACAAGTTCGCCACCTTCCCCTTCCCCGGCCCGTCCGGGAAGCTCCTGCCGCCGTTCCTCGGAGGCTCCACCCTGGCCGTGCCGGCCAAGTCGTCGCGCAAGGACCTGGCCGCCGACTGGATCAGGATGTTCACCGACCGGGAGTCACAGAAGGCGCTGATCGCCGCGAACACCCTGCCCAACAACACCACCCAGCTGGCCGAGGTCGCCGCCGGCGGCATCAACGGGCCGTCCGCCCGGGCCGCCGCGACCGGAGGCTGGATGACCCCGTTCGCACCCGGCTGGACGTCGGTGGAGAAGTCCAACATCCTGCCCGAGATGCTCGAACGGATCGCCAACGGCAAGGCGTCGGTGCAGGACGCCACCCGGGACGCCGACAAGCGGATCGACGAAGTGATCAATGAGCGCTGACCGGGTCCGGCGGCGCCGGCCGTCCCTGCTGCCGTACCTGCTGATCGGCCCCACCGTCCTCGCGCTCGTCCTCGTGCTCGGCTACCCGCTCGTGGACATGGTCGTGCTCGCCTTCCAGGACATGACCCGCGAGCAGCTGTTCAGCGGCGCGGCGCCGCCCTGGGCGGGGCTGGAGCAGTTCCGGCGGATCCTCGGGGACGGGTTCTTCTGGACGGTGGTGTTCCGTACGGTGCTGTTCACCGCGGTGTGCGTCGCCCTGACGGTGTTCTGCGGGCTGGTCACCGCGCTGCTGATGCACCGCGTCTCCCCGTGGGTGCGCGCCGTCATCGCCGCGGTGCTGGTCACGGTGTGGGCGATGCCGGCCATGGTCGCCGCATCGGTCTTCCGCTGGCTCTTCGACGCCGACTACGGCGTGGTGAACTGGGTGCTCTCCCGGCTGCCCGGGGTCGACCTGGCCAAGCACAACTGGTTCACCGACCCGTGGCAGGGCTTCGCCGTCATCGTCGCGGTCGTCGTGTGGGGATCGCTGCCGTTCGCGGCGATCACCCTGCGGGCAGCGCTGGCGCAGGTCCCGCCGGAGCTGGAGGAGTCCGCGGTGCTCGACGGTGCCCGGCCGTTCCAGGCCTTCCGGCACGTCACCCTTCCCGTGATCAGGCCGGTCCTGCTCATGGTCACCACGCTGACGGCCATCTGGGACTTCGGCGTCTTCAACCAGATCTGGCTCATGCGCGGCGGCCAGCCCGAGCGGGAGTACTACCTGCTCGGCGTCTACTCCTTCATCGAGTCGTTCGCCGTCAACCGGTACAGCACCGGTGCCGCGATCGCGCTCGTGACCGTCGTGCTGCTGCTCGGCGGATCGGTCGTCTATCTGCGCCAGATGCTCAGGACGGGAGAGATCGAATGAGGCGACGGCGGTCGCTGGGCTACGACCTGCTCGGGCTGGTCGTGGCCGCGGTGGTGGGTTTCCCCGTCTACTGGATGGTGCTCACCGCGTTCCGGCCGGCCAGCGAGATCCTGAGCCTGCCACCGCACTTCTGGCCGGGCCGGCCCACGCTCGCCAACTTCACCCGGGCCCTGGGCACGGAGACCTTCTGGGCCAACGTGCGTTCCAGTGTCCTCATCGGCGTCGGTACCGTCCTGGTGTCCCTGGTCGTCGGCACCCTCGCGGCCTTCGCCCTGGCACGCTTCCGCTTCCTGGGCCGCCGGGCCTTCGTGGTGGTGATCCTCATCGTCCAGATGGTCCCGCTCACCGCCCTGATCATCCCGGTGTACCTGCTGCTGAACGACGTCGGGATGACCGACAGCATCGCCGGGGTGATCATCACCTATCTGGTGTTCACTCTGCCGTTCACGGTGTGGATGCTGCGCGGGTTCATCGCCGGCGTGCCGGTGGAACTGGAGGAGGCCGCCATGGTCGACGGCTGCGGCCGCCTCGGCGCGTTCCGCCGGGTGGTCCTCCTGCTGCTCGCGCCCGGCATCGTCGCCACCTCGGTCTTCGCGCTCGTCCAGGCCTGGAACGAGTACGTCCTCGTCTACGTCCTGCTGTCCAGCCCGAAGAAACAGACCGTCAGCATCTGGCTGGTCTCCTTCCAGACCAGCTTCGGGACCGACTACGGCGGTCTCATGGCGGGTGCCACGCTGACCGCCCTGCCCGTCGTGGTCTTCTTCCTCGTCGTCCAGCGCAGGATCGCCTCCGGCCTCGCCGCCGGCGCGGTCAAGGGCTGACCGCGCCGGCGGCGAGAGGCCCCGGCCCGGACGGCGGCACCCCGTGCACGTCCACAGGACGATTCCGTGCACGACCGGGCGCATCCTCCGCCCGCAACGCCGGAAGGCTCTGCCGGCCCCTCCTCCGACCGGCGCACGCCGAAAACGCCCGCGGAGAAGAGCCGAGAACGGCCAGCTGCCGCTCTTCGACTGAAGACCTGCGGCGGCCCGAAAGGGGAGCGACCACAGGACCGTCCGTACGCCCCCCACCCGTCTGGTCACCGCCGCCGCGAGCGTCGTGGTCGCCGCCTTCTCGATCACCGCGTGCAGTGACAGCGGGACCCTGGTGCCGCACCGGCACCACCCGAAGAGCCAGCCACCAGCCCCGACCCGAAAGCAGGCACACCACCATGCGCAGCACGCCCCGCAGAATCGCCCGGTTCCTGGTCGCCTACGCCGGCGCGGTCCTCCAGGTCCTGGTCCTCGGCTGTCCGAACGGCCCGGGCCTGTCGCGGAAGCCGCCGGCACCCGGCGCCTGACGCCGCGTCGCACCGCCCCGACCCCGGCAAGGCTGGCCCGGCCCGGGGTTCGCGGTGCCCACAACGCTACGTGGAGTCTCCATGGCCTTACGAACAGCCGTCACCGCTGAACCGATACCTTCGCACGTGTCCGCGCTCGACTATGTCATCGGCCCGGCCCTCGAGCAGGGCCACGAGGTCACGCTCCACGCCCCACCGATGTTCCGCCGCGAAGCCCGTCGGCGAGGGGCGGAGTTCCACCGGGCAGGAACGGACTGGACCTGCGATCCCACGGTCCAGCGGTCAGCGAGCGAGATCTGGAAGGGGTCGGGGAACGCGTCCTTCAACCGCCACGTCTTCGCGCTGGGCGGGGGCGCCGGCCCGCCGCGTGGTGCGGGCGGTCAGCAGCAGGCGTGCGACGCCGCCACGGTGTGGGCTCCGCGCGCCCCGGCCCCTGTCCCGGCCGCTCCCGCCGCCGCCGCCTCCGCGTCGGCGATGCGGCCGCGCAGCATCGCGTCCATGACCGCCATGTACCGCTGCGTGCGGGGGCCGCCGAGGAGGAAGGGGTTCGCGGCGCCGGGCGGTTGGTGCCGCAGTTGTCCGGCTCGTTCGAGGCCGTGGTCGTTCGGGTGGCTGGAGAGCTCGACCTCCACGTTCGCCCGGCGCATGACGGCCCGGAAGGAGTGGACGGAGGCGAGGTAGGTGCGCAGTTCCGCCACCGTCGAGGGCGGGTTGAGGCCGCCCCACAGCATCGCGCTGTGGTGCCGGCGGCCCGCCCGGACCGGGATGACCGGGGACACGGTGCCGGGCGTGTGGCCCGGGGTGTGGTGCAGCTCGATCGTCGTGCCGCCGAGCGTGAGCTGCGCGCCGTCCGCGATGTCGAGGTCACGGACGGGGGCGTCGGCGGGGCGGGTGCGGGTGAGGAGGTCCCAGTCGGCCGGGGACATGTGCACGCGGGCGCCGTAGCGGTCGGCGAGGGTCTGGGCGCCGCCGAAGTGGTCCGCGTGGCCGTGGGTCACGACGACGTGCCGGATCGCCGCCGGGTCGGCGCCGACCGCCCGCAGCCCGGGGATGATGACGCCCTCGGCATCGGCGGGTGAGGTGAGCGAGTCGATCAGCACGATGCCGTCGTCCGTCAGCACCGCCATCGCCGAGACCCAGCCCGCGCTCAGCAGCACGAGGTTGTCGAACAGCTTGACGGGCTCGGGCGCGGGCAGTGGGGGAGGGCCGGAGCCGGGTGTCAGCGCTGTCACCAGGGCCCGCAGCACGGGGTCGTCGGCGGCGAGGCGGCGGGCGCGGTCGTAGTGCGCGCGGGCGGCGGACGGTGCCTTCACCGAAGCACGGGCGGTGGACGGTGCGTTCGCCGAAGAGGGCGTGGCGGCCGAGGCCGAGCCCGGCAGGGCGGCCGGCGCGGCCCCGGCGGCGAGACCGAGGACGGCGAGCTGGGCGAGACGGCGCCGGGCGAAGTCGGCGTCCGTGGCGGTCCGGCGAGTGGGGCGGATCATCGCGGTCGGGCTCCTGGTCGGTCGGGGAGGGTCAGCCGAGGGTGCTGACGACGGTCTTCGTCGCCTGGGCGATCAGGGCGTCGTCGGAGGTGGCGCCCGCCTTGCCGCGGTCGGACAGGACGACGATCACGATCGGAGGGCGCCCGCCCGAAGGCCACGCCACGGCGACGTCGTTGCGGGTGCCGTAGCCCGCGTTGCCGGTCTTGTCGCCGATCTTCCAGTCGGCGGGCACCCCCGCGCGGACGTACGGGCCGCCGGTCGTGTTGCCGACCAGCCAGTCCGTCAGCAGCCCGCGCCGGTCCTCTGCGAGGGCGTCGCCGAGCACGTAGCGGCGCAGGTCGGCGGCGAGGACGCGCGGCGTGCTGGTGTCACGGGTGTCGCCCGGGGTCGCCTCGTTGAGGGCGGGTTCGGTGCGGTCGACGCTGGTGGTGGAGTCGCCCAGGTCGCGCAGGGACTGCTGGACGGCCGCCGGGCCGCCGAGTTCGGCGGTGACGAGGTTGGCCGCGGTGTTGTCGCTGTACTGGATGGAGGCGGCGGCCAGGTCCCGCAGCTTCATGCCGGTGGTCACGTGCTGCGAGGTGACCGGTGCCCACGTCAGCACGTCCTCCTGGCGGTAGGAGACGACCTTGTCCAGGTCCGCGTCGGACACCTTTTGCAGCAGGGCCCCGGCGGCGAGCGACTTGATCGTGGACGCGAACGCGAACCGCTCGTCGGCCCGGTGGGTGACCTCCCGGCCGCTGCCGGTGTCCACCGCGAACACGCCGAGCCGGGCGCCGAACTGCTGCTCAAGTGCCGCGAAGGAGGCGTCCGCGGAGTCGGTCGCGGGCGCCCGCGCCGCCGTCGCGGCGGGTGCCGGCGCCGTCGAGGCGCTGCTCGCCCGGCCGCACCCGCCGATCAGCGCGGCCACGAGCAGGGCCGCGGCGGGCAGCGCGGTGCGGGGGCGGTGAAGGTCGGGCGTCATCGGTGGTCTCCCGGGTGGTTCGTGCCGTCGCGGCCGTGCCGTCGCGCTCAGCTAAACAGGCCGCCGACTCCCCAGTCCAAGAGTGCAATCGTGAAGTAGGCGATAAGAAAACACCTATGATTGCTGCCCATGGACCTGCTGGGGCACCTCCGCCACTTCCGCGCCGTCGCCGAGGAACGGCACTTCGGCCGCGCCGCCGAGCGCCTGCGGATCGCCCAGCCCTCGCTCTCCCAGCGGATCCAGCGCCTCGAACGCGAACTCGGCGTGACCCTGTTCGACCGCGGTCCGCGCGGCGTCGACCTCACCCCGGCGGGCCGGCTGCTGCTCGCCGAGGCCGAGGAGGCGCTGGACAGCGCCGCCCGCCTCCTCGCCACCGCCGCCGACCTGCGCAGCGGACGGGCCGGCACCCTGCGCGCGGCCGTCCCGCCCGAACTCGGGCCGGCCACCCTGGCCGCGCTGCTCACCGGCTTCGAGACCGCCTCCCCAGGCACCCGGCTCGAACTGCGGGAACTGCCGGTCGCGGCCGTGGTGCGCGAGCTCGCCCAGCACACCGTCGACGTCGCCGTCGTCCGCCACCCCTGCCCGGCCGACGGACTGGCCTTCGGCCCCGTCCTGCACCAGCCGCTCGGCGTCCTGCTCGCCACCCGCAGTCCGTACGCCGACCGCCCGGAGCTCGCGGTGGCCGAACTGACCGGCCTGCGCCTGGTCCTCTTCCCACGCGCCACGGCCCCGGCCCTGTACGACGAGGTGCTCACCACGCTGACCAGGCACGGCTGCACTCCCGAGGCCGTCGTCGACCCGCCGGGACCGGACGTCGCGGGCGCGCTCGTGCTCACCGGCAGCGCCGTCGCCCTGGTGCCGCGCACCACGCCGCCACCAGGTACAGTCTGGCGTCCGCTGACCGGCACCCCGCTGGCCTGGCGGACCTCCACGGCCTGGCCGGCCGGGCGGGGCGGGCCCGCCGTCCGACTGTTCGCGCAGGCTGCCCACGAGGCGCTGACCGGACCCGGCGGCCTGCTGCCCCAGCCGCCCAACCGCCCGCTCTACCCCCGGCCCGCAATGGAGTTCCCGCTGTGACCAGCGACCGCACGAGAGCCGACCGCACGGCTGCCGACCGCCCCCCGCACAGCCGGGCCGCGCGCACCCGCATCGCCGCGGCCTTCGCCGACGCGGGCGTCACCGGCTGGCTGCACGCGCGCGACCTCGACACCGGCGCCGAGATCGGCCTCGGCGCCGACACCGCCGTCAGCACCGCCAGCGTCCACAAGGTCTGCCTGCTCGTGACGCTGTACCGCGAGGCCGCCGCCGGACGGATCGACCTGACCCGGCAGGTCGATGTCGCCGCCGCCGGCCGCACCCCCGGGGGGACCGGCCTCGCCGCCATGCTCGATGCCGCCCGCCTCTCCCTTCGCGACCTCGCCTACCTCACCGTAGCCGTCAGCGACAACACTGCTGCCGACACCCTGTGGGACGAGATCGGCCTCGACACCGTCAACCGCACCATGGCCGACCTCGGCCTGAGCCGCACCGTCGCCGTCCACAAGCTCCGCGACCTCATCGCCGCCCTCGCCGAGGACACCGGTCCGGACTCCCCGGTCGACCCCGCCGTCGTCGCCCGCCTCAGGGTCCTTGACCCCGCCTTCACCAACCACAGCACCCCCCGCGACATGACCACCCTGCTCGCCGCCCTCTGGCACGGCGACGCCTGCCCCGGCGACCACGGCGCCGCCCTGCGGCGCCTCCTCGGCCTCCAGGTCTGGCCGCACCGCCTGGCCTCCGGTTTCCCCTTCGACGACGTCCGTGTCCACGGCAAGACCGGCACCCTCCCCACGCTGCGCCACGAGGTCGGCGTCGTCGAATACCCCGACGGCGGCCGCTACGCCCTCGCCGTCTTCACCCGCGCCGCCGCCACGACCATCACCCTGCCCGCCGCCGACGCCGCCATCGGAACCACCGCCCGCCTCGCCGTCGACGCCCTCCGGGCGCGGGCGGCAACGGGCGGGACGGGCTGACCGGCGCCAAGCCAGGGCGAAACCGTGATGCCGTGACCACCCCGGCATGCCCGCCAAGGCCCCGCCGACACCGCCGCCACCGCGCAGGCCGTGGCGGCCGTGCGCGCGGAACTCGCAGGACGGCGGACTGGCCAAGGCCGAGGCCAAGGACAACCGCGCCGCTTCGCGGCTCCGGCACGGCAAGAGCCAACCCCCCCAGCTGAAGCAGGGGGTCTGCGCCCAAGAATTCAGATCAACTTCCTCGGCCGCTGTGCCTCACCCGTACTCCGGCTCCCGTCACGCGCTCGCTGGGCGACCCGCACACCGCCGAAGAGGACGTCGGCCCGGGAGTCCTGCCTCCTTCGACTCGCGACACCGCGCCGGGCGGCCGGCGGGCGCATGGGGCGAATTCATGTGTGACCCAGATCGCATGTGTCGCGACACATGTGTCATGTAACGTGTCCGATATGAACACTTCGGAGAAGAATCCGACCCTCGTCTTCATCCCCTGCTTCTCCGGCGCTCCCTGGAGCGCCGAGCAGCTCGCCCCCTACGGCGACGCGCCCAAGCGCACGCTGCGCCTGCCCGAGGGCGTCGACGACATCGAGCGCTACGCCGACCACGTCGAAGACGCGATCGCGGACCTGGACGACTTCGTGTTGGTCGGCGACTCGTTCGGCGCGAACATCGCGCTCGCGCTCGCCACCCGCCGCCCGCAGGGCCTGCGCGCCCTGGTCCTGTCCGGCGGATTCGCGGCCAACCCAGTCGACTCCAAGCCGTGGAAGGCCCTGATGCAGGCGATCGGCAAGGCCCGCGGCCCGCTCTACCGGCAGCTGACGCTGCGCGCCCACGCCCACCGCCTCGCCTCCCCGTTCGACGGCGAAGGACAGGTGCCCTGGAGCGAGGCGCGCAGCCGCGAACTGTTCCTCGCCAGCACCCCGGCCGCCTCCTTCGGCGCCCGCCTGCGGGCCGCTCTGACCGCCGACTACGTCGGCGTCCTCGGCCGGGTCCAGGTCCCGACCCTGATCCTGACCCCCTCGCACGACGTGCTGATCGGCGAGGACGCCTCCACGACCATGCGCGCGGGCATCCCCGACGCGCGGGAGGTCGTGCTGCCGCGCACCGGCCACATGTTCCGCTTCTCTCACCCGGTCACCTACGCCGCCGCGGTCAAGGACTTCCTCGCCGCCCTCCCGACCACCCGACAGGACGCCCGTGCGTAAGGCCGAACACCTGCGGTTCGCGATCCTGGCAGCCCAACGCGAAGGCAACCGGCTGCTGATCCAGGCCCTCAAACCCCACGGCATCACCCCGTCGCAGGCCGAGGTGCTGCGCCTGCTCCAGCAGCACGGCACCTTGAGCCTGAACGGGCTCGGACAGCTCCTGGTGTGCGAGAGCGGCACCAACCCCAGCCGGCTGGTCGAACGCGTCGTCGCGGCCGGGTTGGTCGAGCGCCGCACCGACGCCGAAGACCGCCGCTACCTCCACCTCAGCCTCACCCCCGAGGGCGAACGCCTGGCCACCGCGGTCACCGAGATCGAGGAGTCCCTCTACACCTCGATGGACGCCGCCTGCGAGGGCCTGGAGGTCGACGCGATGCTCGCGTTCCTGCACAACTTCATCGACACCCTGCCCTCGGGCAAGGCCCTCAACAAACGCCTCGATCTCGACTGACGCCACGACCCGCAGGCCGCGCGCCAAGCGAAGGAACGACCATGCGATTCGAGAACACTCTGACGATCGACGCGCCTGCCGGCGAGGTCTTCGCCTACCTCGCACGGCCCGAGAACCTCCCGCGCTGGAACTACGCGCTCGACCGCACCGAGCAGACCTCCCCGGGACCGATCGGGGTCGGAACGACCTACCGCCAGACCCGCACGCTCCCGCGCCCGGCCGAGGAGCACTTCCGCATCACCGAGTACGACCCCCCGAACCTGCTGACCATCGACGGCGACTTCGGCCCGTTCACCGGAACCGCCACCTACCGGCTGACCCCGCTCGAACAGCACACCACCCACCTGGTCAACACCCTCCACCTCACCGCCACCGGAGCCCTCAAGCCCATCGCCGCGATCGCCGGCCCCCGGGTCAAACACGCAGTCGCGAAGAACCTCGACGCCCTGAAGAACATCCTCGAAACCCGCTGAACCCCCCGCCCCGCCACCGGGGCGACCACCAGCGGCCCGCACAGCGGGACCTACGCCGCCCTGCTCGGCTCGTCCTCGCCGACCAACGGCGACTCCTCGATCGCGCAGACCTTCACCGCACCGACCGGCAGCGGCACGCTCTACGGCGGGCGGCTCGTCCACGCGCCCCGTCTTCCCGCTTCGGCGTGGGAAGACGGGGTTCTCTGTTGTCCTTCAACTTTCTTAACTGATTTGGTTTTAGGCATTCGTTATGTGTAAGCCCTTCACTCCGACCCGTCGAGCCGCGAAGCTTCGGTCTGATTCCGCCGGGACCGCGCGATCTCGCGATCCGCCACATGGGGAGGACCCACCATCGTGCCCACCAGGCAACGCCGACGGCTGCTGCTGCCCGCCGTCACGCTCACCGCGCTCGGACTGACCACCACCCAGGCCCTCGCCGCGCCGTCCGAGACGCCCAAGCCTCGCCCGCACCAGGCCCAGCACCAGACCGAGATCGGCCAGAAGCACGCGAAGAAGGTCCAGGGCACGGCCGCGGCCGGACCGGCGTTCACCGCCAAGGCGTCGTCCGCCGCCCCCGGCGAGGACGAGGGCGACGAGGCGGAGAACTCCGCCGAGGGCACCGCGCAGTACACCGAGGCCCGCACCGCCCCCGGCGTGGTCGCCCCCGGCGCCTACGGCGCGGCCTGGTCGCAGCTGCAGTCGATGCCGCGCACCGGCGGCACCTGGGACCACGTCACCGACAAGCCGTACAACTCGGACGACCCGCGCTACCGGGACGTCAACTCCAACTCCAGCGGCGGCTCCGGCTACGTGACCGGCCGGATCACCGGCCTCGCCGCCGACAACGACGGCTACGTGTACGCGGGCGGCGCCAACGGTGGCGTCTTCCGCTCCCGCACCGGCGGCGGTCAGTGGCAGTCCATCTCGGACAAGCTCCCGTCCCTCTCGACGGGCACCCTGAACCTCGACGGCGGCGGCCGGCTCTGGTACGCCACCGGTGAGTCCAACACCGGCGCGACCTCGTACGTCGGCACCGGCGTGTACGTGCTCGCGGACCCGAAGCGCGG
>NZ_JBIWNZ010000034.1:0-90195 GCF_044767505.1 Kitasatospora sp. NPDC101235
CTTTCGGATCCAGGTGAGTCATTCGGCCCAGGAACCTCCCTCCGAGTTCCTCCCGGCTGAACCGGGGATACAAACAGAGCGCCTCGTGGCGCACACGGTGCGCTCGATCACCCAGCGGTGCCGGCCGAGGCGGCTTGAGGTCTCGATCCCGCGGCGGGCGATCCGGGCGCAGATCTGCCTGCAGCGCAGGTAGGAGCGGATGAAACGGTGGTCGTAGGCTTTGTCGCCGTGCAGCTTGCCGGGTCTGCGCCGTCTTGGGCCGCGCCGCGAGCGGATCGCTGGGATGGCGTCGACGAGCGGGATCAGGGCCTGGCTGTCGTGGACGTTGGCCCCGGAGATCGCGAGCGACAGGGTAAACCGGTGCGTTCGGTGAGCAGGTGGATCTTCGACCCGTACTTGCCCCGATCGACAGGATTCGGACCTGTCAGTTCCCCTTCTTGAGGGCTCGCATGTTCACCGAGTCGACCGCGCACCTCGACCAGTCCAGCTCGCCGCGCGAGCCGAGCTCGTCCAGGACGACCTGGTGGAGCTCGGCCCACACCCTGGCCCTGCTCCACTCGGTGAAACGCCGGTGAGCGGTCGGCCCCGACGGCTACCGGACGGCCTCTGACGACTCGTTCGGTCAAGGAGGTCCGGCAGTCAGCCGAGGAAGTCGACGCGGTCGATCAGGCCGTCGCGGACTCGGTAGGCGACCAGCACGCGGAGGGGGTCGCCCGTGATGCCGTGGGCGATCTCGTGGTCCACCACCCAGTCACCCTCGGTGAGCCGGCCAACGATCTCGGCCCGGCAGCGGCCCTTGGCGAACATGTCGGCGTACGCCTCCCGCACGGCGTCGCGCCCGAGCAGACGGTCGCCGCTGCGGCGGTTGATGCAGACATCGGGGGCGTACGTCGCCGCGAAGGCTTCGAGGTCGTGGCTGTTGTAGGCGGCGAGCTGGCGTTCGACGATGGTCTCTGGGGTGGTCATCAGTTGATCATGCAGAACATTCCCTCGCTCGTCCAGGGAAGACCGGGACTACCTGCCGATCGGCACATTCCCACGCACCAGGCCGTAAGTTGCGGTCCCACCGTTGGTGGGTGGCGGCCGTCCACGCATTTCGATCTGCGCCCGGTCGGCGAACCGCGGGTGACCTGCGGTGTCGGTCGTCTGACAGTCGTCTACCGGTGGCCTGCCGGTCGTTCGGCGGGGCCGACGGCCGGATGCCGGTGGCATGAAGGCGGCGCCTGACACCGTGCAGGGGCGGCCGGCCGGAGCCAATCGGGCGGTCCGATCCCGAAGGAGTCACCCATGCGCACACCCGTCACGATCATCGGCGCCGGGCTCGGCGGTCTCACGCCGGCCCAGGTCCTGCACCTCCACGCAATCCCGGTCACGGTCCATGAGGCCGAGCCCTCCTCGTCTGCGCACACGCAGGGCAGGCTGCTCCACCACGAATCGTAGGTAACTGCCAGGCACGTTGGCGCAGGGCCGCGGCAGACCGTGGCCGGTTCCGGGTTCGGTGCCGGTTGCGGAGCCGGACCCCGTCGCGGCCCGTGAACGAAGAGCTTCACTCAATACTCAAGAAGGAGGCCGTCAATGGCCGAGGAACAGCACAGTGCCGAGAGCGGCGACGCGAAGGCCGGTGGGACGTCGCGGCGCAGTGCGCTGAAGGCGGCCGTGGCTGGGGCGGCGGCGGTCACCGCGATGGGCGCGGCCGCCCCCATCGCCCACGCGGACGGGCCCGGGCGCGGCGCGCCCACCTTCGTCCTCGTCCACGGCTCGAGGAGCAACTCCTTCTACTGGCAGCCCTTGTTGCGCGAGCTGGGTCTGCGCGGACACCGCGCGATTGCGGTCGACCTGCCCGGGCACGGGCTCGGCGCGTACCTCCCCGAGTCCTACCAGTCCCCGCAGGACCTTGAGCGGCTGCGCACCTGGAGTTCTCGGAAGTACTGCACGTACAGGTCGGGGGTGAATGTGCTGAGCATGACGGCGGGTTGGTCGGTCAGGTTGGCGAAGGTGTGCGGGGTACCGGGCGCAACCACCACCAGCGTGCCCGTGGTGGCGTCGCAGTCCTCGCCACCGACGGTGAACCGCACGGTGCCGGAGAGGATGTAGAAGCCCTAGTCGTGTCGGGCGTGGCGGTGCTGCGGCGGTCCCTGGGTGTGCGGGGCGAGGACGGACTCGGCGATCGCGAGGCGGTGCCCGGTGTGGCTGCCGTCCTCCAGAACGCGCATGTGCGTGGTGCCCAGAACGATCGTCTCGCCGTCGCCGGGACCCACCACCGATACAGCGGGTTGGGTCTGCGGCTCGCTGGTCTTCGCTTCTTCGGTCATGCTCACAAGTGCACCGCCGGGGACCTGCCAGTGTCCAAGACCCGTCCCGCGGCGCCGATACCTCGTGGGTATTGTTGCAGCGTGGAGCTACGGACCTTGCGCTACTTCGTGGCGGTCGCCGAGGAACTCCACTTCGGCCGGGCCGCCACCCGACTGCACATGAGTCAGCCGCCGCTGAGCCGGGCGATCAAGCAGTTGGAGACCGATGTCGGGGCCCTGCTGTTCGCCCGCTCGAGCACGGGAGTCACGCTCACGCCGGTGGGCTCGGTGCTGCTCGACGAGGCGCGGGCCCTACTCGACCATGCCGACCGCGTCCGGGTACGCGTGAGCGCGGCAGCCGGCGTCGCGACCATCACCGTCGGCATCCTGGGCGACGGCACCGACCCGGGAGTGGCCAGGCTGGCCGCCGCCTACCGCCGAAGCCACCCCGGCATCGACATCCGCATCCGCGACACCGATCTGACCGACCCCACCTGCGGGCTGCACGCCGAACTGGTCGACGTCGCGCTGACTCGGGCGCCGTTCGACGAGACTGCCCTGACGGTGCGTGCCCTGCGGACCGATCCGGTCGGCGTGGTCCTGCGCGCCGACGATCCGCTGGCCCGCCGCGACGGACTGCGGCTGGCCGAGCTGAGCGACCGCCGCTGGTTCCAGTTCCCGCAGGGCACCGACCCCATCTGGCAGTCGTACTGGAACGGCGACAGGCCGCGCGAGGGCCCGGTGGTGCGCACCGTCCAGGAATGCCTGCAGGCCGTGCTGTGGAACGGCACGGTCGGCTTGGCCCCGCTCGGACACGATCTGCCCGCGGAGCTGGCCGTGGTGCCGCTGATCGACATGCCGCCGAGCCGAGTGGTGGCGGTGTGGAACGAGGGTGACACCAACCCGTTGATCCGATCCTTCATCGAGATCGCGACAGCCGCGTACCGTCACTGAGCACCGGCAACCGGTGCTGCCGCAGCTCGTGAACAATGAGCGGTGTCGCATGGTCCGGGCCCGCTCCAACTCGGGCTACGGCAGGTCGAGTTCACCGTCAGATATGTCGGGTTCCTCTCAGCTCGCCGCGCGAGCCCGCGTGTGGGACAGCGCTATCCGGCGCCGTGTGGGATCGACATCGGTGATCTTCACAGTGAGCAGGTCCCCAACCTGAACAACATCCTCAGGCCGCTCTGCGGGCGGTTCGGAGAGCTCGGTGTTGTGCACCAGCCCCTCGAAGCCGTCCTCCCGGTCCTCGATACGGACGAAGGCACCGAACGGCACGAGTTTGGTGACCGGCCCAGTGACGATCTGCCCGACCTGCCGCGCGACCTGCAGCATCGGGTCCTCCTGCAGCGCCTTGAGCGAAAGCGACACCCGTTCCCGGACCATGTCGACGTCAAGGATCTCGGCGGTGATCTCCTGACCGGCCGTGAGGATGTCGGCGGGATGGTTGATGTGCCGCCAGGAGACCTCGGAGGCGTTGATCATCGCGGTGAAACCGCCGATGTCCACGAAGGTAACGCCGAAGCCTGCGACCTCGGTGACGGTTCCGGTGCAGGCCTGGCCACGGCGCAGAGTCCTGAGGAAGGCCCAGTCGTGGTCGCTCGGGGTCGGTTCTGTTCTCCACCGGGCTCGTAGGACGCCGTCGCTGTCGGGCAGGACTGCGGTGAACAAGGGGTGGCGCTCGTCGATGTACACGGGCAGGAGAGCTGCGGCACGTGCGCCGGCGATCTGCGCGGCGAGTTCCGCGAACTGGGTCTCGTCGGCGACCGTGCTGGCGATCTGCCCGTCTTCGGTCTCCCACACGAACTCGATCAGGCCCTCGTCTGGGAGATCGGCCAGGACCGCGGCAACGTCGGCGGAAAGGTCCGGCCACACAGTCAGCTTCGCGCGCGGGGCGAGGCGGGCACGCACCGTGTCCAGGGAACCGTCATCGAGCCGGTGCCAGCGGGAGGCGTTGTCGACGTGGTTCTCCTCCAGGATCGCTGCTTGGCGCATCGCCACGCACCAACGCAGCCGTGCCCAGAAGAGGTCGTCGGCGGGGCGCTGTTCGCCCGGCTCGTCGAACTCCGCATCGTAGGGGGAGGCATCCACGGGTTCCGGAAAGAGCCCCAGTGCGCGAGTGCGAGCCACGGCCCTTTCGCAGGGGACGTTGCTGCCGATGTAGACGTACTGGTCCCAGCCGACGTGTACGGCAAAGATGCCCTCGACCTCCAAGCTGCACCAGAGGCCGTTGTCGCGGAGCATGGCCCGCACCAGTTCCAGACCGACCGAGACCGGCGCGAGGGCCCCGTCGTGGAAACCGCCGAGGTCGGGCGGGAAGAGTCCCGCAAGACCGTGACCCTCGACCGCCGGTTCCAGGCCGAATTGCGTGAAACCGGGCGCGATCTGAGGCTCGCGGATGGACAGGAGCTGGACCCCGGTGTCCTCGGCAAAGGCTGCGACTGCCTGAAGGTAGGCGGTCTCGACCGGTCCGTGGTCGCTGACCGATTCCTCCGCCCCGACATAGCGTCCGTGCTCGTCGCGGTCAGCGGGATCGTACTTCGTGACCCGGTAGACGTAGGGCAGCATTCACCGCCCCCCGACAGGCGGGAAGGGCTCCGCTGCCTGGTGACACCTCAGGACGTCCGCGCCCGCGTCGCGGTGTGGGACGGGCTGCTGACATCGGCGGAAGAGGTTCACCGGGCCATCCTGCCGCAGCCGACCGGTCCGCCGCTCCCGATATTCGACGCCCCGGGAAGCCGCCGTCCATGGCCCCGAAAACCGGGACCACCCTGGCCCCGGTGAACAATGCCGAACCACTGAAAATCACACGCCGATCATCACGTGGAGGTGTGATGCCGTGGCTACTCAACCCCATCGAGTTCGAGGAGAAGCACTACGCCAACCCGGCAACGGCCGAATCGGTGAACCTGAAACCACGTCAACCCGCCCTGACCAGCCGATCAGCAATTACCGCACGGCAGGGGAACCTCAACCCTGCCGGGTCGGCGCACCCTGGTGAAGCACACTGGCTCGGGAACCAATCCGGACGACGAAGGAGCCTGATCATGGCCGATGTCGACGTACTCGTGGTGGGAGCGGGCCCGGTGGGCCTGACGGCGGCGGCCGAGCTGCGGCGGCACGGCGTGGACTGCCGCATCGTCGATCGGCTGGCCGTCCCGCAACCCCATGCCAAAGCCATCGGCGTCCTGCCCCGCACGCTGGAGGTGTGGGACGCCATGGGCCTGATCCACGGGGTGCTGGACGACGCGGTGCCGCACCTGGGCCAGCTGGTCTTCATCGACGGCAAGTCGGGCCCCCCGGTCGAGCTGACTCTGCCGCCCGAGATCCCCTACCCCTTCTCCACTCTGCCCCAGTGCTCGACCGAACGGCTGCTCGCCGAGCATCTTGCGCGCTTCGGCACGGAGGTGGAGCGGCCGACCGAGCTCCGCTCGGTGGAGATGCGCCCGGACGAGGTCGAAGCCGTCCTCGCGCACGCCGACGGCCGGACCGAACGTCTGCACGCCCGCTACGTCGTGGGCTGCGACGGCGCGCACAGCCTGGTCCGCAAGGCGGCCGGGCTGACCTTCGAGGGCGACGCCTTCCCCGAGCAGTACATGATCGGCGACGTCGAGCTCGACTGGCAACTGCCCGCCGGCTACAGCATGCGGGCCGTGAACCTGGACGCGAACGGTGCGATGGACGACATGGTCGTCTGCATTCCGATGCCGGGCGTTCGGCGGTACTGGCTGTCGATGCTGCGCCCCCGCGCCCAAGCCTGGGGCGAAGACGGCTCGAGCGCGTCGGACGGGGCCGTCCTCGGCCTGGAGGATGGCCAGGGACCGGACCTCCTCCAGATCCAGGCCGTGCTCGACCGGCTGTCCCCGGAGCCGACGACCGCCTCGACGCTGCGCTGGTCCTCCACCTACCGGACCAACCACCGCCTGGTGGACCGCTACCGGAACGGCCGCCTCTTCGTCGCCGGGGACGCCGCGCACATCCACCCGCCGATCGGCGGGCAGGGTCTGAACACCGGCGTGCAGGACGCCCACAACCTCGCCTGGAAGCTGGCCCTGGCCGTCCGCGGTCTGGCCACGGACGACGTGCTGGACAGCTATCACGCCGAACGCCACCCGGTCGCGCAGGAGGTGGTCGACCGCACCGTCCGCCATGCGCGCACCGTCAGCCAAGCCCGAACCGTCGGCCATGCCCGCTCCGGCCTCAGCAGCAACGGGGACGACGCCGAGATGCTGCTGCGGCGCCAGGCCCAGCTGCTGGTCGCCTACCCGGACAGCCCGTTGATCCAGCCGCAGGCGGCGGACGGCACACCCGCGGCCGGTCCCGCCCCCGGCGACCGGGCACCGGACTGCCGCGGCCTGCTGAGCGACCTCGCCACCTACCCACGGCGGCTGTTCGACCTGCTGCGCACCCCGCGGCACGTGCTGCTCCTGTTCGCGGGCTCGGAGCACGCCTCGGGCAGCGGCGCCGCCCGGCTCGAGGCCTGCGCCGCCGAGGCGCATCGCGCCGCCCACGGCCTGCTCGACGCCTATCTGGTCACCGCCGCAGAGGTACCGCAGGACGCCCGCCCGGTCGGCCTGCGCCCGCCGCGGGTGCGCGACGCGGCGGGCGAGTTCCGCGACGCCTATGCGCCGCGTGACGGCGAGGCCATCCTGATCCGCCCGGACGGCTACGTCTCCGGACGCTTCCACCCGGCCGTACCGGAACGCCTGACGGCGCATCTGCGCCGAACCTTCGCCTGACTTCCGCTGCCGCGGGCGGAGCGCCGCCGGCGGCGTGTGGCGAAGCCGTCGCCGGTGTCCTGCGCCAGATGGGGGCCGTCGGCGTGGGCCAGGCCCTCGATGCGCACCCGGGACGGCGGTGGTGTGCACCGCGCGCATCGGGTGCGCACCACCGCCGGGGCGCCGCGCCGGGCGCGGGGCTGGTCCGGGCCGGCCATCTCCCGCAGCTCCAGCCGCGCGCTCGGGCAGCGCAGCAGCTCACGCCGGCGGCGTCGGAGACGATGCTGCTGTAGATCCGCGTGCCACGCGCGACGTCGTACTTCTCGGTCCAGCCGGCCGGGGGGAAATAGCGTTGCTCACACCCCCGGTCCCCGTGGCACGCTGACCGGGTGTTCCATGCGCTCCACCCCGTAGGCCCGACCTGGGACGAGGTCGACCCCGCCGACCGCCCCTTCGACCCCGCTTCGGCGGCGCAGGTGATCCACTCCCTCGGCCCGGCACGGCAGGTGCCCTCCCGGCTGGACCCCGCCGTCGATCTGACCAGAGTCAACTGGGCCTGGGATGTGGCCAAGCCCTGGTCCGATGCCATGACGCACGTGCCGATCGTGCGGGACCGTCTCCACCTGGTCCGACAGCGCCGGCTGCTCCGTCAGGCAGCTCGTCCAGTCGCGGCAGAAAGCCCGCAGCAGGGCGGGGGCCTCGCCGGGCCCGGGCAGCGCAGGAGCTCGCCGCCGGCAGCCGGGTATCCGGCGCCCCCGTCAAGGTGCGCGGGGCGGCGCCCGGACGAAGACCAGGGCGAGGACGAAAAGCGAGACGCGAGAGGTCGAGATCACCTGGGCGGTGCTCGCCTCGCTGTTCCGGTTCCGGATCGCCACCGCCGAACAGCTGCGGCCTCTGCGTGACGACCCGGGAGCAACCGTAGATGCGCGGTCTCATCGAGGAAGCTGCGGTCAAGCCCCGCTACCTGACGTGCCTACCGCTGTTCCACGGCTCGGGACAGGGCCGGAGGACCGGTGCCCGTCCGAGGGTGTCAGCGGTCGCACGCGCCGTCCGCCGCTGCGCCGGGTGTCCGCTGGGCCTCGATGGCGAGAGCGACGGCGGTGGCGGTCTCGGCGTGGCCGAGCGCGGCCAGGGCCGGGAGGAGGTCGCCCTTGGAGGAGAACTTCGCGGCCTGGCCGAGGAACATCTCGACCGTGTTCCAGTGGTCGTCGGTCTCGGCGTCGTACGCGGTGCGCAGGTGCGCGGTGGCGGCGGCCAGCAGGGCCGGCCAGCCGTCGTGGTCGGCCAGGTGCAGCCCCGTCAGCGGGGTGAGCCACAGATCGGCGTGGGCACGCAGCGCCTGGCCGGGCTCGCGGTAGTCCACGGCGAGTCCGCAGTCGGAGGTGAGTACCGGCTTGGTTCCGGGGCGTACGACCAGGCCGGCGAACCAGGCCTTGGGCGGCGGGGTGTGGACGGCGCAGACCTGGACGGTCAGGGCGAGGCTGTCGCCGGGATCGCGGGCGGGGCCGGTGTCGGGCAGGTGCCCTTCGACGACGGTGGCGGCCCGGCCGGGGCACCGGTGGATGTTGCGCAAACTCGTCATCTCGCCGCGCGTCCACCGTGCGCGGATGGGGCGCTGTCCCTGTATGGCGGCGCTGATCTCGTAGGGCAGCTGCTGGGCGAGGCGCACGATCGGCTTGAGGATGTCCTCCCACGGCGGGTCGTGCATGTCGTCGTCCAGGTCGGTCAGCGGCACGCCGAGCGCCCTGTCCGGGTCCAGACCGCGGCGCCCGGCCCCCGCGCGCACGCGGTCCAGGCTGCGGACCAGCTGCGCGTGCTCCTCCCGGTTCAACTCCCGCACGGTGTCGTTGCGGGCGGCGTAGCGCTGCTCGGCATCGGCCTGCAGCAGGTCGATCAGGTCGCCGAGCGCGGGTTCCGTGAACAGCGGCTTCAGCTCCGCGAGCGACAGCGGCGCCTGCCCGGCGACGACCCGGTCCAGGACCGTCATCCCGACCACCGCGTACGCGGCGGCCTGCTGCCACAGCAGCCGCGCCAGGCGGGAGGTGAAGGCGAACGCTTCCGCGGTGACCTCCGACAGCACCTCGAAGTGCAGCGGCAGAGCGCCGTCGCTCGCGTCCAGGCGCCGCTCGGCGGCATCCGTCGTCGTGGTCAGCCGCTCACCCGCCGCCTCCGCCGACGCCAGCTCGTGCACCAGGCTTCCGACCGTGTCCTCGAACGCGGCAATGACCTGGTACTCCGCCGAGCCGAGGCCCCACAAGCTCTCCCTGCTCGGGAAATCCACCCCTGATCCCCTCCCGCCACGGCCCGTCCGGTCGGCCGACCGGCCCCACGCTAACCCCTGACCGTCACCGAGCGCAGGCGAATCGCTACTCGAACAGCGGGCAGGCGGCACCAACTCCGGACCGGACCACCATCATTGGCCGCCCCGGCACCGCCCCGGCCCCACTGTTTCTGCTGTCCGGGCTGGGCCGGCCACGAGCCCGCGATCAACTGCCGCGCACGTCTCGCGGTCTGGCCCTACGGGTAGGGCCGGACCGCTCTCACCAGTGATGGCGCCTCGGCCCCGCAGCCAGGGCCGGAACCGAGGCGGGCAGCTCATCCGGTTCCGGCCTGGCAAGCGGCCAACTGCCCTCCTGGGCCCGCCTCCTGGGCGCGACGATCGGACACCGGACGCCCGCTGCCGTACCTGGATGCTATCGGCGCCGGGCCCTGCGCCTACGGAGCTCCACGAGCGCCCAGCCGAGGGCTGTGAACGCCGCGGCTGCAACCGCCATCGGTGCGACCTGGTCCAGGCCGGTGCTGGCCAGGTGTGTGCCGGGCACGGCGTTCGGCGCACCTGGTGTGCCCGGCGTCCCGGGCACGTCCGGCGCGCCTGGTGTGCCCGGCGTTGTCGGTGCCGCCGGTGTCGCCGGAGCTGTCGGTGTCGCCGGAGCTGTCGGTGTGGGGACGGGCAGCAGCCGGTTGACCACGGTCGCGGAGACTCCGACGTCGAGGTTCTCGGAGTTCAGCACCAGCGGGCCGGACACCGGGTTGTCCGGAGCCGCGTAGCCCTGCGGCGGGCTGACCTCCTGCCAGTAGTAGATTCCCGGTCCGGCCGTGGACGTGCAGACACCGTCGGCTCCGGTCGTACAGGGCTCGCCGACCTGGGTGTCGGGCTTCGTCCCGGAGGTCGCCGGTCCGTCGGTGCCGTTCGTCTCCTTCCACAGGGCGAACTTCGCCCCGGCCAGCGGCTTTCCGTCCTGGTCGTGTTTGACCAGGCGTACCGCGCCTTCCTGCTGGCGGAAGCCGAGGTCGAAGGTGTGGTCGTTCTGGCCCGGTCCGCCGGTGGTCAGCGTCCTTTCCGGGTAGCGGGCGCCCTCCGGGACGGTGCCCTTGGAGTCCACGAAGCGGTTGTCGCCGATGCCCTCCTCGGTCGGCACCCACTGGTACAGCGGCCCGCCCGGCGCGTAGTCCGCCGGGTTGTCGATCTTGATCGTGTACTTGGTCCTGGGCTTCAGACCACCGGGCACGTTCGAGTCGTCGAAGTAGTACTCACCGCGCGGTGTCGTCTTCGTCGACGCGACCGGCTTGCCGGACTCGTCGTAGAGGTTGACGGTGGCGCCGGGGACCGGACGCTGGCTCGGGCTCTGGATGCCCTTGCGCTCGGGGTCGTACCAGACCCGGTTGCCGATTTGCAGCGGCGCCTGGTCGCAGAGCACCTCCAGGTCGCCCATCGAAGCCCCCTTCCCGAAGGCGGGCCTGGCCTTCGAGGAGTTCAGGCCCAGGCCGGAACCGGGGGCCCGTGTCCCGTCACGGTTGGTGAACATCGTGCCGATGGTCCACATGACGTCGGTGGGGTCCACGGCCGAGATCGCGATGGAGTCCTCCACCTTCGACAACGCCATGCCGGCGTAGGCCGCGTTCGGATGGTTGCCCTGGAAGGTGCCCACGCTGAAGAACCTGGTCCCCCGCGATGTCATCGCGCAGCCGGCGTTCGTGTCCATCACGTACACGCCGCCGGACAGGCACGCCTTGTTCAGGTCTCCGCCGGCCGCGAAACTGTGGTAGGTCGAGGTGTCTGCGGACCGTGGAAACGCCGTCGCCCTGTCGGTGAGCCGGTCGCGGAACGCCAGCAGCATGGAGCCGTCGGTCTCGAAGGCGATCTCGGCCAGCTCTGGCTCGGGGTTGGCATAGAACCCGGTGCCGGTGCACGCCTTGCCGTTCTGCTGGGAGGGGATCGTGCCCGTCCACGGGAACCAGCCCGCCCCGGGACAGACACCCCTGGCCGTGATCTCGCGCGGGTAGTCCAGGGGCTGGTCCAGCACCGCCTTGCCGAAGGCTCCCGTCACCGGGTCGAAGGGCAGGACGACCGCTCGCAGGTCCGAGACCTTCCCGGTCGACTCGCCCGAACAGACACCGCCGAGATACCCGACGCCGTCCTGCAGGCCCAGGCCGAACGGACGCCAGTCCGCCGACGAGGGGCAGCCCGGGTCCGGAATGGCGTAGGAAGCCTCCGGCGCCGACGCGGTCGCCTTGGTGGCGTCGTAGCGGTACAGCTTGCGGTTGTTGAGGTTGACGACGAACAGGTCGCGGCCGTCCTCGGAGATCTTCAGGGCGCCCAGGCTCTCCTTGCCCGCCGCGGAGAGGAAGGCGTCGTCGGCGGTGCCGGCACCGTGCACCGACGCTCCGGCGTCCGGGACGGTGGTGAACAGCGACGTCGCCTTGTTCGCCACGTCGGTGACGTAGATCGCGCCGGCGCCGCCGGGGCCGTACGTCGTGTCTCGCTTGGCCAGCGCCGAACTGAACAGCCGCTTGCCGGACCTGCTCCACCCGATGCCGTGGACGGTGCCGGTCTCGGCGTTCGTGGCCAGATCGGTCGTGTCCGTGTTGGCACCGCGCGCACTGTAGGGGAACGTCACCAGCGTGCGCTGGTTCTGCGGCTCGTTCGTCGCGGGCTGGCAGGCCGTGACCAGCGGCGCGTTCTTCTGGCAGTAGTCGCCGGGATTCCACAGACCCGTGGTGTACGCCACGTTCTTTCCGCCACCGAGGTCGACGAACTCCTCGTTGCTGCTCAGCTGGTTCGGCGCGCCGTCCAGGCCCTGCCGCGACGCGAACGCCGGGAACAGCACGCCCGGCTTCGGGTTCACGACCTGGACACGGTACCTGCCGCTGGAAGACCGGGCCGTGCCCGGCGCCAGGGTGACCGTGCCGTCGACGGCCGTCACACCGGTGACCTCGGCGCCGCCGTCATTGCTGAGTATCACCGTGACCCCGCCGATGCCCGGCTCCAGGGCCGGGCTCCACACGCCGGTGGCGTCAACCGCCCGAACCACCCGAACCGTCACCGACCCGTCATCCGCCTGTGGATACGCCGCCGGAGCCGTCAGCATCGAACAGCTGCCGACCCCCACGGCGAGCACTGCGGCGCGGCCCACTAAGCGGCGGCCGAGCAAGCCCGACCGCCGCTGACCCGGCCCGCGCGTGGCGCCGGTCATCTCTTCACTTGTAGGTGTCATTCCCGCTCTCATCGTTCAGGCAACGATCCGCCTTGTGAACCGAAGCCTAAAGGAGGTTCAACAAGCACGTAATCAAATGGTTAAATTGACGTCATATCAACTTCTATCCACCCAAGGGTCGTTCCGTAACTGCCCTCTCAGGTCTGCGAGGGCAGTTACGGAGGTCGGAAACCGGGTGCGGCAGAGCAGCCCTGCCTGGCACCATGGCTCCCGTGATCACGTGTCGAAAGGCCGATGCCGCGTAGGCGGCCACGCGCGCTGCGCGCCGAACGACCGGTCTCCCGCGTCTGGGGGCCGACTCCGCCGCTCCGGATTCACGGACTCTCCGCCGGGACGAGCCTGGCTGTGCACCGGGTCGAGCACCTGAGCGTCAGCTTCTACCTACACCTGGGTGCCACTGACCGGGCATTGCGGCGATACCGCGAATTCCTGCACCCGCCGGGAAGGCGTCCGCTGTACCCGCAGGAATCGCATTGCTCGTGCTCGGGGTGTTCCTTCGATGACGTCAGGCACGCGCGTGACGTGCTGGAGGAAGTCCTGGAGAGACTGCCGGAACAGGCGCGTGCCGAGCTCGGCCGGCTTGTGAGGCCTCTGGATACGGTGTTCTTACGCCGCACCCTCCCTGACCCGCTCGCGCACCGACGCCAGTGGCGCACGGAGTTCTGGTGGTACCACCGCCTGGCTGAGAGGTCGGAGTGGGGGTGAAGGGACCTGCGGTCGGCCCCGCACGGAGAGGGGATGATCACAGCCATGACTGCTGTCGTGATGGCGGCCTGCATCTCGAGTTCGGAGTGGCAGACTTGGCCCATGACTCTCTCCCTCCCCGAGCCGGACCAGCAACTCTCCGATCCCAGCACGCTGTTGCTGGACTACCTCGACTACTACCGATCCGTGATCAGCGCCAAGACCGAGGGAATGTCCGACACGGAGCTGCGCGTCAGCCGGCTCCCTTCCGGATGGACCATGCTCGAATTGCTGAAGCACCTTGTCCACGTGACTCTTCCCCCGGCTGAAGCCGGGGGCTTCTCGCTAACCCTTGCGGGCGTTGCGACGGGCCAGCCCGGCCCGTAGGACGTTGATGGCTCCCACGGTGTCGGCGTGGGCCTTGTGGCCGCAGGCGACGCAGTGGAAGGTTTCCTGGGTGGGCCGGTTCTCCTTGGCGATGTGCCCGCAGGGCGGGCAGGCGCGGGAGGTGTTGCGGGGGTCCACGGCGATCACTTCCCTACCGGCGCTTTCAGCCTTGCTGGTGAGGATCGTCAGGAACACCCCCCATCCGGCATCGTTGATCGACTTGTTCAGCCCGGACTTCGCGCCAGCGCCGTTGGGCAGGAAGCCGCCGGGCCGGTCGGGGTCGGGCCTGGGTGTGGGGGTGCGCATCATGTTGCGGATCTTGAGGTCTTCGTGCGCGATGAAGTCGTGCTCACGCACCAGGTTGAGCGCGGTCTTGTGGGCGTGGTCGAGCCGCTGACGACGCACCTTGCGGTGCAGATCGGCGACACGGCGGACGGCCTTGCGTCGGCGGTTGCTGCGCCGCTTGCACCGGCTGAGGGCCTGCTGCGCGGCTTCGAGCTTCGCGGCGGCCTTCCGGCCGTGGCGGGGGTTGGGCACGAACTCGCCGCCCGAGTCGGCGAGGAAGTTGGCTATGCCCATGTCGATGCCGACCACGCTGCCGGTCGCGGGCAGCGGCTCCGGCTCGGGCTGTTCGGCGGTGAGGATGACGTACCAGCGCTTGCCTTCGCGTTTGACGCTGACGGTCTTGACCTTGCCGACCACCGGCCGGTGCTGGTTGACCCTGACGTGCCCAACGCCCTGGAAGCGGACGCGGGTCACCGGGTCGTGCGGGGTGGAATCCCACCGGCAACCGTCCCCGTCCTTCGGGAAGTCCACCGTGTCGAACCAGTTCACGCCCCGGAACCGGGGATAACCCGGCGTCTCCCCGGACTCGACCCGGCGGAAGAACGCCGCGAACGCCTTGTCCAGCCGACGAAGCGTCGCCTGCTGCGAAGAGAACGACCAGCGCCCCTGACGATCGGGGTCGAACGCCCGGATCTCCTTGAGCTGCGCCGACTGCCTGCCGTATCGGACAGTGGTCTTCGATACATGCCGGTAGGCGTCACGGCGCTCCTGCAACGCCCCGTTGTAGAGCGAGCAGTGATCACGCAGCATCTCGGCAAGAGCGTGCACCTGGCCCACGGTGGGCCGCATGAGGAACTTGTACGCACGGATCACCCGACCCACCCCCCTTCGGTAGATGTGATCAAGCTAGTGCACGCCACTGACATTGATGCTGATACTCAGGTTCCGGTGGTCGTGGCTCTGCCACTGACTGACGCCCTGCTGGGCTGTCTTCGGGTTGTTCTGTCCGGCCGCCGGGACCTGTTCTCATGGCTCCGGCCGGGCGGAACATGACCTGATAGCGCCTCTGTGTGTCAAGCGGCTGCGGCAAGTTGGGTGCGACGGTCGCGTTTCATGATCCGATAGACCACGTTGGACAGGCGTCGCTTGAGGGCCCGGCGGGCCTCGGACGGGGTCTTCCCCTCGGCGATCTTGCGCTGGTAGTACTCCTGCCCGTGGCCGCCGTCACGAATCTGGACGACAGCGATCACGTGCAGGACCGAGTTCAGCGCGCGGTTGCCGCCGGTGTTGAGCCTGTGGCGGACGTTGTTGCCGCTGGAGGCGGCGAGTTCTCGGGTGGTCGCCGATCCTGAGGCGGACTCCTTGTCGGGTCCTCGCAGCTCAGTGGCTATGACCGAGAAAAGTAGGCAGCGCCACAGGTGTGGCGCAAGGGATAGCCGCTGGTTTCACTCGTCCGTGGTCGCCAGCAAAGCCGGTGGGACGGGTCCTGACGACGGCAGCCGGTCAGGAATTCGGGTGTCCTATGGGTGAGGCCGTGCGAGCATCGGCGGGTGATCGACGATGAGGAGCTGTTCGCCGCCGACCTGATCGGGAGGCGGCTGCTGAAGGTGACCACGGCTTGGCATCATTACGCGGACGACGATCCGTCGCTTGTCCATCTGTGGCTTCACCTGGAGGGTCTGGGCCCGGTCCTGTTCCACACGCCCTCGACGGGCGTGTCTCTTCGAGCCGACCAGCCGCACGGACCGTACTCGATGGAGGAGCACGGCAGCGTCTCCGTGACCGACGATTCGCCGGACGTTCCAGTGACCCGGTTCGTCGGGCGGCCAATCCGCTCGGTTCGGCAGATCGGCTACAACGATGGCCGTGTCAGCTTCACGGCCGGCCTCACGCTCCAGTTCCCCGGCGGCAGCATCCGCCTGCTCGGTCTCGTGGACGACCTCCTCATCGCCCACGACCAGCATCTGGGAACTGTCGAGGCCCACCTACACGAGGATGTGACCCTCGCGCGAGTAGTGCAGACCTCCGGGGGCTGCCCGTCGCAGTGGGACGCCTGGACGACCACAGGCCAGTACCTGTAGCTGCGGTACCGGCACGGCGAGGGGACCGTCGAGCAGCATCCGAGCGAGGACGTCGACACCTGGGACGGCGAGGAGTCGAGGCTCTGGACCAGCTGGGACGACGGAACCGACGGCGGCTGGATCGAACTCACCGATTTCCTCGCCATCGCCGGCCTGCAGCTGGCCCTGGACGCCGAGGTCCACACCACACCGCCAATCGACCCGAAGGTCTGAGGACATTGGTCACCCACCCCAGCCGTGACTACGCGATCACCGCGATGTACTCCGTGGCTGACGACGCCTGGTACCTGGAACTGGACCTCGTCCGGGAGCAACGGGCCGTGGTGACCGCGGTCATCCCCGACGAAGATCCGGCGCGCGAGCCGACGGTGTGCTTCGATCCCCAAGGACGGCACCTGGACATCCCGTACGAGGTCATGCACTGGTTCATGGACCAGGTCGCGGGGGAGATCCGGACGTCCCGCGCCTGGATGCGGCTGAGGCCCGAGCTGGTGGAGGTCATCCACCGCTTGCGCCAGGAGTACCTGGGCTTCATCGACGACGCCGACTTTCCCGACATCCTCGCGGAACTGCGCGTCGCTGTCCCCGAGGCGGATCTCCCCGCCGTTCTCGCGGCTGCATTCGGGCTCCGTCCCGATGGCACCCCCATGGATGGCATTGAGGCGTTCCAGCTCGTCGCTGCGGGGGCAGTGGGAAGTGATCACTGTCCCACCGCCCCCGCGTCCGGGGTCAGTGGCTCGTGTTGAGCCGACTGATCAGCTGGCGGTTGGCAGCTCGGGCGGCCTGGAGTTCTTCGTTGCGCTCTTCCAGTTGACCGGTGAGATCGACCGCTTGCTGTTCAAGGGCAGTGATGCGGCGCTTGAGCTGGTCGATGTCATCGGGTCCGCCGAGTCCGGAGTCTCTCCACGTCTGCTCGCCGAGGAGTTCGGAGAGCTTGCCCTCCAGGGTCCGGATCCTTGCGGTGAGACGGCCGGCGCGTTCTTGGGCGTTGGCCAGGTCGGCTTGGAGTGAGGCGCGGGTGACGAGAGGGCCAATGCTGTCGGCCCTCGGCTCGGAATCGGCGGCGTGGACCCGGGCGAGCAGGTCCTTGTGGCGGTAGAGGAAGGCCCGGTCGACACCGGCCTGGCGGGCGATACCCGAGACGGTGATGGGCGTGCCAGCTTTGACGGCGGCGGCGACGGCCTTGATGACGCGCTGGCGCCGGCGGGCCGAGTCCGCCCGCCGGCCGTCGGCCATGGATGTGGTGGTCACGAGGTCCTGTCCGGTCGGAAGTCGACGAGTGGCTGGCGGACGGCTGGCAGGCCAAGGTGGACGACGTTGTTGCGCGCACGCCGCACCAGAGCGGTGGCCTGCTCGATTTCGGTGCGCTCCTGCTCGGAGAGCTCGTTGACGGAGTCCTTCACCCGGTTGATCAGGCGGCGGACGCGGCGGATCTCCTCGTCGGAGGGCATCGCCTCGGCCTTCGCCCACGCGTCGGCTTCGACCACGGCCACCAGGCGCTCGCGGTTCCGCAGGAGGTCGGCGAGGTATGCCTCCAGGTCGGGAAGGTAGGACACGTCGGTGCTGAAATGGCCGCAGCCCACGCAGCGGAATCGGACCGGGCAGTCGTGGCCGCCCGCGGCGACGTTGGACGGTTCGCTGCACAGCCCGTACGGGACGGCGACCTCGCCCACGGCTCGGCGCAGGCGCTCGGTGTCCAGCAGGGCCTTGACGGTGCGCCAGACCCGGTTGCCGTGGCGGTCGAACTGCATCGCGGTGACCCGTTCGACGGCCTCGCGGCGCCGCTGCTCGCCGACCCGGTAGTACTGCTGGGTGGTGACGGCTTCGTCGTGGTCCATGAGCTGCTGCAGGATGTCCGGGGGAACGCCGGCGTCGGCGTGGCGCTGGGCGTAGGTGTGGCGGTAGGCGTAGAGGAAGATCTTGTTCTTGTCGAACTCCAGCAGGTGCGTGACGGGCTGCCCGTCGACCTCGACCTTGGTCGGCACCCGCAGTTGCGGCAGGCTCTCGACCCAGGCACGGTGCAGGGCCTGCAGGCGCGCGACGCTGATGGGGCGGGTACCGTCCAGGCAGCGGTAGGACGTCGGCAGGAGCTTGAGGCGACCGGGCGGTGTGTCCGGGTACTTGGCGCGCAGGCGGTCCTGCTGGGCAGTGATCAGCCCGGCGGTCGCCTCGGCGATCGGCAGGCGCCGCCCGTAGCGGTGGGACTTGAAGTTGTCGTAGACCAGCACCGGCTTGCCCGCCTCGTCGCGCTCCAGGCAGTCGAAGGCCAGCCGGCAGATCTCCACCGGGCGGCGCCCGGTGTCGATGACCAGCTCGACAGCGAGCCGGATCTCGCGCTCGTGGCCCTGCTCCAGCCACGGCAGGTGCGCGCACAGGGCCTGCATGACCTCGACCGGCAGGTCGTGCCCGACTTCGTCCTCGTCCGGGACGGCCGGGACGTCGTCCACTCCCAGCGCGAAGTCGTCCGCGAGCCCGTGCAGGAGTCGGCCCGGGCGAGTGAGGCTCATCGCCCTCATCCGCGTCAGCATCCTGCGCAGGTCGACGCAGTGCTCCCGCCGGGTCTTGAGGGTGACCGTCCCCTGCTGTTCGAGGTAGGCCATGCGGTTCAGGTAAGCGACGATGTCGTCGCGCCCCAGGAGCGTGAGGTGCTCGCCCCGGTCGGGGCGCTGCAGTCTCAGGCTCTCCGACAGGCGGTTCAGGGCGCGGATGTGGGCCTGGACGGCGGTACCGACACTGCTGCCGCGGCGGCGCGGCATGTCGTCCAGCGCCCACTGCTTGGCCGCCTCGCGCAGCCAGGGCTGGCTGATCTTGGTGAAGTACAGCCAGCCGGTCTGCCCGAAGGCCAGCAGGTCCCAGACGTCCTTGCGGCGCTCGCTCTCCGGGGTCATGCGGGCCCGTTCGCAGTCCCGGACGATCGTGGTGCGCAGCTGGCGGTTCAGGCCGTGCAGCCCATCGGCAACCAGGTCCTCGACTGCGGCGACCTGACGCTCGCGCAGGAGGTCGCAGAACGGGCGGAGCTTGTAGTAGCAGGTGCGGGCGCCGTCGCGGACTCGCTACTGGAGACCGAGAACGACCTCCGCGACGACCCGCTCCGGCAGTCCCCGCAGGTTGACCTCCCGGCCCACGTCGATGGGCGCGGCGGTGCGCCGCCAGTGTTCCTCGTCGACGGTGCCGTGCCGCCGACGCAGGGCTCGCAGCCGGGACAGGTGGGCCTCGCAGTACTGCGCGACCTCGCTGGAGCGCTGGCGCAGGCACGCGGCGGTCCGGCAGCGCCCGATGGCCAGCAGCGGGGCCGTGGTGGGGTGGGCGAGGAAGTCCTCCATGGGCAGTTTGAAAACGGTGATGCGCCGGTGGTGGTGGGCGGTGCACAGCTGGATGGCGGAGGTCCGCCAGGGCCGCGGGCAGCCCGGCACGATGCACTCGCCGATTCCAGAGTGGCGCCCGCGCCTGACTTCGGCGGTCGCCAGGTACTCCTCGATGGGCAGGTTGCTGCGTTGCCAACGAGGTCTGCAGCCCGAGCACAGGCCGCAGGAGTAGGTGGTGGCCCGGCCGCATCCGGGGTGGATGCAGACGGGGACGCCCATCTGAGGGTGCTCCTTGGGGAAGTGGAGCACCCGAACGTCGGGGTCCCAGCCCAGCAGCTCCAGGAACTCCTGCTCTACCGCCGCCCACAACGCGGTGACGATCGGATCGCCGCTCCCGATGCCGGTCCGGGCCGGCAGGGTGGCGGTCACCGGGTGCCCTCGGCGGTCAGCTCGCGCGGGCTGGCGACCCGTTCGACCGCTTCCCGCAGGCGGGTGGGTGCCGGGTGCAGGTACGGCTGGGCAGAGGCGGGATGGTTCTGGCCAAACAAAGCCTGGATCTCATCGAGCGTGCCGCCGGCGTCGGCGACGTTGCTCGCGAACCCGTGCCGCATCCTGTGCGGCGCGACCGGCCCTTCCAGGCCGGCCCGGGCGGCCAGGGCTTCGATGAGGTCGCCGATCGCGTCCGGGGTGACCGGTGATCCCAGCGGCGCGCGGAACAGGTTCACCAACAGGAAGTCGCTGCCGCCCACGCCGAGCCGCTCGTGACGTTCGGCGACGTACTGGTCGAAGGCCTGCACCACCAGGAAGTCCACCGGCTGAACCCATCGGCGCCGCGACTTCGACCACGCCCCGTTCGAGTTCTCCCGGCGCACCACGTGCAGATGAGCTCCCTCCGACGTGCAGCCCAGCGCCCGCGAGTCGATCAGGAGGTGGCAGTCTTCCCGGCGCAGCCCCGCGACCTGACCGCGGCGCAGCCCGACGCGGGAGAGCAGCAGCACGATCAGGCGGTCCCGGGCATTGCGGCACTCCCGGAACATCGCCACCACCTGCTCATCGCTGGTGCGGTCAACCGCCGACACCGGCTCCTGGAGTCGGTGCCGGGCCTTCAGCCGGTAGGCCAGGCCGGTCCCTTCGCCCCGCGCCTCCTGCGGCAGGCCTCGGGTGTCGGCGAGCTCGTAGAGCACGCCCAGCACCCACTTCGGCGCCGCGCCGTCGCGGATCGCGTGGGTGAGGAAACCCCGGACGCCGGTCAGGATTCGGTTGACCCGGCGCTCGCCTCGCACCGGCTCGGCTCCAGGCCCCATCCGCACCGTGCCGATGCTGCCGTCCGGCTCGATCGGGGTGTACTGCAGTCACACCATGAACAAGCCCAGGTCCTGGGCCGCCTCCGGCCACTGCCGCCCGGTCCGCACGCACCAGGTGAGGTACAGGGCGGCATCTCCGGCGTAGCCCTTGGTCGTTAGTTCCGCCCGGTTCTGCCCGAACCGCAGATGGCGAAGCCAACGGTCAGCCGGACGTACAACCTCCAAGCGGTCATCGACAACTGTCCAGTACCGCACTCCGGACGGCACGAATCGGAAACGCTCGCACTTCTCACCTCGGGCTCTGTGAACTCGGCAACGACCAGCCACAGAGCAACACCCCCCGAGAACCGGCTTCCGACTCCCAACGAGGCGCCCTGAACCGACGTCACGCCACAGGTCCGGGACCCCCCGAGAAGTCCAAGGGTGCACTGCCGGTGTAGCTGGCGAAGTGATGCTCGGTGGGGAACCGAGTGATGTCGCCGACGTGGCCGAGGACCTTGGCGGCCAGCACGGTGCCCAGGCCCGGCAGGCTGGTGAGCGTGGTGCGGGTCGCGGCCAGCGCATCGCGCATCTGGGCCTCGTTGTACTTGACGAGGCGGTCCAGGCGCCGCAGGTCGGCCAGCAGGTCACGGGCTATGTCGCGGCGGCAGCCGTCGGTCGCGGTGACCGGGCGAATGCGCTTCATCGCGGCGGCGGACTTGTCGACGGACAGGCCGGTGGGCACGCCGCCGGGCAGCAGGTCGCGCAGGACGGCGTGCAGCCGGTTGAGCACACGGGTGCGTTCGTGGACCAGGTCGTCGCGCCGCTCGGTCAGCAGCCGCAGCACCGTCGACTGATCCTCGGGCGCAATCTGCCGCAGGTCCGGGCGGAACAGGGCGACCTGGGCGACGTGGCGGGCATCGGCCGCATCGGTCTTGCGGTTACCGCCGGTGCCCAGCAGCCGCGCGCGGGCAGACAGGGTAGACGGCACGTCGACCACGTGCTCGCCCGCGGCCGCGAGCTGCTGGGCGAGCGAGCGGCCGAGGCCGCCGGCGCCCTCGACGGCGAAGCGCCGCTCGGGCCAGGACTCGCACCAGGCCATGAGCTGGCGGAACGTGCCGGCGTTGACCACGAACCGGCGCTGAGCCAGCTGGCGGCCGGAGGCGTCGACGGCGACGGCGGTGTGGGAGGACTTGTGCGGATCGATACCGATCAGGATCACGCGCGGCCGGCCTTGCGCTCGAAGCGACGGGAGGAGGGCGGCGGTGGGCATCCTGACTTGAAGTGGTGTCACATCCATGCCTCTGTCGAGCCACACCGCGCGGGTGTCGGCCGGCGGCGGCACGCTATCAGAGAGCCAACCCGAGGGCGGCAAGGAGCACTGCGGGCCCGTGCCGACCGACACCCTGGACGCTACGGCTGCAGACCGCGCGTCTGGACCCGATTCAACAGGTCAGGAGCAGGGTCCAGAAGCCCCCTCAATGTCCTGTCTGCGCCACCCGGCCGGCGCCAACCTCCGGCTAGGGAAGGCATCATCAGCATGACACCAGCGGTTGCTGAGGACACAGCGGGCCAGGACGTGTTCGGCGGGGTCGACTCCGACGCCGACACCATCCACGTCGCGGTCGTCAGCGACAACGGCGGCCACCTCGCGGACGCCGAGTTCCCCACCACAGCGGCCGGATATGCCGCCGCCCTGGCCTTCCTGAACGCCCACGGCCACGTGCTCGCCATTGGTGTGGATGGCACCGCCTCCTACGGGACCGGCTTCACCTGCGAAGCTTGCGTGCACGGGCACCAGGTCGTCGAGGTCAACCGCCCCGACCGGGCGGAGCGCCGCCGCATCGGCAAGTCCGACCCCATCGACGCCTACGCCGCCGCCCGCGCAGCCCTGTCCGAACGGGCCTCCAGCGCGCCCAAGGACGACACCGTCGCCGGCATACGCGCCCTGCACAACGCCTCCCGCTCCGCCGTCAAGGCACGCACCGCCGCCCTGAACCAGATCAGGCAGATCCTGATCACCGCACCCGAGGCGATCCGCGCCAAGTACGGGCGGCTCAAAGCAAAAGAGCGGACCGACGCCCTGGCCCGGGTGCGGCCGGCCGGGGACACCGTCCACGTCGCGGTCCTGGCCGCGCTCAAGAGCCTCGCCCGGCGCGTCAAGGAACTCACCGCCGAGCACGAGGCCCTCACGAAGGCCCTCGACGCACGACCGGCGCACCCGCGACTACGTCGTCCGCCAGACCGAGACCGGGCGGACGAAGAAGGAGGTCATCCGGCTCCTGAAACGGGCCATCGCCCGGGAGATCTTCCGCTGCCTGACCACGACCGTCGCAGTCCCAGGCATCGCCGACCTACGGCCTCTGCGACAGGCCAAGAACATCACCCTCACCGCCGTGGCCGGGCACTTCGGAGTCTGGCCCGCCACCATCTCCACCCTCGAACGCGGAATCCGCCGAGACGACGACCTCGCCAACGCCTACCGCGAATGGCTCACCACCGCTTGACAGCCCATAGGCGCATAACGCAGCGAGCTCCGCCGCTTCGCGGCTCCGGCCAAGGATGCATTCCCTCCCCGGCTAAAGCCGGGGATACCCTGCAAGATCAGGGATGGAGCAGCGCTGGCTGCGCTGGGGCTTCCGGGCCGAACAGGTCTCAGCGCCCTGGGGCGACCGTGGCCCGGCCGACCGCTGGTACGTCGGACCACAGGAAACAGCCGCCGAACTTCTCGCCGCGCTGCACGCGGGTGGCAAGCACACCCGAGCCATCGTGTCGGGTACGCCCCTGTCCACCGTCGCCGCGCCCGGAGGCCGTTTCCCTGACGACGGCACCCCGCGGCCCACCCTGGGTTGGATCCTGTTCCATGTCCTCCAGGAGTACGCCCGTCACGCAGGCCACCTGGACATCGTTCGCGAGCTCACCGACGGCGTCACCGGCTGACGGTCATCGGCTACGGCGAGGCTTCGGACCTCACCACCGTCGAACGCGCGGGCTTCACGCGCTCGGGCCCGCTGCGGGTCTGGCGCGCCTCCAGGTGAGGACCCAGGCGGCGGTGAGCAGCGAGCCGGCGCCTGCCAGGGCCATCGCGCCGCCCGTGCCGCTCGCCGCGGCGATCGCGCCGAAGCAGACGGGGCCGACGCCCTGCAACGTCATGTGGCCTGAGCCCAGCAGGCCGAAGGCCTGGCCCTGGCCGTGCTCGGGGAGGACCGCCAGGAACTCCCGTTGCAGGCCCAGGCCATAGGCGAAGCCGCAGCCGGTGCAGAGCAGCAGTGCTGCCGCGGGCAAGCGGCCCGGCTCCACGGCGAAGCCGATCAGTGGCGCGCCCATCAGCGCGATCAGCGGCACCACCAAGTGCTCCCGCGTCGACGGCCGGAGCAGGCGGCCGACCAGCAGGTCGCCCAGGAGCATGCCGACCGGCAGGCAGGCCAGCAGCATGGCGTAGGAGCCGGCGGGAAAGCCGCGTGTGCCCGTGTAGGCGACGATCAGTCCCTCCGCGCCCGCGACGAAGCCGCTCGGCAGCCACTGGGCGAGCATCAGCCGGCGTACCGCGCGGTCGCGCAGCAGGGTGGTGCCGCCGCGCAGACTGTTCCGCACGGCGCCGCCACCCGTGTTGCCACCCGTGTTGCCGCTCGCGTCGCCCCGTTCCTCCCGCTCGACAGGGACAAGTGGCATCCGCAGCCGGACGGCCGCCGCGCACACCAGGTTCAGCGCCGCACCGATCGCCAGCGCCTGCCGCGGGCCCAGGGCCTCGACGACCGCGCCGCCGAGCGCCAGGCCGAACAGCTGCGCGCCGCTGGAGGCCAGGTTGTTGAGGGAGCGTCCGAGCACGTATGCGTCACCACTCAGCCAACGGGCCACCAGCCGGGCCGAGGCGCCGCTGAACACCGGCGTGGCGAGCGCGACGAGGGCGACCAAAGCCAGGCCGGCCGCCGTCGGCAACCGGACCAGGGCGAGCAGCGCCGCCGCCGCACCCTCCACCAGGAAGCCGCCGACGATCAGCGCCCGGGGCGGCAGACGGTCGGCCAGCGAGCCGAAGAGCAGCGAGCCGAACAGCTGCGGGAGGAAACCCGCTCCGAAGGCGAGGGCACTGAGCAACGCGGAGCCGGTACCCGTGAAGACCAGCACGGAGAAGGTGGTGATCCGCAACGAGCCGGCCGTCACGCCGACCACGCGGGTCACGAAGAGCAGCCGGAAGAACGGCTCGGCCAGCACCTCGCGGTAGGTCGTACGTCGCGCGGCGGCCGACTGCGCCGGGGAGGGTGGGGAAGCGGTCGTCATGCGGAGCAGCGTCGTACCAAGGGCCGGTGCACCGCGAATGATTCGCCCCAGCACGTAAGGTCTTGCGGGCGCGGTCTACTGTTGAGGCGTGCTCCGCTACACCGCCACCGCCGAGGATCTGCTGCGCAGCCGCTTCGCGCTCTCGCCGGCCTTCGAGCTCTGTGGCCTGCTGCGCCGTCTTCGCGGCATGGGCGCACCGCTGCCGGGCGGGTGGGCCGCGCGTCTCGCGCCCGGCTTCGCGCGCCTTCGCCGCGAGACTGCGCTGGACGCCGTGCTGGCCCTGCAGACCAGCTCTTCGGGCGCCAACTTCGTTGCCCCGCCGCCGCGCGGGCTCGCTCAGACCTGGGCCGACGACCTGGCGGCCATCCGGGCCACCCCGCTCTCCGTCGCCCGGGCCGAGATCGACCGGCTGGGACGCCGGGCGCCGGTCCGTGACCCGCAGGTGCGCGCGCTGCTGGATTCGGACGAGGTGGTCGACCTGATCGGCGACGCGCTCGATCGCGCCTGGAACGACCTGATGGCGCCCGACTGGTCGCAGCTGCGGGCGATCTGCGAGCGCGACGTGGTGCACCGCGTCGGCGTGATCGGCGAGCGCGGCTGGCGGGAGGCGATCGAGGGCCTGGACCGGGGACTGGTGTGGAGCGGGCTCAGCCTCCAGGTGCCGTTGCACTCCGAGAACGCGGTAGTCGACCTCTCGGGGGAGGGATTGCTGATGGTCCCCTCGGTGCTGGTCTGGCCGGGCGTGGCGGCGTTCTACGACGAGCCCTGGCCGAAGGCGCTCGTCTACCTGGCGCGCGGCACCTCGACACTCTGGGAGCGGGCCGCGCCCGGCCCGGACGCGCAGGCCACGCTGGCCGCCCTGCTCGGGCGCTCCCGGGCGCGACTGCTGGCGGAGTTGGGGACGCCCGCCAGCACCAGTCAGCTCGCCCGCAGCCTCGGCATGGCCCCCGGCGCGGTCGGCGACCACCTTGCCGTCCTGCGGGCGTCCGGCCTGCTGGCCCGGGCGCGCTCCGGCCGCGCGGTGCTGTATCGCCGCACCGCGCTCGGTGACGCGCTGGTCGGGGGTGCCACGGAAGAGATGTGACGTCCCGGGCCGGTGAGGGGCAGCTGGCCGAGGGGCCGACGTACGACCTCGGCACCGGTGTCGTCACGGGCAGCCCTTTCGCCGAGGCGCTGCCCGAGCCGGCGATGGGCGAGCGGGTCGCGCCGGCCGCGGCGATGCCCGGCGCGGTGCCCGGCGAGCTGGAGCGCGAGCTGCCCGCGCCGGCCTCCATGACGGACGCCGCCGTGGAGGCCGGCCGGGCCGCCCTGGCACCGCTTCCGCGGGCGGTGCCTGCGCGTCGCCCCGGCAGTGGGTCGAACCCGCAACCGGGTCCCCCGGCACCTTCGGGTGAGCAGATCCGGAGCCCGTTGTCGCCACGGCCCGGAGCGGTCGGCGCGGCCGCAGATCACTCCCGATGCATGACGGCCGCGAGGGCGCGCTCGCGAACGTCCGCCGACGGGTGGCGGCGCAGCTCGCGCAGCAGGGCCTGCCACTCCCGGGGCCAGCCGAGGCGATCTCCGAACGCCTCTGTCAGCGCCGTTGCGAACAGCCCGGCGGCCGGGCCGGTGTCGCCGTTCCGGCGGGCGGTCCGCGCCAGCGCGTCGAGTGTCCCGGGCGGCGGCAGTGGGCCCGAGGCGTGCTCCCGCAGCAGCGTCAGCGCGGTGAGCGCGGCCGCCGCCGGCCGGCCTCGGTGGGCGTCGGCGAGCGCGCCGAGCGCGTCTGCCAGCGTCTGCGGTCCAGCCGCCGGGTCCACCAGCCGGCGCAGCATGGCCGCCCTGACTGTCGCGAGGTCGGGTTCGGCCGCGAGCAGGTCGGCGGCGCCGGCGAGCAGCGGCCGGTGGCGGTCGTCGGCGGGGAGGTCGGCGAGGTGGGCCAGCCTCCGGCGGGCCGGTAGGTCCCGGTCGTCCCCGGCGTGGAGATCGTCCGTCCGCGCGGCGGCGGCGAGTTCGGCGAGGGTGCGGTGCAGCAGGCTGCCGGGGGCGGCGCCGCCGAGCGGGTGTGGCAGCCCGGAAGCGGCGAGCGTGCGGACGGCGCCTGCGGCCTCCCGCCAGCCGCCGCGGTTCGCCGGGTCGGTGACGGCCCGTCGGGCCACGTCGGCGGTCTCCGGGGCCCAGGCGGCCCACCGCGGCAGCGCGGCAAGGGCGGGCGCCGCGACCTCCGGGTCGGCCGAAGCGGCGACGGAGGCCACCAGGTGGGCGTAGCGGGCACGATGGGCCTCGGGTAGGTGCGCCGGATCGGCCCGTAGGACGGCGCGGCGCACGGGCGGCGGGGCCTGCCCGGCGGCGTCGGCGAGCAGCTCCCAGACCGGTTCGGCGTCCAGCAGGCCGGTCGTGAAGGCGACCGTCGCGGCGCGCACGTCGCGGTGCTGGCCCTCGACGCGGTACGCGGCGACCAGCAGGTCGGCGGCGCTCTGCGGCGGCAGGTGTTCGGCGGCCAGCCGCACGGCCTCCTTGCGGCTGGTCACCTTGCTGCCCTGTGCTCCGGACAGCAGGGCGCCGAGGTGCTCGGCGAGCTCGTGGGGCGGGGCGAACCGGGCGGCCCGGGTGGCCGCGTACACCGCGACCCGGGCGCGGTCGCCGCCCGCGTGGGCCAGCAGGTCGCACAGCGCGTCGGCGGGCCGGTCCGTCCAGGCCAGTGCGGCGAGCGCCGCCTCGGCGAGCACCACCTCGGCGGAGTCCACCTGGGCGCGGACGACCGCCTCGCCGTGCTCGGGGATCGCGGCGGCGGCGTGGACGGCCGCGGCCCGTGCGTGCAGCGGCCGGGTGGTGTCCTCGGCCGCCGCGGCGGCGAGCCCGGCGGCGGCCCGCCACTGGCGCGGGGTCCAGCGGCTCGCCGACCAGGTGGGGGGCAGGGCCGCCCGCTCCGGGCGCTTCAGGAACCTCCCGTACGGCGGCACGGGGGCGAGGAGCGGGTCGAGCAGGTCGGTGCGCCGTTCGACCAGCACGTTCTGCACCGGCGACAGGACGGCGGCGGAGGGCTCGAGTTCGAGGATCTCGGCGACCCGGGCGCCGCGGGTGCGCGGGTCGTCCAGCCACAGGGCGGCGGCCGTCGTGAACGCGCCGTCCGACCCGAACTGGAGGGCGTGCAGGAGGAGTTCCTGCAGCTCGGGGACGCCTCGGGCCCGTCGGCCGAGCGAGCGGGCCAGGGCGAACAACAGCCAGTACTCCGCGGTGTCGGCCATGGTGTCCAGCCATGGCCGCAGGGTCGCGAACACGGAGTGTTCCTGGCCCCGCCGCAGCCGGTGCTCCAGTCGGCCGAGTTCGACCGTGCCGGTCTGCCCGGCGATCCGCCGCAGGCTCCGCAGTGCCCAGTCGACCAGCTCGGCCCCGTCGGCGACGGCGTGCTCGCGCAGCACCTCGGCGACCAGCCGCTGCAGGGCGGCTCGGGTGGCGTACGAGCAGTCGCGGGCGTCGACTGCGTCCCGCACGGCGGCGTCGAGGACGGGCACCGCCGCCGGGGTCAGCAACCGGGCGGGCACCTGGACGAGCGCGGTCAGCGCCGCGCAGCGCACCGGGTCCTGCTCGTTGCGCAGCCGCGGGAGCAGACCGAGCGTGTCCTGGATGGCGGCCCGGTCGTCGGAGGCGGCCGCGTTGGCGAGCAGGCCAGTCCAGGCGGCGGCCCGGTCGTCGGCGTCCGGGCAGGAGAGGGCCGCCCGCAGCTCCGGCTGGGCCTCCTCGGTGGGCAGGTAGGCCAGGACGGGGGCGATCTGGGCCCAGGGGCGGCCCTCGGCACGGCGTGCGGCGACCTGCCGCCGCGCCTCGGCATGGCGGCGGGCGTGCGGGAACAGTGGCAGCAGAAAGGACAGTTCGGCCTCCCGCGGGAGGGCGTCGGCGTACACGAGGTCGAGGAACGCGTCGCGCCGGCCCGGCGGAAGGGTGCGCAGCAGGGCGGCGAAGCAGCGGGGCGCGGCCAGCCAGTAGCGGCCGAGAGCGGGGAGCGAGGGCGGGTCGGCGCGCACGAGTCGGCGTAGTGTGCCGCTGGTGGGCGGTGTGGTGTACGGCCCGACTGCGCCGCGCCGCGGGTCGGCGAGGATGCGGACGGTGCGTTCGGCGTCCGTGGCGGCCAGCGGCGGCAGATGATCACGGCGCAGCGGGAGGTCCGGACCGTGCCGCTCCATCAGGTCGAGGACCCGTTCGGGGCGAGCCCGTACGGTGGCACCGAGGACGTCGGCCAGGGCAGGCCACTGCCCCAGCCGCAACGTCTCGGGGCGCTCGGCGAGCACCCGCTCCAGGTGGTCCAGGACCTCGTCCGGGAAGCGTGCGGCGAGGGGTGCGAGCGGTGCGGCGTGCGCGAGGTCGGGCAGGGTCCGGGCGACGAACGCGGGACTGCAGGCGGAGAGCAGTCGGGCGGCCTCGGCGTCGCCCCACTCGGCGCGCAGGCGGCCCACCAGCCGCTCGGCGAGCCGGTGTCGGCGGCCGTGCCGGACGACCCGGGTAAGCTGCCTGCGCAGGGTGCAGGAGGCTCCGGTGAAGGCTTCCTCGATCGCCTCGTCCGGGATGCCCTGGGTGCGGGCGGCGCGCAGGGCGTATCCGCGGACCACCGGGTCGGGGTCGGTCAGCCGCTCGGTCAGGTGGCCGGTGGCGCGGCCGGCCGATGCCGCGAGCGCGGCCAGCCGCCGGCCGTACACGCCGGAGCGTTCCAGGTCGGACAGCAGCCCGGGAAGCTCGCCGTCGGGGTCGAGCTCCCGGGCCCTGCGGGCGAGGAGCCGTTGGCGCTCCGGGTGGGAGAGCGGGTCGAGGTCGGCGAGCAGCTGATCGGCTTCGTGCGGCATGCGGTCATTCTGGCCCGGCGGAGCGGGTGTCTCCTACCGGATTTCCTCTGCGCGGCCCGGGTGAGCCGGACGGCGGCCACAGCCGACGGCGGGTTCGCGCGGCGCCGGATCGGCGTCCACCGCCGCGAGGAACGCATGGGCAAGTTCTGACCTCGACGGCGGGCGGGAGTCCGGTCGGGGGTGTCATGCCGGGCCCGCCCAGGCCTCGGCGCCGAAGGCGGCCTTGATGTCGGAGACGATGGTGGCGGCGTTCACGGTGGCGGGCAGACCGTAAACGGTCGTCTTGCGGGGGTCGCGCACGACGAGCCGCAGCGGGGTGTCGCCGGGGTGGGCGGCGAGGATCCGTTTGAGTTCGGCGACGGACTGCGGGGTGATCCGGTGGGCGGGCAGGAGGAGCCGGACCGGCGGCCCGCCGGTGTGCTCGGCCGCGGACAGGTCGAGCAGGGCGAGTTCTTTTCCATGGAGGTTCAGGCTGCCGTCGCGGTCCTCGATCCGGCCGTGGACGGTGACGGCGTTGTCCTCGGCCAGGGCGTGCCGCACGAGCGGGTAGACGGCGGGGAAGAAGAGGACCTCCAGGCCGGCGTCGCGGTCTGCCAGGGTGGCGACGGCCCAGGGGTTGCCCTTCTTGGTGACCTTGTGCTGGAGGCTGGTGATCAGCCCGCTGAGCCGGACGTCGCCGGTGGTGCGGGCGGAGGTCAGGAGGTCGGCGATGGAGCAGTCGCGGGCGGCGGCGAGGACGTGCTCGGCGCCGTCGAGGGGGTGGGCGGAGACGTAGAGGCCGAGCATCTCCCGTTCGGTGGCCAGCAGTTGGCGGCGCGGCCATTCGGTGTCGTCGACTGGGATGTCGAGCCCCAGGGCGGCTGATGTGTCGTCCGTGGCGGTGAGGCCGGTGAAGAGGTCGTGTTGGCCGAAGCCGGCCGCTTTCTTGACCGGGATGATCGCGTCGATGGCCCTCTCGTGGACGGCGGCGAGGCCCTGGCGGGTGTGCCCGAGCGAGTCGAAGGCGCCCGCCTTGATCAGGGAGTCGACGGCCCGTTTGTTGAGGGCGGGCAGCTCGACCTTGTGGAGGAAGTCGGCGAAGGACGTGAAGCGTCCCTTGTTCCGACGGGCGTCGGTGATCGCCTCGATGACGCCGTCGCCGACGTTGCGCACCGAGCGCAGGCCGAACCTGACATCGTCGCCGACGGCCGTGAACTCGGCGACGGATTCGTTGACGTCGGGCGGCAGGACGCGGACCCGGTTGCGCCGGGCGTCGGCCAGGTAGAGGGCGGCCTTGTCCTTGTCGTCGCCGACCGAGGTGAGCAGGGCGGCCATGAACTCGGCCGGGTGGTTGGCCTTGAGATAGGCGGTCCAGTACGAGACGAGGCCGTAGCCGGCGGTGTGGGACTTGTTGAAGGCGTAGCCGGAGAACGGCAGCATCACGTCCCACAGGGCCTTGACCGCCTCGTCGGAGTAGCCGCCCGCCCGCATGCCGGCGTGGAACTTCTCCCACTCGGCGGCCAGGACCTCCGGTTTCTTCTTGCCCATCGCCCGGCGCAGCATGTCGGCGCCGCCCAGGGTGTAGCCGGCGAGTTGGCGGGCGATGGCCATGATCTGCTCCTGGTAGACGAGCAGGTGGTGAGTGGAGCCGAGGATGGGCTCCAGGGCCTGGTGGAGTTCGGGGTGGATCGGGGTGGGTTCCTGTTTGCCGTTCTGGCGCAGCGCGTAGTTGGTGTGGGCGTTGGCGGCCATCGGGCCTGGGCGGTAGAGGGCGTTGGCGGCGGCGATGTCCTCGAAACGGGTGGGTTCCATCAGTCTGAGCAGGGCGCGCATGCCGGCGCCGTCGAGCTGGAAGACGCCGAGGGTGTTGGCGTCGGCCAGCAGCCGGTACGTCCTGGCGTCGTCGAGGGGGATGACGGTGGTGGTCGGGTCGCTGGTGGCGGGTGCGACGGTGGCCAGATGGATGCCTCGGTTGGCGCGGATGTTCTCGATGGCCTGGTCGATGACGCCGAGGTTGCGCAGGCCCAGGAAGTCCATCTTGACCAGGCCCATGGCTTCGCAGGAGGGGTAGTCGAAGCCGGTGATCCTCGCGCCGTCGGCGGCGCGCATGTGCAGGGGGATGCGGTCGGTGAGTTTCGTCTTGGAGAGGATGACGGCGGCCGCGTGGACACCGGTGCCGCGAGTGAGGCCCTCGACCCCACGGGCGGTGTCGATCACCCGGCGCACGTCCGGCTCGTTCTCGTACAGCCGTCGGACCTCGCCGGCTTCCGCGTACCGGGGGTGGGCGGGGTCGAAGATCGCGGCGAGCGGGGCGGATTTGCCGTTCTGGTCGGGCGGCAGTGCCTTGGTGATGCGCTCGCCGTGCGCGTAGGGGTAGCCCAGGATGCGGGAGGAGTCCTTGATGGCGTTCTTGGCCTTGATCCTGCCGAAGGTGTTGACCAGAGCGGTGTACTCGTCGCCGTACTTGTCGATGACGTAGCGGACCATGCGCTCGCGTTGGCGGTCGTCGAAGTCGAGGTCGACGTCGGGCGGGTTGATGCGTTCGGGGTTGAGGAAGCGCTCGAAGAGCAGACCGTGCTCCAGCGGGCACAGTTCGGTGATGCGGGTGGCGTAGGCGACGATGGATCCGGTGGCCGAGCCACGGCCGGGGCCGAGCGGGATCCGGTTGTCCCGGGCGAAGCGGCAGATGTCGGCGACGACCAGGAAGTAGGAGCTGAAACCCATCGGGCCGATGACCGTCATCTCGGTCTCGAAGCGCTCCAGCACGTGCGGGGGGACCGGGTCGCCGTAGCGGGCGGCCAGTCCCCTGAGGACCTCCTTGCGCAGCCAGGACTCCTGGGTCTCGCCGCCGGGGACGTCCGGGTACTGCGGCATCTCGTCGACGTGGTCGAAGACCTCGCCGTAGGACTCGATCCGCTCGGCGACGAGCAGCGTGTTGTCGCAGGCCTGCGGGAGTTCGGCGAAGAGCGTGCGCATCTCCTCTGCCGTCCTGAGGTAGTAGCCGGAGCCGTTGAAGCGGAAGCGGTCGGGGGCGTCCTTGTTCTTGCCGACGCCGATGCACAGCAGGTTGTCGTGGGCGTCGGCCTGGTCCTCGGTGGTGTAGTGCGCGTCGTTGGTCGCCAGCAGGGGGATGTCCGACTCGCGGGCGAGGCGCAGCAGTCCGTCTCGGACCCCGTGCTCGATGGGCAGGCCGTGGTCCATCAGCTCCAGGAAGTAGTTCTCCCGGCCGAAGATCTCCTGGTAGGCCGCGGCGGCGGCCTTCGCCTCGTCGTACTGGCCGAGCCGCAGCCGGGTCTGGACCTCGCCGGAGGGGCAGCCGGTGGTGGCGATGATGCCGTGCGGCCGTGCGGCGATCAGCTCGCGGTCCATACGCGGCTTGCCCGCCGGGAACTGGCCCTCGTAGCTGGCCTGTGTGCTGAGCCAGAACAGGTTCCGCAGGCCCTGGGCGGTGCTCGCCCACATGGTCATGTGTGTGAAGCGGCCGCCGCCGGAGACGTCCTTGGAGCCCTCGCCGTCCTCGCCCGTGGCGCGGCGGCCGCCCTGCCCCCAGAACTCGCGTGTGCGGGCGAAGCGTGAGGAGGGAGCCACGTACGCCTCGATCCCGATGATCGGCTTGACGTCCGCGAAGTCCTTCGCGACCCGGGCGAACTCGTAGGCCCCGAACATGTTCCCGTGGTCGCTCATCGCGACCGCGGGCATCCGCTGTCGTGCCACCTCACCGAACATCGGCCGCAGGCTCTGCGCGCCGTCCAGCATCGAGTACTCGGTGTGGTTGTGCAGGTGGACGAAGGAACCGGAACCAGGCATGCGTGGGCCACCTCGTGACTGGGGCGTCTTGTCGGGTACAACCATCCGTTGGCCCGGGTCATCTAAATCGAGGCAGTGATGGCGGATCAAACAACCAGATGGCGGGTGAGCCACAAGCAATGCTTGTATCGGTAGGTTGTCAGGTGTGGATCTCAACGCTGTGCGCACGTTCGTCGCCGTCACCGAGGCCGGCCAGTTCCAGGGGGCCGCGGACGACCTCCGCCTCACCCAGCAGGCCGTCTCCCGGCGCATCGCCGTACTGGAACGGGACCTCGGGGTGCGGCTGTTCGAGCGGACGGGGCGCGGCGTCGAGCTGAGCGTCGACGGCCAGGCCTTCCTCCCCCACGCCCGCACCCTGCTCCGGGCCGAGGAACGCGCGGTCGCGTCGGTGCGCCCGGGAGCCCGCGCCCTGCGCGTCGACGTGGTCGGTCACCGGGTCGGCCCCGCCGGGCTGCTGCGGGACTTCCACACCGCCCGTCCCGACCTGCCCCTGGACGTGGTGACCCTCTTCGACCTCGACCAGGCCGTCGCCGCCCTCCGGGCGGGCTCCGTCGACGCCACCTTCCGTGCCGTCCTCGCCCCCGGGCGCCCTCTGCCCGAAGACATCGAATGCATCGCGGTGTACGACGAGGCCCTCCAGCTGTGCGTCGGCCCGGCACACCCCCTGGCCCGCGCCGCGACGGTCACACCGGTGCAGCTCGCCGGACAGCGCGCCTGGATGCCCGGCAACGCCCCCGGAACCGAATGGGCCGCCTACTACGACAGGTTCGCGGCCGCCTTCGGCATCACCCTCGACACCATCGGACCCGACTTCGGCATCGAGGCACTCCTCGACACCATCGCCGGCTCCGACTCGCTGGCCACCTTCCTCGGCGAGCGGACCCCGCTCGTCTGGCCGGCCGGCCACGACCTGCGGCGCATCCCCCTGCACCACCCCACCCCGGTCTACCCCCACTCGCTGCTCTGGCACGCGGACAACCCCCACCCGGCCCTCGCCGCCCTACGCGACTACCTCACCGCGGTGCGACCGCGCCGGGACGACGGCACCACCTGGGTGCCGGGACTGGCCGGAGAGGCCGTCACGGTGCCGGCCCCGCCCCCGCACCGTGCCGACCGGCCCCTCGCCGCACCGTCCGCGGATCCGGCAGTTCCGCCGGCAGTGAACGCCCCTCGTGCGCCCGGGACACCCGGAACCAGCCCGTGCGACAGGCGATGACGGCCCGGGACCGGGACCGGAACCGGGACCCGTCCCGGCCGAACCAGGCCGGTCGTCCGGCGCGCGGGCGGCCAGGCCGAACGCGCACTGACGCCCACACACAGCCCAGGACCGGCTGACGGCACCACGCCCGGCGGACGGGGCCGTAATGAAGGCCACGCAGGCTGGGGACACCGGCTGAAGGGCGGTGGCGACGCCAAGGAAGCCTCAGGCACCGAAGGCATGGGCCTGAGCCTGCGGGCCGGTCTGTCAGGAGCGCGCCAGTGCCGCGAGTTCGGTCTCGACGGCCACGGTGTGAGGGTGCCGGGCGCCGAAGTGCTCGCGCCAGGCGGTGGCGCAGCGGGTCAGCTGTTCTTCGGCCTCGTGGCGCCGGTCCTGGGCTGCGAGTGCGCGGCACAGGGTGGTGGCGGCCTCCAGAGCCCGGTGGTTGTTCGGGTGGTAGTGGCCTCGGGCGAGGTCGACCGCGTGCCGGGCCCGGGGCTCGGCCTCGTCCGGCCGGTCGAGGCCGAGCAGGGCCTGAGCGGTAAGGGCGACGAACAAGACGGCGAGCGCGCCCTCGCCGACCTGCGGGTCGTCCGCCTTGGCCTCGGCGAGGACCCTCAACGCCTCCGTGGCCCGACCGAGACCGTTGAGGCTCCGGGCGAGGCCGAGGGAGAGAGCCGGCCGGTCGGTGTGCAGCCGGACGACCTGCCGCAGGACGGCTTCGGCCCTCGCCCACTGTCCCTCGGCGGCAAGTCGCTTCGCCTCGTCGGCCAGTGAGTCGGCCCGGCGCTGCGACCGGGTCCGCCACCACACCTGCATGTCCGCCCCTCACCCCGGTCGCTCCGGCCCCGAGCCGATATGCGGCGGTGATCATACTGGCGTGCGCGAGCGCTGCGATGACACACCTCAACGCGTCGGAGAGTTCCGGGCCATGGCACCGTCCGCAGCTGGTGCCGCCCGCGGGCGAGCGGGCGGCACCGACCGACACGGGAGAAGAAGAAAGCCCGCCGCTGACACAGCGGACCCGAACCACTGGCCACCTTCCCCAGCGGGCGGACGGCCTGGCGGCTGCGGCAGGGCGCGACCTGCCGCCTCGCTGTTCTCCAGGACGGCGAAATCCGCTGGCAGACCGACCTTTCACGCCCGTAGCATCCGAGCCCCAGCCCCGTCCGTCATCCCGAAGGAGCGCCCCATGTCCGTGGACGCCGGCCTGTACCTGCGCTGGCCCGAGGGCCGGGCTCCGTCCGCCGAGGAGCTGGCCGAACTGTTCGGCATCACCCCCCGGAACGGGTCGGACATCTGGGGGAAGATCGTCTCGGCCGACGGCCGCAGCAGGATGTGGGTCACCGTCTCCACCGACCCGAGCGACCGCGTCGCCCCCTCCCGCACCTTCGAGTACGCCTACGACCACTGGCTCCACCTCTCCCCCTCCAAGACCGCTCCGTACCCCGAGGACACGTTCGCCGTGCTCCGCGCCCAGTGCCGGGAGATCATCGCCCGGCTGCGCCGCACCGGGCTGGTGGAGAGCGCCTTCTACGTCGACGCCGACAGTCTGACCAGCTACTGGACCGACATCCGGTCGGCCCTCGGCCCCGAGCCCCTCCCGGCCGTCGAGCTGGACGTCTGGTGGGCCGCCGAGGCCCCCACCACGTCCACGCTCCCGGCCGTCCTCACCCCGAACCTGCACCCGGCCCCGGCCGACCCCGCCCGGACCGCCCGCCTCATCCCCGCACTCGCCGAGGCCTCCGGCATCCCGTGGGACATCGCCTACCGCGCCGGCGAGCTGCCCGTCCGGCACACGGCCCGGTTCACCGGCCACCACGTGACCCCCGAGGAGCTCGACGCCTTCTCCGACCGGCTCGCCGCCGAACTGACCAGGCCCGGCGAACAGATCGACGTCGCCCTGTGGGTCAACGACCGCCTGTGCCGCTACGAGGTGGCCAACCAGCCCGTGACCGACCTCCGGGTGTGCTGACTCCGATCGCAGGGGAGCCGGCCCGGAATTCCTCCCATCAACCATGGTCTGTCCCGGCGATCATCCGAGGCGCGGGCCCGGTCACTCCGATCGCCGTACCGCACCCTCTTGGTGTTGAACCGCATGAAGTGGTCGATGCTCGTGGAGCGGCTCTCGTCGCCGAACAGGCCGACGGTCAGTGGCCGGCCCTCCTGGACCACCTGGCGTATTGCGCCGGTGACGTCGGAGTCGACCCAGACACCCGGTCGACGACACGACCAGAACTGACCCGCCCCCAAAGACGACCCAACCACGCCCCGGTCCCTGCTTGGCGCCACGCGCACCCCGAAGCCTGCGACGGCCAGGGCGCCGAGCCGGGCCGGCGTGTGCTGCGAGGTGGACGCGGCCCGCTGTCCGATCGCCGCGCACAAGCGGGCACCGGCCAGGACCGCCGATGCGGCGATCAACACGATGCTCACGAACGGGACGCCTCCCGCGACGAACGGGCGATTCACCGAGGCAGGTGGTGGCAGACTGACGGCACATCGAGGCTCCGGTACAGGGCGACTTGGCGAGGTCATCCCTTCAACCGAGGCCTCGTTGCGTTGGCCACGGGTCGGCCAGCCCGCATCACACGCCTCGTGACCCGGCCTGGAGGTCATCAAGGTTTCCGGTGGAAACCTTGATGACCGCCCCAGGCCAGGTTGCCAATGTACCGAAGAACGGGTTGCGCCACCTGTCCGCAGTCCGTTCCGACCTGCGCTGTGAAGGTTGGCGGCGCACCTCGGCAGCGCGGGTCGCGGAGGCGGGTGGTCAGCTCTTGGCGGGCCCGGCGGGCAGCGTCCGGACGAACTCGGCCGCCCGGACGCCGGCCTCGTCCTGGCCGAGTACCCGGTAGAGGGCCCGGTCCCCGGGGCCGGTATTCCGCACCACCACGCGGTGCGGGGCCCGGGGACCGGCCAGCACCCGGCCGCCCGGCGGCCCACCTCGCAAGTCCTGTTCCTGCATCACAGTCTTTCCTTGGAGGGCACCCCTCCTCACCACTTCGGGTGCTCGGGGGGGGTGGACAGGGCCGGGGCTGGGGAGCAGCTGGGCATCGGCCGTTCGGGTGCGGCGCACGCCGCGGGCAATGGGGTGCGGCGCGCACCGCACCCGCCGAGTCTCCCGTCTGCGGGGCCCGCGGGGCCAGCGGGTGGGGTCCGACGGCGATGAGGGCGCCCTGCTCAGCGGGCACCTGCGGGAGGCGTTGGCGTCGGCCGGATGGTCCTGAGCACGCGTTCGGAACTGAGCCCTTACCGGGCGGGGCCCGGCTCGGCCTGCGGACGCCAGGATCCCGGAGAGCGGCAGCAGTACGGCGGTCGGCGCTGGGATCGATGCGGCCGGCACGTCAGGCGCGGCCCAGGGCGTCAGCTGCTGCTGGAGGATCCCATCTGCTTGATGCCGGCGAGGATCTGCTCCAGCGCGGCCTTGTCCGGCGAGAGCGCGTCGTCGTCCACCGAGCCCTTGAACACCACGTAGCCGCCGCCCTTGGCCGGGAAGGTGGCCAGCAGGACATAGCCCTGGGTACCGGTCGAGGTCTGCACATGCCAGCGCTCGGCGTAACCGGGCACGCCGTCCACGCTCATGGGACCGGAACCGTAGTCGGTGTGCTGGGTGACCCCGAGGTAGAGCCCGTTCGCCCAGTCCGGCATCGCGGAGTCGGCGGCGTCCTTGGCCGTGGCGCCCTGGACCGTGTCCTTGCCGATGGCGAACATCCCCCGGACGCAGCGGTGGCCGCCGTTGCAGCTGTACTGGCCGGTGCCTTCGAACCATGACAGGTTCGGGCGGTCGGTCTCCGTGGCCCAGCCGTCGAGGATCGGGACGGTGATGGCGTGCTGCGGGTCCGGCCAGATGCCCGTGACGGGCGGCACCGGCTTGGCCGTCGTGGGCGCCGGGGTGGGAGCGGGGCTCGGCGTCAAGCCGGTGCTCCGGGAGGCACTGACCGTCGGGCTCGGGGTCGGGCCGGCCTGCGGATCGCCCCCATCGCGGAACGCGAACGCGGCTACGATCCCACCCACGGCCAGCACACCGACCACGGCACCGATGATCACACCGGGCCTGGTGCGCTGGGGGCCCGCCGCAGGCGGGTAGCCCGGGCCGGGGTAGCCGTAGCCGGCTCCCGGGTGGGCGTTCTGGCTCGCGCCCGGGTAGCCGTAGCCGGGGGCCTGACCGATGTTTCGACCCGGATAGCCGTAGCCGGGCTGCACGGCGCCGGCCTGGAACGGCCGGACTTCGTTCGTCCAGGCGTTGCCGTCCCACCAGCGCTCGTACCCGGGGGAGTTGTCCGCACCAGGGACCGGGTACCAGCCGGGAGGCGTCGAGTTGGTCACGGGCGTACGCTACCCGCCCGCCGCCGGCCCGCTCCGAGCGGGTACGTCCCAGCCCGGCCGCGGCAGGCGGCCGCCGCTCGTCGGCGACGTCAGCGGCGACGGCCGGCGCTGCCCCGCCGGCACCTGTGATGGCCTCCACCGTTTCGGCGCAGTCCGCCTCGTCCAGGTCGATCACTCCGAGCGCCAAGCCGTCGCCCGCCAGGCGCCTGGCAACAGCGGCACCGGTGCCGCGTGCCGCGCCGGTGACAATCGCCGTACGCTGCACGTGAGTTGTGTGTGTCATGGGAGGAAGTCCACGGCATCGACGCCGCGTCGCCAATCGATGTAGCGTATGGCTCAATGATCAGCTTTGTGCTCGGCGTCGAGGACCTCGCGGACACCCGCTTCGCCCTCTCACCCCTGCACGAAACCCTGTTCAGCCTGCGGGTGCTGCAGGATCCGGGCCTGTCCGCGCTGCACCTGCCCTGGCGCAGATCCGTACTCGGCAGACTCAGCACGCTCGACACCGGTCTACTGATGTCCCTGGTCGCCCAGCAGCGCACCCTCCCTGACTTCCTGACTCCGAATCCCACGAGTTTCGCGCCGGCCTTCGAGGAAGAACTCTCCGTCGTCCGCCGGGCGTCCTGCGCCCGGGTCCGCCACGACCTGCTGCTTGCACACGCACCCGACCCTCTTCCCGAAGCCCTCCGCGACGCCGCCGCCGCCGATGACGCACCTGTCGCCAGGCTCCGCGACGCCATCTGCGATCTCAGCTTCTGGAGTTGACCCCCGATCCGGTCCGTGGCCAGGTCCAGGGAGTCGAGTCCGCCGGCCGGATGACGTGGGAGGGTATCGGAGCCGCAATCGCCGGCGGCGTTGCCCAGCACTTCACCCCCGGCGCGGCCATCACTGCTGTGGCCGCGATCTCCGTCGCCATCACTGTCCTCTCCCGGCCATTCGTGGTCCGCGCCCGAGCCGTCCGCATCGAGACAGCCAACCCATACGCCAACGCGAGTCGGTAGCCGATTGCACGAGCCTTCCACGACGGCATGAGCGGCGGGCGCGGCCGGACGCGCCCGCCGCGCTCCGCTACTCGTCGACAGCGTCCGGGCGCAGCCCGGTCGGGATGTCGACTGGTTGAGACGGATGCCTGGACATAATTCGCAGGCGCGCGGCAACGGCAGGGACCTATTCTGCCCGTCATGATCGACTGGAAGAGCGTCGAGGCCGCCGACTGTGCCGTGCCCGCCGACCACCCCATGGACGACCTCGTCCGCGAGCTGTCCCGTGCCCTGGCAGATCCCGATCCACTGGTCCGGGACGGCGCGCCCTACACCGTCCTGGCGACCTGGATCGCCCGCGGGACCATCGGGACGTCCCGGCGGCTGGAGCTGGGGGACGAGATGGCCACCCGGTTCACCGACCCGCGAGTCGAGGCCCGCACCTTCGCGCCCCTCGTGCTCGACATGCTGGTGGCCGCAGGGGACTTCAAGGCCGGCTGGGTGGACGCGTTCGAGCTCTGGTACCCGGCGGAGCAGGATCTGCGCGGTCACGACGAGACGCTCGGCTGGCTCCACGCGGTGGCGCACGGCGCGGACCTGCTCGCCGGCTTCGGCTGCCACCCCGAGGTGGCGCCGGTGCGGATGCTGGACCTCGCCGCCGCCCGGCTGACGGCGCCCACCGACCACGTCTACGACCAGCTGGAGGACGACCGCCTGGCCCGGGCGATCGCCCGGGTCCTCACCCGCACCGACCTGAGCGAACGCGATGCCGTCGGCTGGCTGGATCCGATCGCCGACCGCTTCGGGGCCGACCGCATCAGCACCCCGGTGCCCGCCCACATCAGCAACTGCCTGCGTACCCTGCGCCTGCTCTACATCCTCGCCGACCGAGGCGTGCGCCCCACCAGCGAACTGCCCGCGATACCCCTCCACCACCGCGACGCCGTCAAGTCCGGCATCGCCGCCGTCCTCGACCGGATCGTCAGACGCTGACCGGCGGCACCCGGCCGCGCGAAGTCACGGAACCCGGCCGCCGAAGTCAGTCGCCGCACTTCACCACAACCTTCGATCCAGGAACCAGGAGTACCGACATGAGATTCGACGGTCACCGCGTGGTCATCACCGCCGCCGGCCGCGACTTCGGACGCACGTTGGCCATCCGCCTCGCGGACCTCGGCGCCGAGGTCTTCCTCTCCGCGCGCACTCTCGCCGCCGCCGAGCGTGTCCGCGACGAGATCCGCGGCCGAGGTCACCAGCAGGTCCACGCCTTCACCTGCGACCTGACGGACCCGGCCTCGATCCGCGACTTCGCTGCCGACGTCGGCCGGCACACCGACCGCATCGACCTGCTGATCAACAACGGCTCCCGCTACCTCCAAGGCCCAGACCTCCAATCCGCCTCCGACGCCGACGTCGTCGACACCATCGCCTCCGGCGCCACCGGCACCGTCCTGACCGTGAAGAACTTCCTGCCCCTCCTCCTCAACTCGGACAAGCCGGATGTGGTGACCATGGTCTCCGCCTGCGGAACGGCCGGTCATCACCGCTCGGAAGCGCACGACGCCTTCTACGCGGCCAAGAGCGCCCAGGCGGGGTTCGCCGAGATCCTCTCCAAGCGGCTGCGGCCCCAGGGGGTCCGGGTGATCTCCCTCTACCCGCCGGACTTCGACAACCCTGATCCGCTGTCCGAGGAGTGGGAGAACACACCGCGCGAGGCCAAGGACGCGCTCACCGCGCAGTCGCTCGTGGAGTGCATCCTCTTCGCCGTCGCCCAGCCGCGTGACTGCTTCATCAAGGCGTTCCACTTCGAACAGGTCTGACTGGCTCCTGGCACGTGATGCGCGAGACCTCAGCATGCGAGCCCACCAGTCCCCGGGCCGGGAGCGGCGGCTGGGCGCCACATGGTGGTGACGACGTGGCCGGTGGCGATGACGATCTGGTCCAGGGCGGTGAAGCCGACGCTCTCGTACCGCTGGAGATTCGCCGGGTTGGACGACTCCAGGTAGGCGGGGACGCCGAGGGCGTCGATGCGGGCGAGGCTCTCTGCCAGCAGAGCCATGCCGAGCCCCTTGCCCCGGTACTGGTCGTGAACGCCGAGGAGCGTGAGATAGAAGTGCGGCTTCCTTGGTCGCGCGGCCGCGAACTGGTCGCCCATCGCCAGAACGGCCTCGGCCACTTCCGGGCCGGCGGCCTCACGCAGAAGGTCTGCGAGGTCGACTGCTTCTTCGGCGGTCAGTTCCTGTCTGCCCGGCGGGATCCATACGGCTGTGGCCTCCGCGTTCTCGCTGACGAGCAGCCACTGGTGGCGCAGCGCCGACGTCGCGTAGAGCCGCCACATGGCCGCGGCCCGGACGGCGCGCCGTTCGATGTCAGGAAAGGCTGGGCCCCACAGCGGGTCGTGAAAGAAGGCGGTGGTCAGCGTGCGGACGACTGCGTCGATGTCTGCGGCCGTGGCGACGCGCGGGGGAAAGGGGCGCTGCATGGTGGTCAACCGTCGGTCCGTTCCAGAAGGGCGAGGGCGGTTTCGGCGGCGGCGAGGTCCTGGGGGCCGATGCCGATGAGTTTGGCGACCGTGATGTCGTCCGGTGTGCGGCGTCCTGGGATCCGGCCGGCCAGGACGTCGCCGATTTCGCCGTCGATGCGCTCGTCGGTCACCTCTCCGCGGGCGATGGCGGCGTGGATGTCCCCGTAGCGGAGAGCGAGTTCCCGGCTGTCGACGAAGACCCGGGTGGCGCGGCGCAGGCCGGCGCCGTCGAGTTCTCGCTTGGCCGGGTCGTCGGCACCGAGGGCGGTGATGTGCTGGCCGGGGCGGAGCCAGGAGCCGAACAGGACGGGGGTGGGGCTGGCGGTCGCGGTGACGACGATGTCGGACTGCTGTACGGCCTGCTCCGGATCCGCGACCGCGGTGAAGGCGTCGGCGACCGGCTCCACGAGGTCGGCGAGGTTCACGGCCGCGCGGATCCGGTCGGCCGTGTAGAGGGGGAAGCCGGGCATGGGGGTGGTCCTCACTCGGGCAAGGTGTCCAGGGTTCCGCGGGCAACCATGGCCACGTCGCCGCCTACCCGGATGTTGCGCAGGTCGTCGGGGTCTCCCTGCGGGAGGACGGTGAGCCGGCTCGGACGGCCGGTGAAGCGCCCCTGCCGCAGCGCGAACTCCTCCTCGACGGGCACGATGCGGTGCTTGGCCAGGTACGCGCCGACGCAGCCGGCCGCGCTGCCGGTCGCGACGTCCTCCAGGAGGCCGTCGTTGTTCCAGTGGCGGCCTTCCAGGGCCTCGACGTCGATCACGTACGCGAACTGCGCGCCGTACCGCGCGACCAGGTCCGCGAAGTCCTTGCGGACGATCCTCGCCTCCGCCAGACCCGCCACCACCGGGACCATGAGATAACGCAGGCCGGTGGAGACGACGTGCAGGGGAAGATCGGCGAGTGCCCGATCGGGCAGGTTCAGTGCCGCGGCGACCTCCGGTCTGTTCTCCGTCGGGACGGTCGCGAGGAACTCCGGCTCTCCCTGGTCCAGTTCCGCGTGGTATCCGGTGGCGGTGCGCCGGGTGGTCACCTCGACGGTCCTGCCGGTCAGGCGGAAGGTCCAGCGCCGCGGGCCGGGGTTGCCGTCGCGCTCGTGCAGGACGGCGGCGGCGCCCAGGATCGGGTGCCCGGCGAAGTCGAGTTCCTCGAAGAGGTCGAACACCCGGGCGGTGACGTCCTGCGTCCCGTCCGCGCCGCTCAGGAAGATCGTCTCGAAATGCCGGAGCTCCTGGGTGATCGCGAGCATCTGCGCGGTGGACAGGCCCGGGTTCTCGGGGAAGACGGCAAGGCTGTTGCCGGTGAACGCCCTGCCGGCGAAGACATCGACATGTCGATAGCTCAAGGGCATGTGGTTTCCGGAGTGGTGGTGGCTGGTCACGGCTCGACGCTAGGCGGGACCGACCGTCCAGTCATGGTCCAATCCCGGTAAAGTGGCCTACGTGAATCGCGCTGTGCGGCGCGTCCCGGCGTCGCAGTTCCCCCGTCTGCTCGGCGACTGGCGCGTCGGCGCAGGCCCCCTCGCCAAGCGACTGGCCGTTGCCGTGGAAAAGGCCATCCACGACGGTCGGCTGCCGCTGGGGGTGCAGCTTCCTGCCGAACGCCTCCTCGCCGGCGAACTCGGACTTGCCAGGGGCACCGTGGCAGCGTGCTACCACATCCTGCGAGCCGAACAGTTGATCGTTACCCGGACCGGCTCCGGAAGCACCACCTCCCTGCCACCCCGGCTGCGCGATCGCCTTTCGCCGTGGGCCAGTGACCGGGGCCAGGCGGGCAGGAGCGGCGCGGTGCTCGACCTGACCATGGCGGAGCCCGCAGCGCCGTTCGACGAGCTCCTTCAGGCAGTACACGCCACAGCCCATGCTCTGCCCGCCGCTCTGCTGCGCGACACCGCCGACGGTGATGGGCCGTCAGCGCTGCAGACGGTCATCGCCGATGCCTACTGCGCCCAGGGGCTCGCGACCCGCGGTGAGCACCTCCTGCTGACCAGCGGCGCCGACGCCGCGCTGAGCCTGCTCAGTGCGGCGTACCTGCGACAGAGCAGCAGGGTCGTCCTGGACTCCCCCACCTATCCCGGCGCGCTCGCCACGTTCCGCGCCACCGGTGCCAGGCTCGTCGCGCAGCCCCTCAGCTCCACCGGCTGGGACATTCCCGCCCTCGACCGCACGCTCCGGGCGGCCCGGCCGTCCCTGACCTATCTGATCCCTGACTTCCACAACCCCACCGGCCTGCTGATGAGCGAGGACGAGCGCAGCGAGCTCCGGCACCGCCTGCGCAACCACGACACCGTGGTCGTCTTCGACGAGACCATGCGGGACCTCGACCTGCGCGAGCACGCCTCCCCGCCGCCCCGCGCCGTCACGCGCGTCGGCGACCGCAACGTCGTGCATGTGGGCTCCCTGAGCAAGTCCCTGTGGCCGGGCCTGCGCGTGGGATGGATCCGTGCTCACCCCGACGTCATCCACCGCCTGGCGGCGCTCCCGCTCGCGGCCGCTCTCGCACCCTCACCGTTCGACCGGCTCGTCGCGACCCGACTCGTGGACCACCTGGAGACGGTCCTCGACCGCCGACGCGCCCAACTGCGTGCACAGCGCGACCACCTGGTCTCCCGTCTGTCCGCGCTGCCGTGGTGTCGCTTCCGGACCCCGCAGGGCGGCTTGTCCCTGTGGCTCGAACTCCTCGACACCGACTCCAGCCGACTGGCCGCCCTCGCAGCCGCACGCAACCTCTCCCTCACACCGGGCTTCCACTTCTCCCCCGACGGTGCCCTGGACCGCTACCTGCGCCTTCCCTTCACCCTCCCGCCCGAGACACTCGACGCCGCGGTCGACAGACTCACCGAGGCCCATGCCGCCCTGGAAGGCGCTCACTGTGGTTACACCGCGTCGTGACCGTTGTCCGTGACGCTCCTCGCTCCGACCGTGGTTCCGGCCTGACCAGCACAGTGGGCCGTTTCTTCGGAGCCACTCGACTCCGGTGACAAGCCTGCTGTGAGGGCGAGGCCGATGCCGTCCGGGCGCGGCAGCTCCCGGACGGCATCGGCCTCGCGGGGTCGCGGAGGTCTGCCAGCGGCCGTCCGGGATCGTGCCCTGCCGCTCGGGCCTGGCGGGACAGAGATAATGATCTTGGATGTGGGCTGATGCCGAGCGAGGGGCGGGCGGGGTGCGGATCAACGTTCTGGGGCCACTTCAGGTCGTACGGGGTGAGGACGGGGCGGCCTTCGAGGTCGGCGGGGCACGGCTCCGGCTGCTGCTGGTCCGGCTGGCTCTCGACCCTGGGCGCGTGGTCACCCGTGAGCGTCTGGTGGACGACCTCTGGGAAGACACCCCGCCGGAGGAGCCGGCCGGCGCCCTGCAGTCCCTGGTTTCCCGGCTCCGCCGTGCGCTGGGGGGCGACCGGGGCGTGATCGGCTCGCACCCCGCCGGGTACCTGCTCGACCTGCCCCGGGGAAGCGTGGACGCCTGGGACTTCGAACAGCGGGTGGCAGCGGGGCGGGCGGCACTGGCGACGGACGGGTTCGCCGAGGCGGTCGCTCTGCTGGACGGGGCGCTGGAACTCTGGCGGGGAACGCCGTTCGCGGACGCCGAAGGCGCCGGGTTCGTCGCGGCGTCGGCAGCCCGGCTGGCGGAGCTGCGGCTGTCGACGGTGGAGGAACGGGCCGACGCTCTCCTCGCACTCGGCAGGACCGACACGGTGCCGCGTCTGGTCGCCGAGCTCACCGGACTCTGCGCCGCGCACCCGCTGCGCGAGCGGGCCGCCGTCAGGCTGATGCGCGCACTCCATGCGGACGGGCAACAGGCGGCGGCACTGGAGGTGTTCGAGCGTACCCGGCGGGCCCTGGCCGAGGAACTGGGTGCCGACCCGTCCGCCGAACTGCGGGACGTCCACCTGCGTGTGCTGTCCGGCGCAAGGACGCCTGCGCCGGGGCCGGCCCCCGCGTCCACCGGGAACCCGGTCAGGCGTGCGGCACTGCCCACCTGGCTCACCGGTCTGGTCGGTCGCGACGAGGCGCTGGCGGCGGTTCAGGAGCGCCTGCGCCGCTCCCGCCTGGTGACGCTGACCGGACCGGGCGGTGTCGGCAAGACCCGGCTGGCGGTTGCGGCCGCGACCGCCGCACCGCCCGCAACGGACGTACGGCTCGCCGAACTCGCGGGCGTCGACGGGCCGGACGGAGTGACCCAGGCCGTGCTGATCGCGCTCTGCCGTCCGGCGGAGGCCGGTGTACTGGCCGGCGGCCTGCCGGCCGGCGATCAGGCCGGCCCGGGTCAATCCGTTGGGCCCGTCGACCGGATCGTCCGGGCCCTGGAGGGCCGTGAGGTCCTGCTCGTCCTGGACAACTGCGAGCACCTGATCGAGGACACGGCCCGGTTGGCCCATCGCCTGCTGGCTGCCGCGCCCCGGCTCACTGTGCTGGCCACCAGCCGCGAACCGCTCGGTGTCACCGGCGAGGTGCTCTGGCCGGTGACGCCGCTCGCCGTGCCCGAACCCGGCGGCACCGCGCAGGAGGCACGCGCGCACCCGGCCGTCGCCCTCTTCACGGAGCGGGCTGCCGCAGCCTGCCCCGGATTCACCCTGGACCACGACACCGTCGAGCCGGTCGTCCGGATCTGCCGGGAGCTGGACGGCCTGCCGCTGGCCCTCGAACTGGCGGCGGCCCGGTTGCGGGCCCTGAGCCCCGGGCAGGTCGCGGCGCGGCTGCACGACCGGCTCCGGCTGCTGGACCGCGGCTCACGCACCGCTCCCGACCGGCACCGCACGCTGCGCGCCGTGGTCGACTGGAGCTGGGAGCTGCTCGACGAGGACGAGCGCGTCCTGCTGCGACGGCTCTCCGTGTTCGCGGGCGGGGCGACCCTCCCCGACGCACACCTGGTCTGCGCCGGGCACTGGCCGGGCGGGCCGGCGCCCGACCCGACGGTCGTGGAGGACCTGCTGGCGTCCCTGGTCGACAAGTCCCTGGTCGCGGCCGTCGGCGGGGAGGCCGGGACGGTGCGGTACCGGCTGCTGGAGACGGTCCGCGCGTACGCCGCCGAACGGCTCGTCGAGGCCGGCGAGGACGGACGAACCGGCGCCGCCCACCTGCGCTGTTTCGTCGAGCTCGCCGAGAACGCCGAACCCCGGCTGCGGACGGACGGCCAGATCGGCCGGCTGGCCCGGCTCGACGCGGAACAGGACAACCTGGACGCGGCGCTGCGCCGGGCGGTCGCCGTCGGCCCACCGGAGCACGCGCTGCGGCTGACGGCCGCCCGGGCCTGGCCCTGGCTGATGCGTGGTCAGGGCCGTGAGGCCGGCGAGTGGACGTCGGCCGTCCTCGCGGCCCACGGCTGCACCCCGCCACCCGGTCTGGAGCAGGCACACGCCCTGTGTGTGATCCTGGCGCAGCTCACCGCCCCGCTCCGGGAGACCGGTGACGCCGTGGTCCCGCCGGAGGCGATGGGCGCGGCACTGGTCACGGCGCAGCAGGCTGATCACCCGGTCGCTCTGGCCGCCGCACTGCTGCTCGCCACGGCGGGGCCGCCGGACACGGTGGGTGCGACAGCGGAGCGGTTCGGCGAGCACCCCGACCGGTGGATGCGGGCCGCCGCCCATCTGGTGCTCGGCCGGATCGAGTTGGGCGCGGGCCGGATCGGGCGCGCCGAGCACTGCCTGCGGACCGCGGTGGACGGCTTCCGTGTCCTGGGTGACCGTTGGGGGCTGGCCATGGCGTTGGTCACGCTGGCCGCACTGCTGTCCGTCACCGGCGCGGCCGACGAGGCGCTCGCGGCGCTGACGGAGGCCGGTGAACGGGACGCCGAGATGGGCGGTTCCGGCGAGGCGCCGCTGTCACTGCTGCTGTCGGGCCGACTGCGGGCGCGCTGCGGCGAACCGGCCGCGGCCCGGGCGGACCTGGAGCGCGCGCTGGCCGCAGCCGAACGGGCCCGGGACCCTCACCTGCAGGCCGCCGCCCGCTACGCGCTCGGTGAACTCGCGCGGCGTGCAGGAGACTTGGAGGTGGCGCTGCACGGCCAGCAGGAGACGCTGCGGCGGCTGGAGCGGCTGCCCGGGAGCGGCCCCGGCGCCCCGGCGCGGCTGCACCTGCTCGCCCTGCTGCACACCAGCCTGGCCCGGATCCAGCAGCGGCGCGGCGCGCCGGACGCGGCCGGCCCGCTGCACCGCCGTGCCCTGGAGCTGGGCGCGGACAGCGGCGACCAGCCGGTGCGGGCGGACGTGTTGGAGGGGTTCGCCGAGTACTGCCTCGCGCTCGGCGAGGCGGCGCGCGGGGCGGCGGCGCTGGGCGCGGCGTACGGCCTGCGCGGGGCCCACGACGCGGGCGATCCGGAGCTGCGGGCCGTCCTGAACGGCTGCGCCGAGGCCCTCGGGGAGGCCGGTTTCCGGGCCGCCTGGGAGCGCGGCCGGGCGTTGCCGCGGCCGGAGTCGCTGGCGCTGGAGGCGGGCTGACCGGCTCTTCGGCGTCGGCCGGGTGTGTGCCCGCCGCGCCACCCGGGGCGGGTGGCGCGGCAGGACGGATGCGCGATCAGCCGCTGAACGGCGGGCGGGTGGGTGCGCAGACCGTGCCGGGCGCGGGAAGGACGCCGTCGATCAGGTAGCGGGTCTCGTGCCGGGCAGCACAGTCGCTGGGGTTGGCCAGCACGGTGTGGCCGTAGCCGTCGACGGTCAGCAGCTCCGCGCGGGCGAGCGAGCGGGCCATCGCGCGGGACCCTGCGTACGGCATGGCCGGGTCACCGGTGTTGGCGACGACCAGGATCGGTCGGGCGGTCGGGTGGTTCCAGGGGCCCTCGTACCGGTCGCGGTCCCGGGCGGGCCAGTCGGCGCAGCGCGCGTCGGCCCAGGCGAAGTAGGGGCCGGCCTCGCCGGAGCGGGCTCGGGCGGACGCGGCGAGGGCGGGGTAGTCGGCCCGGGCGGGCGGGTTGGCGCTGTCCGAGCACGCCACCGCCAGCGCCTGGTCCGGCGGCTGGTGGAAGACGGGCGGCAGCGGTGTGGTCGGTGTGGCCGGTTCCTCGGTGGCGGCCCACAGAGCCTGGAGCGTCGCGCCGAGCTTGGTCCAGCCGGTGAGGGGCAGGTGCGGGACGGGGTTCGTGGCGTAGAGCGAGAGGATCGTCGCCTCCAGGGCCGAGCCGGCGGTGAAGGTCGTGCCGTCGACCGCGACCGGCCGGGTGCGCAGCCGCTGGAGCAGCTCGCCGTACCTGGCCCGGGTGGCGGCGGCCGTCCCGGCGGAGAAGGCGCAGGCCGGGGGACCGACCTGGGCGCACCGGTCGAGGAAGGCGTCGAGGATACGGCCGGCGGCCACGTCGCTGCCGTTGCGCAGCAGGGTACCCATGGTGGCGGCCTGCCCGCCGTGGCCGGTCGACCAGGCCACCGGGTCCGGTGCGCTGTCGAGGACCATGGCGCGGACCCGGCCGGGGAACAGGTTGGCGTAGGTGGCGCCGAGGTAGGTGCCGTACGAGGTGCCCAGGTAGGTGAGCCGTCGGTCGCCGACCGCCCGGCGGAGCAGGTCCATGTCCCGGGCCACGTTCGCGGTGGAGACGTGCGGCAGCAGGGCCGGGTTGCGGGCCGCGCACTGCCGGGCGAGGCGCTGGTAGGCGTCGGCCCAGGCATGCTGCTGGTCCGCGCCCTCGGGGTAGCCGGCGGCGGTGCCGGCCAGCAGGGCCTGCTCGTCCGCCGGGTTGTCGAAGCACTGGACGGGAGCGCTGCCACCGGTGCCGCGCGGGTCGAAGCTGACGATGTCGAAGCGCTTGCGCACCTCCTCGGGGAACTGGCCGAGCATCATGGGCAGGGCCACGGTGCCGGGCACGGCCGGCCCGCCGGGGTTGTAGAACAGTGAGCCGATCCGGTGCGCCCGGTCGTCCGCCGGGTGCCGGATGACGGAGAGGTCGATCCCGGCGCCGCCCGGGTCGTGGTGGTCGAGCGGCACGCGGGCGGTCGCGCACTCGAAGCCGTCCCCGCACTTCGCCCACGTGAGTCGCGGCACCGGGGCGGTGTCCGGCGCGGCCACGGCGGTCGCCGGACACACGGCGGCCAGCAGCGCTGCCGCGGCGGCGCCCGCGCCCAGCCTCCAGGAGGCCGCCAAGCGTCGGGCTGCGGTGCGGGACGCCTCGGGCCGGCGCGGGCCTGCGGCGGAGGCGATGGGAGGGGAGGTACGAGTCACGCGAGTGCCCTTTCGTCAACGGGCCGGGTGGTCACGCGCTCCTCGGTCGCGGCGTACCGCCCGGCACGTCCGACAGTTCCGCACCCCGCTGGCAGAGTGCTGGCAGACCGCTGGCAGCGGATCAGGCGCCGGCCGCCAGCGAGGTGGGAGGCGTGCCACCGCCACCGTGGCCCGCCGGCTCGCCGCCGCCGCTGCGGCCCGGCCCGATATCGCGTCGGCGGCGCGTGAAGCAGGAGACCGAAGCGGGGGTAACGGGCAGTTCCCGTACGGGGCGACAGCGTCCGGCCGCTCAGCCCTTGACCGACCCGGCGGTCAGGCCTTGGGCAAGGTAGCGCTGAAGGAACTGGTAGACCACGATCACCGGCAGCGAGGTCACCAGCGCCCCGGCCGCGAACAGGCCGTAGTTCTGGTCCTGTTGGCCGGAGATGATCCCGTAGAGGCCGACCGCGACGGTCTTGGAGTCGTTCGAGGTCAGGAAGATGTTCGCCAGGATCACGTCGTTGAGCGCGGCGGTCAGCGACAGGATCGAGATCACCACCAGCATCGGCGCGGCGAGCGGCAGGATCAGCCGGAAGAAGATCTGCGCGTGCCCGGCGCCGTCCACCTTGGCGGCCTCGTCGATCTCGCGCGGGATGGTGTCCAGGTAGCCCTTCATCAGCCAGGTGTTCACCCCCATCGCGCCGCCCAGGTACGCCAGCACCAGGCCCCACGGGGTGTCCAGGCCGATCGCCGGCAGGACGTCGCCGATCTTCGCGAACATCAGGTAGAGCGAGATCACCGCGAGGAACTGCGGGAACATCTGCACCAGGAAGACCGCCATCAGCCCGATCCGCCGGCCCCGGAAGCGGAACCGCGAGAAGGCGTACGCGGCCAGCACCCCGAGCAGCACGTTGAGCACCGCGAAGGTGCCGCAGACCAGCGCCGTGTTCCCCAGCCACGGGGCGAACGGGTACTGCCCGTTGGTGAACAGGGCGGTGAAGTTGGCAAGCGAGGCGTGCCGGGGCAGCAGCGTGGACGACTGCAGCGTGCCGAGCGGGTTCAGCGCCGCGGAGAGCACGAACAGCAGCGGGAACAGCGCGAAGCAGACGGCGAGCACGGCGACCAGGTGCCGCCAGCGCGCGCCCCGACCCCGAGGTCGGCGGTGTCGTAGCCGCCGTCCGCCTTGGCGGCGAACAGGTAGCCGCCGGCCGAGGTGAACAGCGGCTTTAGGGCGTACGCGTTGCCCTGCTGGCCGATCGGCAGGGCGAGCGGGATCTCGCTCTTCCCGTCCTTGACGGCGCCCTGCCCGGCGGCGGCCAGGTCCTCGAAGGTGGTGGGAGCGTTCGGCGCGAGCTCGGTGTTGCGGAACAGCACCAGGTTCTCCGTCGCGTACGGCAGCCCGTACGGCCGGCCGTCGTAGTTCACGGCCTCCAGCGCGGCGGGCTGGAACAGCGCCTTCTGCGCCTGGGTGAGCGGGACGGGCGCGACGACGCCGTTCTGTACCAGGTTGCCCAGCCAGTCGGAGGCGCCGACCACCAGGTCCGGGCCCTTGCCCGCGTTGGTGGCCGAGACGTAGGCCTGCTGGGTGTTGACGGACTGCGGGGCGACGGTGACCTTGACCCCGTGCTCCTTGCCGAACCGGTCGGCGAGCGGCTGCAGGGCGGCGGCCTGCTGGGTCTGCGCCCAGATCACCAGGTCGCCCTCCGGGCCCGCGATCGGCGGGGCGCTCAATCGGATCCCCCGCCGCCGCGCCGCTCGCGGACGAGGTGCCGGTGGACGGCGCGCCGGCGGGCGAGGTGCCGCCGCAGGCCGTGACCAGCAGGGCGAGGACGCCGAGTGCGGCGTGTCTGCGGTAGCGCATCGTCCGAGACTCCTTCGTTGGGGAGGGGCCGGGGCCCCGGGGTGGGACAGCGGGTCAGATGCCGTCCGCCGGGCGGTGCCAGCGGTCGACGGTGAGGTCGAGGCGGGTGTCGCGGTTGACCGTCAGCGGGTGCATCACCCGCAGGCCGTCCTCGTCGACGGCGTCCAGGCCCCACCCGCGCGAGACGCCGCCGTCGAAGCCGGTGCCGCGCGGGACGGCGATCCGGCCGCGGAAGCGCCCGGGGCCGTCGGGGCGGCAGGGCAGCGGGCCGTACATCACCGGCGTGTCGTGCGGGGTGCCGTCCGGGACGGTGACGACGACCTCCAGGACGGGCCGGGCCGGAAGCTCCGGCGCCACCTCGACCTCGCAGTGCCCGCTCAGCCCGTGAGCCCGTACGGTCACCGCGGTGCGCCCGGCGGCCAGCGGGCGCAGCAGCCCGTGCGGCGAGACGGCCACGACCTCGGGCCGCTCCACCCGGTAGTCGGCCTCCAGCGCGGTGTACCGCACGCCGTCGGCCCGCACCGCGGCCGGGTTGACGGCGCTCCAGGTCTCGCCGGGGGCGAGCCGCAGGTGCGCGGCGGCGGTGAGCGAGACGACCGGCGAGGGGCCGCCGAACAGGTGCAGCAGCGCGTGCCGGGAGCGGGGGCGCCAGGCGTCCTCGTGGTGGGGTGCCTCCGGGTCCTCGTAGTACAGGAGGTCCGCGCCGGAGGTGTAGCCGGCCTCGTCGAGAAGCTGGATGGCCAGCTCCCGCGCGGGCCGGGCCTGGGCGCGGCCGTCGCCGAGGCCCTGTGGCGCCAGCTGGAGGGGCACGGCGGCCAGGTCAGGGACTACCTGTTCACCCCGGAGCTGGTCGCCCGCGAGTCCACCGGCCGACTGCGGCACGGCTGACCCGACGCCGAGGGCCGGGACACCGCCGGTGTCCCGGCCCTCGCGCGTACCGCACCGCATGGCAGCGAGCCTGGCCGTTGCCACGACCTGCTCCCCTGGCCTGGCTCTTCCTGCGCACGCCGCCGCGACCGGGTCCACGACCGTCACCGGCCGGTCGCTGCTGTCGTCCGTCGACACCTCCGGAATGGACCCGCAGACCAAGGCCATCGTCGACAGGATCCAGGCCAAGCTGCCCGCTGACCGGGAGTCCCGCCTCGGTGCAACCCGTGCGGCCCTGGCTGGCCGAACGACGAACCGATGGCGGTATCGGCGTTACCAGCGCACGTGCTTCGTCAGAGGGAAGCAGCGACGACCTGGTCGATCGCGGGCCCGAGGAAGGCGAGCGTCAGTTCTGCCCGTCGGTTGATCCACTGCTGGTCGGCGGGGCCGGGAGTGCCGTAGCGACGCTGCCTGATGTCGTCCACGACGTCCGCGGGGGCGCCCAGTTCGGCGAGTACGTCGAGGGCCTCGGCCTTGGTGATCAGTCTGCCGTCCTGCAAGGTCACTGCTGCTCTGGCCAGGGTCAGCAGGCCGAGGTCGACCCAGATGTCGCGCGTCCACCGTTCCGGGTGGTCCAGGGCCGGCCGCCAGAAGTTCTGAAGGTCCTTGACGATGGAATCGGCGAGCTCCCCGTCGGTCACCGGTGGCAGGATCTCAGTCGGTGGCTGACCGTGGAGGACGAGTCCGAAGTCGTGCAGTTCACGCCTGGTCACCGGTGTGATCGGTCGGTGCATGAGCTCCTCGTGGGCCCACGTGAGGTGTGAGCGTGCGGGATCGTCCAACTCGGTGACGGCGGGGTAGCTGCAATGCAGCCTCGACGCGAGGGGGCTGACCCTGCCCAGGGCCTCGTGCATCTCGCCAAGTCGCTGCTCCTCGGTTGCCGTGCACGGTCGGCCGAGGAGAGCGATCAGGTCGAGGTCGCTACGGCCCGGCTGGTAGTCACCTCCGGCAAGTGACCCGTGCGCCCATACCGAGACCAGCGGCACAACCGGCCGGAGGGCGCTGACGAAACGGTCGATGAGATGCTCGGTGATCTGATCTGCCATGGGGACAGTCTGGCCACATCATGAGGAACATCTGGGGGGAATGGTTGGACTGCTCTTCTGGTGGGTTCTCGTGTTCAACCCGCCGACGGTTCCCCGAGGAACCCAGCGTGCCGGTGACCTCGCGTGATCCCCTGGGGCGTCTCGGCTCCATGACCGGCCCGGACAAGGAGCACGCCGAGACCTCAAGGACTCCCAGGAGCTCACCGACCCCCGGATGAACGAGGCTGCGTGGCGGAGGATTCCTTCACCGGTGCGGCATGGGTACGCCTGCGGCGCGGAGTTTGGTCTCGGTGAGCGCGGTCAGCCGGGCCGCGACCGGTGCCTGGTCCTCGCGGTGGTTGTTGATCAGCTTGTACTGGGCCGAAGCCTTGGCCCATGCCCGCAGACTGGCATGATCCCCCAGCAGCGCGGGGTTCGCGAGGTAGCGGTCGGCCATGGCGGTCGCGAGTTCCTCGATCCTCGGGTCGTCCGGTTCCCAGGTCTCGGCCTCCCAGCCGCGCTTGGTCAGGTCGATGTACTCGGGGTCGTCCAGCCCGTGTTCGAGCTGGGTCAGGAAGCCGTCGAAGCCCTCAGGCACCAACGCCCGGGCCAGTACCAGGGCCTCGCGTTGCGCGGCCACGTAGTCGGGACTGAAGCCGAGGCCGGGCATCCGGTCCAGGACCGCGCAGGCACGGTCTGGCAGCAGGGCCCGGTCGCCGTCGGCGAGCCGGTGCAGCGTGTCGCGGCGGGCGACCAGCTCATCGATGCGTTCGGTGAGCTGCCGCCCGACGTCGGCGAGCGCGGCACCGAACCGCGCGGCGTCGGTGTCGAGCATGGGCCCGATCCCGGCCAGCGGCACGCCCGCGGCGGCCAGCGTCCGGACCTGAACCAGCTGCAGCAACTCCCCGGATCCGTACCGCCGGTAGCCGGAGCTGTCGCGTTCCGGCTCCGCCCTGCCCACCGAGCTCATCGCCGAGGCCCGCCGCCTCCAGAGCAGCTGACGGGTCACGACGGGGCGCGCCGGGCTGCGGTTCTACTCCTGAGGATGGATCGCCCCTTGCCTGGCGAGGAAGCGGTCCCGGAGCCGGCCGTAGAAGTCGGTGGCTGAGGGGAACGAGCCGTACGCGTTGCGGGGCGCGGTAGACACCGATCCGGTCGCCGAAGTCGAGGGCCCCCGGAGCTGTAGGCGGTCGAGCCGGTGGGCGTGGCAACCACGAGGGCGTCGGCCGAGCAGGCAGCCAGCAGCCTGCCGGAGAGCCGAGGGGCCCGCACCGGGCATGTGCGCGGTGCGGGCCCCTCGCTGCTAGGCGGGTGCCATGGCAGAAGAACTACAGCGGGCGAATGTTCTCGGCCTGCGGGCCCTTCTGGCCCTGCGTGACGTCGAACTCGACCTTCTGGCCCTCGAGCAGCTCACGGAAGCCGTTGGCGTTGATGTTCGAGTAGTGGGCGAAGACGTCGGGGCCGCCACCCTCCTGCTCGATGAAGCCGAAGCCCTTCTCCGAGTTGAACCACTTCACAGTGCCATTAGCCATTAAAAATCTCCTTCAAGGGGCTGTCCGAAGCACGCACGGCGCGGGCTTCGAGTCACCGCATGGAGCGCCCACCGGGGAAGAGCCGGGGAACAAAAAATGCGCCTGCAATACATCAGCAGGCGCACACAAAGTTCATGGGAACCACTACTGCAACTAGGGCGACTGTAGCAGGCCACCGCCGGCTGCGGCGGGATTTTTCACCCCGGTTCTGCGGGCGCCTTCCCGCCGAACGGCCGTTCCGAGCCGAGAGGACCGTGAACATGCCTGGAGAGCAGGCCCCTTGAGCATGCGGCCACGCCCTGTCCGGGCCGACAACTCCCAGGAATTCCCGCGACACGGAACGCCCGCCCTCGCGGTGACAGCCCCTCGAAGACGGTGCACACTGCCCACCGTCGCCCTTCGCGAGGACGCACCAGACGATGTGTGCGGCATTCCGGTCAGGCTCGACCCGTATGCACTGGAAAGTCCGCGCCCGCGCTTCCAGGCACATACCGGCCGGAATGACGAAATTTGCGGCAGGTCGCCGCCCCCTACCCACCAGCCCCTTCGAACCCCAGGCGGAGGCGCCGCCCAAGCACTTCACCGTCGGCAACCGGGTCACCCATGAGGCGTCGCCCAGGGCGCGGGCGAGGACGGGGGCAGTCCGTACCAGCCTGCACCTTGTCGCGGTGCCGGACTCACTGCCCCTGATCACCGGTCCACGCGAGGGTCGTCAGGCGGCGGCCGAATCGCCCGGGAGCGGGAGGCTGGTTCGGAAGGTCGCCGTGCCCGGTGTGTCGGGAACGGTGAGGGTGCCGCCGTGGACGGTGGCGATGTCGCGGGCGATCGGGAGGCCGAGGCCGGCGCCGCCGTCGTCGCGGCTTCGGGCGTCGTCGAGTCGGGCGAAGCGTTCGAAGACCTTCTCCTGGTCGGCCGGTTCGATCGGAGGACCGTCGTTGGCCACGTCGAGGAGGGCCCGGCCCGCGGCCTTGTCGAGGTCGAGGTCGAGGTCGAGCCGCACGGTGATGTGGTGCCGGGCGTGGCGTTGGGCGTTGTCGAGCAGGTTGGTGAGCAGCCGGCGCAGCCATTGGGGGTTCCCGTGGATGATGACCGCTCCGGGCGTGTGGACGGTGACCGGGTGGGGCTCGGTGCCGCGGGCTGCGACGGTGGCGCGGACGAGTTCGGTGAGGTCGACGGGTTCGTGCGGCCAGTCGTGTCCGGTGGCGTCGAGGCGGGCGAGCAGGAGGAGGTCGGTTGCGAGGGCCTGGAGGCGTTCGGTCTCCTCCAGGGCGCCGGCGACCAGGTCGTTGCGGACGTCGGGGTCGGGGTGGGCGCGGGCGACTTCGAGTTGGGTGCGCAGGACGGTCAGGGGGCTGCGTAGTTCGTGGGAGGCGTCGGCGATGAAGCGCCGCTGTCGGACCCCGGCGGCCTCCAGGCGTTCGAGCATCGCGTTCATGGTGCCGGCGAGGCGGGCGATCTCGTCGTCGCTGCGGGGTTCGGGGACGCGGCGGTCGAGGTCGCGGTCGCCGATGGAGGCGACTTCGGCGCGGATGGCCTCGACCGGACGGAGGGCACGGCCGGTCGAGCGCCAGGTGAGGGCGCCGACGGTGAGCAGCAGAACGGCGCTCAGCGCGGCGAGGGCGGCGGTGGTGAGGTCCTCGGCGGCATCGACGGTGCGCAGGGAGGCGCCGACGTGGATGGTGACCGGGCCGGTGGGGGTGGTGGCGGTGATCGTGGTGACGCGCTGGTGGTGTTCGTCGCCCCGGGCGCCGAGGTTGAAGGTGTCGTGGCCGTCCTGGTGGTCGATGGGGGCGGCTGCGGGGTGGCCGGCGAGGCTCTGGCTGGCGGCGACGACTCTGCCGTGCGCGTCGACGACCTGGATGAAATCGGTGCCGTGGTCGAGCGGGAGCGGGCTGGTGAGGTGTCCGTCGGTGGCGAGGCGGGCGACGGCCTGGGCCTGCTCGCGGGCACCGGTTTCGACGGTGCGTTCCAGGTTGGCGCGCAGCAACAGGATGACGGCGGCCGAGGCGGTCGCGAGGACGACGGCGACACTGAGGCAGGCGGCGAAGGTGGTGCGGGCTCGGACCGAGCGTGGGGCCAGCCGGGCGGTGAGGGCCACGAGACGCGGGTGGCGGGCCAGGCGGCGGCGTGCGGCCGCACGGATGCGGCCCGCAGTGCTGTCAGCCACCGTCGGCCGCCAGTCGGTAGCCGGCGCCGCGTACGGTCTGGACGGCGGCGCGGCCGAACGGGGTGTCGATCTTGCGGCGCAGTGCGCTGATGTGGACTTCAACGGTGTTGGGGTCGCTGTCGGGCCCGCTGTCCCAGACCTGTTCGAGGATCTCCCGTTTGGAGACGGCCTCGCCTGCGCGGCGGGCCAGGTGGTCGAGGACGGCGAACTCGCGCGGGGTCAGCGCGATGGTCGTGTCGGCGCGGGTGCAGGTGCGGGCGGCGGAGTCGACGATGAGGTCTCCGAGGATGGTGCGCCGGGGTGCGCGGGTGCCGATGCGGCGGGCGAGGGCCCTGAGGCGGGCGACGAGGACGACGAAGGAGAACGGCTTGGACAGGTAGTCGTCGGCGCCGGTGTCGAGGGCCTCGGCCTCGTCCCATTCGCCGTCTTTCGCGGTCAGCATCAGGATGCCGGCGTCGCTGCCGGCGGCCCGCAGGCGTGAGCACACCCGGTAGCCGTTGAGGCCGGGCAGCATGATGTCCAGCACGATCACGTCGTAGGCGTGATCGGTGGCCCGGGCGAGGCCGGAGAGTCCGTCGTGGGTGAGGTCGACGGTGAATCCCTCGGCGGTCAGTCCGAGCTGGAGCGCCTGGGCCAGCCGGCGTTCGTCCTCCACCACGAGTACGCGCATGCCCCCAAGGGTGACAGGTGTCCGGCCGAGCGGCCGAAGGGGCCTTCGGATCTTCAGCTGATCTTCAGCATCGCCCGGACATGCTGAGGCTGTCGCCCGGGGACGGCCCGGGCCTGCGGAGGACAGGGGTGGGTGGTGTGAACGAGTCCGTGGAGAACGGGGAGCGGTTCGAGCCGGTCGAGCCGGCGATGACTGCCGGGAGGACGCGCACGGGTCTGGGCCGTGCCGGACGGTGGGTGGGCCGGCGCTCCGGGCGGTGGGTCGTGGTCGGCGCGGCCGTGGTCGTGCTCGGCGGTGGCGCGGCGGCGGCGGCGGTGGCGGTGGCGGTCCACCACGAGGGCGAGGGCCACGGCGACCGGAAGATCGCGGGTGAGCGCGAGCGGCGCGACGGCCCGGACACTCGTGGGGGCCGCCACGGCGATCGCGGGGTACGGGGGCGGGACGTGCACGGTGCGCCGGCGGCGCTGCCGTCGACCGACGCTGCCGATGCGGTGGCCAAGGCGTCGTCGGGTGTGCCCGGCGGCAAGGTCGAGTCGCTGTCCCCGGTCACCGAGCGGGGCGGTGGCCGCGCGTGGCAGGCCGTGGTCCTGGGTCCGGACGGCGTGCGGCACCTGGTGACGGTGGACGGCACCAGCGACGCGATCACCGGCAACACCGTCCTGGGCGGCTGACCCACTCGTTCCGCGCGGCCGCGGCCGCGCACCGTGGAAGGGAGCGCCGTCGTCTTGGGCGCCATGACAACACCCCAGCGCACACACCGACGCCAAGCCGTGTCCGCCGGGCCTGCCTGGAGCAAGGTCCCGCAGGTGACAGCGGTGTTCTGGATCGTCAAGATCCTCACCACCGGCATGGGCGAGACCACCTCCGACTACCTCGCCCGCACGCTCGGACCGATCCCGGCGGTCGGCTCGGCCGGCCTGCTGCTGGCCGCCGCGCTGTTCGCACAGGCCCGCACGCGCCGCTACGTCCCGGTCGTGTACTGGGCCGCGGTGGTCATGGTGAGCGTGTTCGGCACCATGGCCGCCGATGTCGCGCACGTCGCCCTCGGTGTCCCCTACGCCGTCTCCGCGGCGGCGTTCGCCCTCGTCCTCGCCCTGGTGTTCGTCCTGTGGCGGCGCACCGAGGGGACCCTGGCGGTGGAGACGGTCGCCGGCGGTCGCCGCGAGGTCTTCTACTGGTGCGCGGTGATGGCCACCTTCGCGCTCGGCACGGCGGTCGGGGACCTGACCGCCGCCACCCTGGGCTGGGGCTACCTGCCCTCCGGGCTGCTGTTCGCCGCCCTGATCACGGTGCCCGCGATGGCCCATCGCCTGTCCGGCCTGTCGCCGGTGCTCACGTTCTGGTGGGCCTATGTGCTCACCCGGCCGCTGGGCGCCTGCTTCGCCGACTGGGCCGGTGTCAGCCACGGACGCGGCGGCCTTGACCTGGGCACCGGTCCGGTCAGTCTCGTCCTCGCGGTGGTCATCGTGGCCGCCGTGGCGTGGCTGACCGTGGCCGAGCGTCGCGCGCTCCGGGCATCGGCCTGACGTCCGGTCCTCCGCCCATCCGACCGGCCCGCTCCCGCGAGAGGGCGCTGAACGCGATGGGCCTCTCGTCGAGCCTGCCGGCCGTCGACCCGCTGGACGTGGACGCGGACTCACTCCTCGAAGCGTTCGACGCACGCCCGGTAGCCGGCGTTCGGCGCGAGGTGCGGCGGCCGCCGTCGAAGTCGTCGTGCCCGGCGAGCAGCCGGGCGATCTCCTTGAAGCCGGTGTCGGGCTTCACGTGCACGACGGCCGACGTCATCAGTTCTCCCACGATCCGGTGTCGCATGGTCGGTTCACTCCTTTCCGGTCGGCGGCATGGCCGCGCGTCGATGACGGGGTGTGTGCGTCAGGCCTTGGGGTGGCGGACCACGACGACCGGGCAGGGCGCGTGTTGGACGCAGTGCTGCCCGACCGAGCCGAGCAGGGCGCCGGTGAAACCGCCGTGGCCCCGGCTGCCGACGACCAGGAGTTCGGCGCCGCGGGCCGCGTCCAGCAGGCACTCTGCGGCGCCGCCCTCCTGCACCCGGGTCCTGATCCCGACCGGAGCGTCGGGACCGGTCACCTCCCTGACGCTGTCGTCGAGGGTCTTCCGTGCGATGCCCGGAAGACCCTCGTAGGCCTCGATCGGCACTGTCCACGCGGTGGCCATCGGGTGCTGCCACGCGATCAGGGCCTCCACCACGGCTCCCTGTACACGGGCCTGGCCGACGGCCCACCGGAGCGCGTCGACCGATGCCGGCGATCCGTCGACACCGACCACGATCCGCCGCTCCGGTCCGGTCTGCTCGCTCACGTGTCTTCTCCTTCGCGTTCTCGTTTGCCTCAACCATCGTCACTGCGGCGGAAGTTGCGAAGGACCGAACGGGCCCTGAAGGCCGGGACCTTCAGCCCGGCTCCCCCAGGGCCTCCGAACACGACCTCGACCTCGACCTCGACCTCGACTCGCGGATCGCGGTTGGTGTCCGCCCGCTCGGCACTTCCTTCCCGCGCCGTTGTCCGGCGGGGGCCACACTGCCCTGCGGCAGGGCCCGCAGGTCCCGGTCCGCCGGTCCCGCGCACTCGGGATGCCACCGGGACCGTCGTTCCCGCACCGATGACCAACGGCCCAACGACCCGCCCGCTGCCTCGGAAGCAGACCGTCGCCCGTACCCCTGATCGATGGATTCGATCGCCCGACACCGATCGCCGGGATCGCTGCTCGTCCAGCCGGTGGCGGTTCGGCGCACCACAGTTGAGGAGACATCCGATGCCCAAGGCCCACCTGGTCGGAGGCGGCATCGCCGCCCTGTCCGCAGCAGCGTTCCTCATCCGGGACGGAGGTTTCGCCGGCGGCGACATCCACGTCTACGAGGGCCAGGAGGAGGTCGGCGGCAGCCTGGACGCGGGCGGCACACCCGAGACGGGCTACACGATGCGCGGCGGCCGGATGTTCGAGGCACAGTTCCGCTGCACGTACGACCTGTTGTCCGGCATCCCGTCGCTGGACGACCCGTCGAAGTCGGCCACCCAGGACATCTTCGACTCGCACGAGGAGGCTCCCTGGGACGACGCCGCCCGACTGGTGCGAGCCGGCGGCGAGATCTGCGACGGACACGCCATGGGCTTCTCCGAACACCACCGGCTCGAACTGGTCAAGTGCCTGGCCACGCCCGAGCGGCTGCTCGACGGCAAGCGCATCACCGACTGTTTCGACGAGGGCTTCTTCACCACCGACTTCTGGTACATGTGGTGCACCACCTTCGCGTTCGAGCCGTGGCACAGCGCCATCGAGTTCCGGCGCTACCTCAAGCGCTTCGTCCACCTCTTCCCGGAGTTCGAGACGATGTCCGGGATCTACCGGACCCGCTACAACCAGTACGACTCGATCATCCGACCGCTCACGGCCTGGCTCCTGGAGCAGGGGGTCCACATCCACATCGGCCGCCGGGTCGCGGACCTGGCCTTCCGCAGCGGGCCGGGCACGAGCGTCGAGCGCGTCCACTTCGCAGGCGCGCACGCCGACGTCCCCGTCGCCGAGGACGACCTCGTGTTCGTCACCAACGGCTCGATGACCGCCGACTCCGTCCTCGGCTCCCACACCGCCCCGCCGCACAGCCCGGACACCTCCCTCAGCCCCGACTCCTTCCTGCTGTGGCACCGGATCGCTCGCGGGCGCGAGGACTTCGGCCGCCCCGAGGTGTTCGACCGCAGCCCCGAGGACTCCACCTGGGAGTCCTTCACCGTCACTGCCGAGGATCCGGCCTTCCTGGAGTGGATGGAGACGTTCACCGGCCGGGCCACGGGCCGCGGCGGCCTGCTCACCCTCACCGGCTCCCCGTGGCTGCTCACCGTCGTGGTCAACCGCCAGCCGGTCTACCAGCAGCAGCCCGAGGGCGTCTCCGTGTGGTGGGGCTACGGCCTCTTCCCCGACAAGCCGGGAACCTTCGTCCAGAAGCCGATGCGGGAGTGCAGCGGCGCGGAGATCCTCCAGGAGGTCCTCCGGCACCTGGCCGTCGATCCCGCCACCGCCGAGGAGATCGCGGGAACCTCCACCGTCATCCCCTGCCTGATGCCGTACATCACCAGCCAGTTCCTGGCGCGCAGCCACGGCGACCGGCCCCAGGTGGTCCCGGAGGGTTCCACCAACCTCGCCTTCATCGGCCAGTACGCCGAGGTACCCGACGACGTCGTCTTCACCGTCGAGTACTCCGTACGCACCGCCTGGACCGCCGTCGCGCAGCTCCTCGACCTCGACCGGCAGCCCCCGTCCGTCTACAAGGGCCACCACGACCCGCAGGTCCTCGCCCAGGCCCTGCACACCATGCACCGCAAGTAGCCCGACCGGCCCACCCAGGGGAGGCGGGCACCGCCCGCCTCCCCTGACGAACAGGGCCGTCCGGCCCTACCGCCCCCGCCCGGAATCCGGCACAATGCGACGAGATCTGTACGGCCTGCCACGGGGACAGGCCATGACCACGGAGCGGTGATGGCAGACCACGCGGCGGCCGGCTCGGGCGACCCGGTGAAGGTGTTCCTCCTCGACGACCACGAGGTGGTCCGTCGGGGCGTGCACGACCTGCTGGACGCGGAACCCGGCTTCACCGTGGTCGGCGAGGCCTCCACCGTGGCGCAGGCACTCACGCGCGTGCCGGCGCTGCGCCCCGACGTCGCGGTCCTGGACATGCGGCTGCCCGACGGCGACGGCGTGACGGTCTGCCGCGAACTGCGCTCCCGCATGCCGGAGTTGGCCTGCCTGATCCTCACCTCGTTCGACGACGAGGAGGCCCTGCTCGACTCGATCATGGCCGGCGCCGCCGGCTACGTCCTCAAGCAGATCAGCGGCACCGACCTCGTCTCCGCGGTCCGCACGGTGGCCTCCGGCCAGTCCATGCTCGATCCCGGTGCCGCCACCCGGTTGATGGCCAGACTGCGCGGCGACGCCACGCGGCAACCGTCCGACTCCCTGAACCTCACCGACCGCGAGCGGGAGATCCTCGCCCTGGTCGGCGAGGGCCTGACCAACCGGCAGATCGGCGAGCGGCTCTACCTCGCCGAGAAGACCGTCAAGAACCACATCTCCCGCCTGCTCGCCAAACTCGGCGTGGAACGCCGGGTGCAGGCCGCGATCATCGCCACCCAGGTACTGGCGGGCCACGACCCCACGGCGGCCCGCACGACCCGCTAGGACGACCGGCCGAAACGGCCCTCACCGGGCCGGAAGCACCCGCACATCGGGGCCACCCGGAGGCCTCACGGGGGACCATCGGTCCCTCGCGGGAAGAGCGGCCTCCGTCGAGCATGGATGCATGACAGCCGAATTCACACCACTGGACGAGCCGCAGTGCCTGCGGCTGCTCGGCGGGGCAGCCATCGGCCGGCTGGTCTACACCATCGGTGCGCTGCCGGCCGTCATGCCGCTCCGCTACCGGATCGCGGCGGACGGCAGCGTCCTGCTCCACACCGACGCCGGCTCGGAGATCGCCCGGGCCGTCGCCGACGCCGTGGTCGCCTTCGAGGCGAGCGAACTCGACGAGGCCGACGGCAGCGGATGGAGCGTCACCGTCCTCGGCCGGGCGGACGTCACCTCCGGCACCGAGAAGGGCCACCCCGCCCCCGCCGCCGCGCGTACGGACGGCCGCGTGACCATCCGGATCCGCCCGGAACTGGTGACCGGGCGCTCCCTGCCCGGTTCGTCCCCCTGCGAGGCGTGACCGGCCCCGCAGGCACGGCCGGCCCTCACCCCAGCGGAGCGGACCAGGACAGCCTCGTGCCGCCCTCGGCCGGACTGACCACCTCGAACGAGCCGCCGAGCCTCTCCGCCCGCTCCGCGAGATTGCGCAGGCCACTGCGCCGCCCCTGCTCGGGAACACCGACCCCGTCGTCCTGGACGGACAGCACCACCCGCCCGCCCGCCGCCTGGAGCGCGACCTCGACCCGGCCCGCCCGCGCGTGCCGGGCGGCGTTGCTCAGCGCCTCGGCCAGCACCGCGAGGACGTGCTCCGCCACCTCCGCCGGGACATCGGTGTCCAGCAGGCCCTCCATGCTCAGCCGCGGCGCGAAGCCGAGCACCGCCTGTGCCTGCTCCACCGCGCGGACGGCCCGGGCGCGCAGCCCGCGGCCGGCGGCGTCCTCCCGGGCCCGCAGCCCGAAGATCGTCGACCTGACGATCTTGATGGTCTCGTCCAGGTCGCCGACCGCACGCAGCACCCGGTCCGAGGCACCCGGGTGTTCGATGAACCGGGCCGCGCTCTGCAACGTCATCCCCGTGGCGAACAGCCGCTGGATGGCCAGGTCGTGCAGGTCGCGGGCGATCCGGTCGCGGTCCTCCAGCATCGCGAGCTGTTCGACGTCGCGGCGGCGCTCCGCCAGCTCCAGCGCCAGCGCGGCCTGGTCCGCGAACCCGAGCAGTGGTCCGATCTCCCGATCGGTGAACTCGGACGCGCCGGTCTCCCGGGCCAGCAGCAGCACGCCGTCGATCTGCCCCTCGGCCCGGCCCAGCGGCACCGCGACCGCCGGTCCGAGCCCCTCGAACCTCCGAGGGCCGACGGACAGCCGCGGATCGCCTGCCAGGTCGACCGTGGTCGCCGGCACCCCCGACGCGCAGGCCTCCCCCGACAGGGACCCCTCCAGGGGCACCACCAGGCCCGCCCGGCCGCTCGCGTCGCCGCCCAGCGCCAGCTCCACCCGCACCGTGTCCGTCCCGGCCACCGGGATGGACACGTCGGCCAGGTCGGCGCCGGTGATCTCCTGCGCCCGCTGCGCGATCAGCTCCATCACGTCCGCGCGGGAACTGCCCGACAGCAGGCTCCGGGTGATCTCCGCGCTCGCGCTCAACCAGCGCTGCTGACGCTGGGCCTCCTCGTACAGCCGGGCGTTGTCGATCGCCACGCCGGCCGCGACGGCCAGGGTGGCGATCACGGACTCGTCGTCGGCGTCGAACTCCTCACCGCTCCGCTTGTCGGTCAGGTAGAGGTTCCCGAACACCTCGTCGCGCACCCGTACCGGAACGCCGAGGAAGGCCCGCATCACCGGATGGTGCACCGGGCAGCCGAACGACGCCGGGTGCTCCGACAGCTCCGCCAGCCGCAGCGGCTCGGGGTTGCGGATCAGCTCGCCCAGGATTCCCCGGCCCGTCGGGTACGGACCGATCTTCGCGATCTCCTCGTCCGACAGTCCGACCGTGTGGAACTGCGAGAGCGTCTCGCCGTCCGGCCCGATCACGCCGAGCGCCGCGTACCGGGCGTCCACCAACACGGCCGCGGCTTCCACGATCCGCCGCAGCACCTGCGTCAGGTCCAGCTCCCGGCCGACCGACAGCACCGCTTCCAAGAGGCTGTGCACCCGGTCCCGAGTACCCCGGGCCGCGTCGATCCGGGCCTGGAGCTCCTCCAGCAACTCGTCCAGCCGCAGCTGCGGAATCCGCGACCGCACCCCGTCCCCATCCATGCGGGCCTCCCTTCGTCTCGTCCTGGTCACCGGCCGGTCGATTATCACAGAAGCCTCCCGCCGATGGTCCGGGCCCTACTCCGGCTCCGGTCCGGCTAAGACCCGGCCAGGACCTACGTGGCCGGACACCGGGCACGCGCCGTACCGGGCCCGTGGGCAGCACCGTCGAACCGGCGCGGCCGGTCGGTGCGGTCGTCCCGACGGAACGCACCCGGCCTGTCGCCGACCTCGATACAGGGACCACCGACCCGCTCACCCGGGTCCGAACGGATCTCCCCTGCACCCTCGACAGTTGATTGGCTTCGGTGCGGCACGGGACCGCCCGCCCCGAGGCGGGCACACGGCCGGGCAGGCCGCCAGGGACGACGGAACTTCCAGGAGGTTGTGGTGAGCACAACGGCAGAGGCGGTCATGACCGCACCCGCCCCGGTCACGGGCAGCCTGATCCACTCGGTCACCCGCGATCCGCAGGCCCGCACCACGGTGGTACGGCTGCACGGCGAGCTGGACGTGCTCACCGCGTCCGAGCTGGTCCCAGCGTTGCTGGGCCTGACGGACGACGGCAACCGGGAACTGGTGCTCGACCTGTCCGCGGTCGGTTTCTGCGACAGCTCGGGGGCGAGCGCTTTCCTCCAGGTGAACCGGCGCCTGGCAGCGGGCACCCGCCTGTGCCTGCGCGGCGTCTCCCGGCAGCCCGCGAAGGTGCTGCGGCTGCTGGGCGTGAACCGAACCGTGCCGTGCGAGTTCGCCCAGCCGGCCCGGCCCGAGGCCGCCGAACGGCGCGACCGGCCGAGCCACTGCCGTTCATGACCAGCGCCGGTGCCGGCCGCGGCCGCACCCGACGATCGACCACGACTACGACGACATCCGAACGGAGGGCTCACACCACATGACATCAGTGATCGAAGTGTCCGGCCTGACGAAAGCCTTCGGCCGGTCCCGGGCCCTCGACGGGCTCGACCTCACCGTCGCCCGCGGGGAGGTGCACGGCTTCCTGGGCCCCAACGGCTCCGGCAAGTCGACCACCATCCGCATCCTGCTCGGCCTGGTACGGGCCGACGCCGGCACCGCGCGGCTCCTGGACGGGGACCCGTGGCGCGACGGCGCCACCCTGCACCGCCGCCTCGCCTACGTGCCGGGAGACGTGACGCTCTGGCCGAACCTCACCGGAGGAGAGGTCATCGACCTGCTCGGGCGGCTGCGCGGCGGACTGGACCCCGCGCGCCGGGCCGACCTCCTGGAGCGCTTCGAACTGGACCCCACGAAGAAGGGCCGGGCCTACTCCAAGGGGAACCGCCAGAAGGTGGCCCTGGTCGCGGCGCTCGCCTCGGACGCCGAACTGCTCCTCCTGGACGAGCCCACCTCCGGGCTCGATCCGCTGATGGAGGAGGTCTTCCGCGACTGCATCGAGCTCGAACGCGAACGCGGCCGGACCGTACTGCTGTCGAGCCACATCCTCTCCGAGGTCGAAGCCCTGTGCGACCGGGTGAGCATCATCCGCGCAGGACGGACCGTGGAGACCGGGAGCCTGGCCGACCTGCGGCACCTCACCAGCACCTTCGTCGAGGCCGAGCTCGGTGCTCCGCCACAGGGACTCACCGGGCTTCCCGGCGTCCACGACCTGGTACTGACCGGCACCCACCTGCGCTGCCAGGTCGACGCCGGCCACCTGGACGGCCTCCTGCGCGCGCTCACCGCCGTCGGACTCCGCACCCTGACGAGCCGTCCGCCGACCCTGGAGGAGCTGTTCCTGCGCCACTACGTGGACGGCCACGCCCAGCCGGCGGCCGGGCGGACGGGAGCCGGGCGGCGATGACGATCCGAGGAAGCCGGGAGCTGCTGCGCCTGGCGCTGCGCCGGGACCGGCTGATGCTGCCGGTGTGGCTGTACGCCGTCGCCGGTTCGACGCTCGCGACCCTCGTCGCGTTCCAGCGGCTCTACGCGACGGAGGCGGACCGTACCGGGTTCGCCCTCTCCATCAACGACAGCGGCTCGCTGCGCGCCCTCTACGGCTCGGTCTTCGACCCGACGAGCATCGGCGGCCTGACCGCGTGGCGCATGCTCGTCGCCGGTGCGGTGCTCACCGGGCTGATGTCACAGCTGCTGGTGGTCCGGCACAGCCGGGCCGAGGAGGAGTCCGGCCGGCTCGAACTGGTCGGAGCGGGCGCGGTCGGCCGCGGCGCCGCGCTCACCGCGGCCGTCACCACCGCCGCGCTCGCCAACCTCGCCATCGCGCTGGTGGTCGGGGCAGGCCTGACCGCGCTGGGGCAGCCCGCCGCCGGCTCCTTCGCCCTCGGGCTGGCCTTCGCGGGTGTGGGCCTGTGCTTCGCCGGGGTCGCGGCCGTCACGGCGCAGTTCACCGAGACCGCCCGCGGGGCCAACGTGCTCACCGGAGCACTGCTCGCAGCGGCCTTCCTGACACGGGCCGCCGGTGACGGCGCGGGGCCGGACGGGGCGCGCCGGCTGTCGTGGCTGAGCCCCATCGGCTGGGCGGAACAGATCCGCCCCTACGGCGGCGACCGCTGGTGGCCGCTCGCACTGCTCCTCACCGTCGCCGCGCTCCTGCTCGGCTGGGCAGCCGTGCTGGGAAACCGGCGCGACCTGGGCGCAGCTCTGCTCGCACCGAAGCCCGGCCCGGCAGCCGCAGGCCCGCGGTTGCGCAGCACGCGGGCACTGGCCTGGCGGCTCGAACGCGGCGCCTTCCTCGGCTGGGCCCTCGGCTTCACCACCGGGGGCCTGGTGGTCGGCGGGGTGAGCAACGGCGTCCTCGACATGATCCGAGGCAGCGATCAGCTACGGCAGATCATCGAGCGGATGGGCGGCCAGCAGCGAGCGGTCGACGCCTACCTCGCGGCGATCCTCGGCGTCTTCGGCATGGTCGCCTCGGTCTACGCGGTGCAGGCGGTCCTGCGGATGCGCGCCGAGGAGAGCAGCGGCCGGGCCGAGCCCCTGCTCGCCACTCCGGTCTCCCGGCTGCGCTGGGCCGGCGGTCACCTCGTCCACCCCGTGCTCGGATCGGCCGTACTGCTCGCGGCCGGCGGGGCCGCGACCGGGATCGGCGCCGGCGCGGCCGTCGGCGATCCGGTCGGCCGGCTGGGCCGCTGCCTCGTCGCCGCCCTGGTGCAGCTGCCCGCCGTCTGGGTCATGGCCGGGTTCGCCATGGCCGTGGTCGGCCTGCTGCCCCGCCGGGAGGCGGCTGTCTGGGGCGTGAACGCGCTCGTGCTCCTGATCGGCTACCTGGGGCCCACGCTCGACCTGAACCACTGGGTCATGGATCTGACGCCGTTCCAGCACCTGCCACGGCTCCCGGGAGGAAGCCTCCAGTGGGCGCCGCTGGTGTGGCTCACCCTCCTCGCCACCGGTCTGGCCGGCACGGGCCTCGCCGGGCTGCGCCGCCGGGACGTCGGCTGAGGGCGGCCGGTACCGGCCCCGGCGGCGGTCGGGGCCGGTACCGGAGAGGGCGGGGCTTGTTGCCGCTCTCCGCCGAGCCGTTGGTTCCCGGAGTCCTCGAAATGGCGCAGGCGTCACCCGCCCGACGTCAGTTCTCCTGGCCCAACCCGACCCCCGCGAGGCCCGCATCGCGCGCCTGCGGGACCTCAACCAGCGGCTCACCGGCAAACTCGCCAGCACATACACCGAGTTCAACCTGCTCAGGGAGCGCCACCAACTGCTGCTGTCCGCCCTCGCGGCCAAGGACGACGAGCTCCAGCGCCTCCGCCGCGAGCTGAGTACGTTCAGCCGCGAACTCCCCGTCCTGATCCCCGACACAGGCCAGGGGGACGGCGCCAGGAGCGTCGTCCCCCTGCCCCGCCGCTGAGTGCCTGGTGCCGTGACGTCCCGGTAGTGATCCGCCAAGGCTGCCTCCAGCCGGCCTTGCCCTTCCAGCCGCCAGACCTCGTGCCGGGCCGCAGTGTTGCCGCCCAAGACGTCCAAGCCGTGCACATGAGGATCACCGAGTGCCCGGCGCATCGCCGTCGGTTTCGGGGGTGCGTCGGAGGTGGCCGTGGGTGGTGAGGAAGTCGGTGAGGGCTCGGGCGAGTCGGGGGTCGTGGTCGCGCACCGGACCCCGTCCGGGAGCTCCGGTGGTGCGGCGCTCACACGTTGCCGGGAGGGCCGAAGGCGCCGGCCCCCACCCGTAGCGAAGTCAGCGTACGGGGTGGGGGCGGCTCGGTGGAGCGTGGTGAACTCTCGTCAGGAGGTGTGCACTTGGCGTGATGTGGCGCTCCCGGCGGCGGCGCCGCCCGGGGCCCGGCGGGAGAGCAGCAGCGCGGGCAGCAGGGCGAGCGCGAGCAGGGCGACGGCCCAGCCGTAGGTGTCCCGGAAGGCGTCCGCGAGGTCGGGGGCGAGCGCGGCCCGCGCGGCGCCGTCGAGGGCCTGCACCGCGGCCAGTCCGCCGCCGGCTTCCCCGCCGGCCTGCCCGCCGGCGACCGTGGTCGGCAGCCGGTCGGCCATCGCCCCGGTGAGCAGGACGGACATCAGGGCGGTGCCGACCGAGCCGGAGACCTGCTGGACGATGGTGACCAGGGTGGTGGCGGCCGGGACCTCGGCCGGGGCGACGCTGCGGGTGGCGGCCGCCATGGCCGGCATCAGCGTCATGCCGATGCCCGTCCCCATCACCACCAGGGCGGCGATCAGGCGAGGGTACGGGGTGTCGGCGGCGACCTGGACGGTGAATCCGAGGAAGCCGGTGGCGGCCACGGCGGTGCCGGTGAGCACGATCCGGCCGGGGGCGAAGCGGTCGGACAGTCGGCCGGAGAACTGCATGGTGATGCCGGTGGCGAGCGCCTGCGGGATGCCGAGCAGGCCGACGTCGGTGGCGCTCTGGCCGCGCACCAGCTGGTAGTAGAGCGGGAGCAGCAGCATCGAGCCGAAGTAGCCGCAGCCGAACAGGGCGATGGTGGCGGCGGGCCCGGCGAAGGCGCGTCGGGTCAGCAGCCGCAGGTCGATGAGCGGGTCCCCCGCGGTCAGCGCCCGGACGACGAACCCGGCGACCAGGGCTGCGCCGGCCAGGGTGGGCAGCAGGCTGCCGGCCGCGGCGGGGTGTCCGTGCTCGGCGCCCAGCCCGTAGATCAGTGCGGCCAGGCCCGGGGAGAGCATCAGCAGGCCGGGCAGGTCCAGCCGGCGGCGGGATCCGCCGCCGTCGCGGGGCAGTAGCCGGGCGGCGAGGGCGAGGGCGAGCGCGCCGAGCGGCAGGTTGATCAGGAAGACCCAGCGCCAGGAGGCCTCGTCGACCAGCCAGCCGCCGAGGACCGGACCGGCCAGCGGGCCGATCAGGACGGGGATGCCGAGCACGCTCATGGTGCGGCCGGTGCGGGCCGGGTCGGCGGCGCGGACCAGGATGGTCATCCCGACCGGCATCACCATGCCTGCGCCCAGGCCCTGAAGGACGCGGAAGGCGATCAGCGAGGGGGCGTCCCAGGCGGCGCCGGCCAGCGCCGAGCCGAGCACGAACAGGGTGAGCGCGGTCAGGTAGAGGCGGCGGGTGCCGAACCGTCCGATCGCCCAGGCGGTGACCGGCGTGACGGTGGCGAGCGCCAGGGTGTAGCCGGTGGTGACCCACTGGATGGTGGCCAGCGGGGCGCCGAAGTCCCCGGCGAGACGGTTGAGGGCGACGTTGACGATCGTGGTGTCGAGGACGGTCATCAGCGAGCCGAGGACCACGACGGCGGCGACGGCCGCGGAAGCCGTGGCTGTACCGGTGGCTTTGTCGGTGGCTGTTCCGGTGGCTGTGCCAGTGGCTGTTCCGGCCGTGACCGGCCCGGTGGCGGTGCTCATCTTCTTCGCCCCCCGGCCGCGGTTCAGACGCCGTACGGGCGGACGGTGCGGGCGTCCCGGAGCGCGTGCGCCCACCAGGTGAGCTGGTCGAGCATGCCCTTGGTGGCGCCGTTCTGGACGGTCGGGTCGACCGGGTCGCCGTCCTCGCCGAAGAGGCCCCAGACGTTGTGGAAGCTGACGGTGTCCCGAACGGTGACGGCGTGCAGCTCGGCGAAGACCAGCCGGAGCTGCTCGACCGCGCGCAGCCCGCCGCCGAGACCGCCGTAGGAGACGAAGCCGACCGGCTTGGCCTGCCACTCGGCACGGTGCAGGTCGATGGCGTTCTTGAGGGCGGCCGGGAAGCTGTGGTTGTACTCCGGGGTGATCACCACGAAGGCGTCGGCGGCGGCCAGCCGGGGCGTGAGGGCCGCGTGCCGCTCGGCCTGCTCGGCGGTGGGCTCCTCGCCCACGTGGGCCAGCGGGTGCTCGGCCAGGTCGACGACGTCGATGTCGAGGTCCGCGCGCTGCCCAGCGGTGCGGACGAACCAGTCGGCGACGGTGGGCGCGAAGCGGCCCTGCCGGGTGCTGGCGATGATGACGGCGAGGCGGAACGGGGTCTCGGACATGGCTGTCTCCAGGGGGCGCGCTGCTGTTCTGTCACCGCCCGTTCGGACGGCACGTCAGGTAAAGTACAACGCGTATGGCAACAAGTACAACGGTCACTGCAATTTTTGAGGGGGCGGCAATGAAGGAGCACTCCATGACCAGCCGACAGGAAACGCCGGACCGGCCCCGCCGGGGGCTGGCCGAGAAGCGCCAGGCCATCACCCGGGCCGCCCGCACGGTCTTCGGCCGGGAGGGCTACACCCGCGCCAGCATCGACGCCATCGCGGCGGAGGCCGGGGTGTCCACCCGCACCATCTACAACCACTTCACGGGCAAGGAACTGCTCTTCCAGACCGTCATCCGGGAGAGCGCGGCGCAGGTCGCCGACGCCCAGCTGGACATCATCGAGCGCCGGCTCGGGAAGGTCACCGACCCGGAGGCGGACCTCACCGCGTTCGCCCTGGCCTGGGCGACCCCGCTGACCGAGTTCGCCGACCACTTCGGGCTGGTGCGCCAGATCAACGCCGAGGCCCGGCACCTGCCGAAGGCCGCCCTGGACGCGTGGCAGGAGGCCGGGCCGCGCCGGGTGTTCGCCGCCCTCGGGCAGCGGTTCGGGGAACTGGCCGAGGACGGGTGGCTGGCGGCACCGGACCCGGCGCGGGCGGCCTCCCACTTCGTGCTGCTGACCGCGACGGAGGTCACCCAGCGTTCGTACTGGGGCGCGTACCCGCTGGACCAGACGGAGACCGAGGAGATCGTCGTCGCCGGCGTCCGGACCTTCCTGCGCGCCTACGCGCCACCCCAGCGGTGACACTGCCACGCGCCTCGAACGCCGTTCGGTCAGTGTGCGAGGGAGAAGTAGTTCTCCTCTTCTTGGGTGAAGTGCAGGCGCAGCACGCTGTGGAGGCCGTAGAGGCAGGCCCGCAGGTCGTCGAGCTGTTCGTCGCGCAGGTGGCCGTGGCTGGTGTCGGCGAGTTGCAGGTGGGTGGCGACCCGGCGGGCGAGGCGGTGGATCTCGGTGTGGGCGCGGCTCATGGTGGCGGTGGCTTCCGGCCCGCCGAGGGCGGGGGCGAGGGCCGGATAGAGCTGGTGCTCCTCGGCGAGTTCGTGCGGCAGGAGCTGTTCGGTGAGGAGCCGGTCGACGTGGCGCACGGCGTGCAGGGCCTGCGGGCCGGTGGTGTCGGCGAGCTGGTCGGCGGCTTCACGGACGGCTTCGATGACCTCGCGCAGGTCGTCGTGTTCGGCGGCGAAGTGCCGGATGAGCTGTTCGGTGGCCGGTTCGACGGCGGGCAGGGCGGTGCGGTCGAGGCGTAGGGCGCGCAGGGCGTTGAGGATGACGGCGACGTCGATGGCTTCCTGGAGCAGGGCGCCGACGGCTGGCGGGAGCAGTCCGTACGCGGCGGCCACCATGGCGGCGAGGGAGAGCAGCATGCCGCCGAGGGCGCTTTGGACGGCGATGCTCCGGGCGCGGACGGCGATGGCAGCGGCGTCGGCGAGGCGGTCGACGCGGTCTGTGGTCAGGACGATGTCGGCGGCTTCGGAGGAGGCGCTGGAGCCGCGGGCGCCCATGGCGACGCCGACGTCGGCGGCGGCGAGGGCGGGAGCGTCGTTGACGCCGTCGCCGACCATGACGGTGACGGCGTGCCCGCGTTCGGCGCGGACGGCGGCGACCTTGTCAGCGGGGGTCTGCTGAGCCCGGACGTCGTCGAGGCCGAGGACGGCGGCGATCTCGTGGGCGGGTTCGGCGCGGTCACCGGTGAGCATGAGCAGGCGGGTGATGCCGGCTTCGCGCAGGCGGCGCAGGGCGCGGGGGGCGTCGTGACGGAGCGGGTCGCGCAGCAGGATCGCTCCGGTGGGCTCACCGTCGACGGTGAGCCAGGCGACGGCAGCGCCATCCAGGGTGGCGCGGTTGTCGGCGGCTTTGGCCCATGCGGGCAGGGCGGCGTCGTCGTGTTTGCCGACGCTCACCACCGTGCCGTCGACGTGGCCGGTGGCGCCGCGGCCGGGCTCCTCGGCGACGTCGTGTGCGGGCAGGAGGGTCAGGCCGCGGGCGTGGGCCTCGTCGCGTACCGGTCGGCGAGCCGGATCACCGGGGCGCTCTCGGCACCGGCCTGCTGCGCGAGGCGAACGATCTCCGCATACGTACTGTCGGCTTCGGTGGCGGTCGCACGCAGGTCGAAGGCGCTGCCCGCGTTGATGCCGCCGCTGCGGATCGTCTCTCCGGCCGCCCGCTCGGTGTGCGCCGACTCCCCCGTCAGGACGGACTCGTCCAGGACTGCGGTGCCGCTCTCGATCCGGCCGTCGACCGGGACGACCTCGCCGGGCCCGACCACCAGGAGGTCACCGACCCGGACCTCCGAGAGGGGGACGGTGCGGACCTGGTCACCGGTGCGGCGGCGGGCCGAGCGCGGGGCGTGTTCGAGCAGGTGGCGCAGGTCGTGGGAGGCGCGGCGTTCGGCGGCGGCGTCCAGCCAGCGACCGGTGGCCAGCATGAGCGCGATCAGGGCTCCGGCCAGGTACTCGCCGGTGGCGAGAGTTCCGGCCAGCGCGAGGACGGCGATCAGGTCGACCCCGGCCCGGCCCCGGCGCAGAGCGCCGATCACCCAGGCGAGGGAGGGGACGATCGCCACCGCCGTACCAGCGGCCCAGCACACGTCGGCAAGCGTCCCCGCCCCGGCGAGCCAGGCGATCCCACCGGCGGCCAGGGCCGCGCCGGTCACCGCGAGCAGCGCCGCCTCCAGCCGGTCGCGCAGGCCGTGGGCTGTGCGGCGCGCCGTCTGTGTGTCGTCGTGCAGCTCACTCATGCCAAGCCTCCGATCCTCCAGTCCACCGAACCCCACGGCGCTGCTCGGGGACCAGGGGCCTTCGGGCCCGTCACGGGAGCCGGACGCCCTGGGTCAGGGCCTCCTGGTGGCTGGTGGTCCCACCGCCCTGTGACGGCGGCTTCCCTGCTGCCGCCCTGGGGCGGCAGCGTTCGTCGGGTACCGCCTGTGCGCCCGGCAACCGGTGGGCGGTTACGGAAGGCTCTGACGCGGGGAGCAGACGGCTCCGACGAACTCGCCGACCTCGTGCCGGTCCAGGTGCCGTGCGATGTCGGCCTCGCTGATCATGCCGACCAGCCGGTGGGCGTCGATGACCGGCAGGCGGCGGATCCGGTACTCCTCCATGAGCCGCAGGACCTCGTCCTGGTCGGCGTCCGCGTCGACGGTGACCGGTTTTCCCTGGGCGAGTTCGCCGGCGGTCGTGGTCCTGGGGTTCCGGCCCTCGGCCAGGCACTTCACCACGATGTCGCGGTCGGTGATGATCCCGTGCAGCCGGTCGTCGGCGCCGCAGATCGGCAGCGCACCGACGTCCAGTTCGCGCATCCGCTGGGCCGCGGCCTCCAGCGTTTCGCTCTCCTGCACGCAGGTAGCTCCGGTGTGCATGATGTCCCGCGCAGTGCGCATGACCGCCATCCCCTTCGTGGTGTGGGTGCTGGGCTTGTGGGGGCGCGACCCGGCGACTGGCCGACCATCGGAATCGCGTCGGATGTGCTGGTCCGTTCCGGCCGTGATTCGTCGGGCAGCGGCCCATGGACGGGAGCCGTCCCTTCCAGCGTTGTCCTGGTTGTGGAGCCTCTGCATCCCGGGAGTCGGTTGTCGGGCACCTGGCACGTGCTACAGGGGAGGGCGCGGCCTGCCGAGCGCGGCCTTGTTCGGTCGGCCCCACCGCCGCCGTGGTGTCCACCGGGTTGCGGACGGACGCGCCGGGCGGCAGCGGCTGGGCGTGGACGCCTCCTCGGCCGTCACCGTGCTACCTCTCCAGCCTCCGCGCCGGCGCCGCGCCCCGCGAGGGCCGACCGGCCCCGCCCGCACCGCCGAACGGCGTTGCGGCCCGGGCGCGCGGAGGGACATGCTGGTCACCGGGGGCCGGCCACCACCCGACCGCCCGATGCGGAGTCCGAGATGCCGACCAGGATCCTGCTGGAGGGGCGCCCCGGCAGTGGGAAGACCACCGCGATCCGCCGACTCGCGGCGCTGCTGCCCGCCCGGAAGACCTGCGGCTTCACCACGGAGGAGATCCGTACGGACGGCAGCCGGGTCGGATTCGCGCTGGAGACGCTTGCGGGCGAACGGGCCGTGCTCGCCCATGTCGACTTTCCGGGCCCGCCGCGGGTCGGACGGTACGGCGTCGACCTGCGGGTCATGGAGCGACTGGCCCTGCCGTCCCTGGTGTGGTCGTCCCAGACCCTCGTGCTCATCGACGAGCTCGGGCGAATGGAGCTGGCGTACCGCCCCTTCGAGGACACCGTCCGGGCCGTGTTCGCCGCCGAGGTCGACGTCGTGGCCACCGTCCAGGCGCAGCACGGCCCGTTCACCGACGCCCTCAAGCGCCGCACCGACGTCAAGGTCCTCCCCCTCACCCGGGCGAACCGCGACACCCTCCCGGAGCAGCTGGCGGCACGCCTGGGGCGCTGAGGGGACCGCACGAGAGGAGGCATGCGATGGCACGCCTCCGCAGCAGCTGGAATGCCGCGCTGCTGCGGGCCTCCACCCGCTGGTCCGGGCGCGCCGAACGCTGCGCCGCCTGGACGCGCCGGGGCGTCGAACGGTGCCGCCGCTGGGCGTGCGAGGGTGCCCGGCGGCCTGGCGAGCTGGCACCCCCGTCCTGGTTCGCCATCGCCCTCCCGTTCGGCATCGCCTGGTACCGGGCGCTCGGCGGCACGGCATGGGCGTGGTGCCGGGCGAGCAGCTGGTCGTACCGTCTCCTCGCCCGCGCGTTGGGCGGCCCGGCCCAGAACGGTGGCTGAACGGGCGGCGAGCGGCCCAGCAGCGTGGTGCGCAGACCATGTCACGCGTGCTGGCCTCCTGACGGGCGACGGCTCGGAGCCGCGCGATGATCAGGCGAGTCCCGGTCCGGGGCTCTCACCAGCCGCGGGCGCCGTCGGTCAGCTCGCGCAGCAGGTCGGCGTGCCCGAGGTGGCGGTGCGTCTCGGCCACCAGGTGGGTCATGGCCCAGCGCAGGGTGTAGTCGCTGCCGGTCTGAGCGCCGGTGGAGTCCAGGTCCAGGGCGGCGATCACCTCGTCGCTGCTCGCGCACGCCTCGCGGTAGCGGCCGACCAGGTCGGTCACGGCGAGATCACCGGTGCGCCAGTCACCGTCGGGGTCTTCAGGACCGAACGGCATGGGGACGCCGCCCCCGCCGAGCCGGTTGGCGAACCAGTCGTACTCGACGCACGCCAGATGCCCGAGGATGCCGCCGAGGGTGGTGGCGGATCCGACGTGCCGCCTGGTCAGCTGCTCCGCGGTCAACTCGTCGGCCTTGGCCACGACGGTCGCGCGGGCGAACCGCAGGAAGGCCCAGAGCATCTCCTTCTCGTCCAACTGGTGTGCCGGAATGCGGCGGCAGGGTACTGCAGCGACCGGGACGTGGTGCGACATGGTGTTCGCTCTTCCTTTCAGCGGACCTCAGCGGGCCTCAGCGGGCCGACGGCTTGGCCCCGGCCTCGGGTGTGAAGACCCGAACGACGCATCGCCACTCCGTGCGCTGTGCCCTGGTCGGGGAAGCCGCAACACTCACACGCCGCCCACGCGACGGGCCAACGGTTCGGCGCAGCACCGAACCGTGGACGTGCCGACGGCTTCGGATACCGTGAGCTGCCGGGGCCGGGGAGAAAGGAACGCCTGTTGCGACTGAACCTGGTCGTCGGAGCCCAGGATCTGGGCCACACCCGGATCGCGGTCTCGCCGCTGCAGAACCTGATCATCGGCTTCTGGGGCCACCAGCCCTCCCACGAGGCCCGACGGTGGCAACGGGCCGTCCGGGGAAACGTCCCGCGCACCGCCGTACCGCTGCTGGAACTGATCAACGCACACCCCTGGTACGTCCCGGACTTCCTCACCCCGTTGCTCCCGGTCGGACACGACACCGCCGGACCGTCACTCGCCACCGAACTCGACGCGCTGCGCGCGGTCGACGAGGCACGGGTCCGGGCCGACCTCCGGTACGTCGACGCGCTGCCCGACGCACCCCGCGGTGTGCGCGAACTACGCGGGAACTCGGACTCGTTGGGCGCGGGTTCCACAAGGAGAGACCACTCCGGCTGGAAGGCAGTGCGTTAGGGTCCCGTGAAGTTGATCTGTGTATCCGCGGAGGGGCAGGGACTGTGACGCTTTTCGATGAGAGCGAGCGGCGGATCTGGTCGGGCCGTGCGAGGGCCTATGCCGACAGTTTCGCGAAGCTGTGCGCCTATCCGGTTGAACGGCTTCTGGATGTCGCCGATGTCCGGGCGGGTGCACGTGTTCTGGACGTGGGAACCGGGACGGGGACGGTCGCGGTGGCGGCCTGTGCGCGTGGGGCGAAGGTGTCGGCCGTGGACGCCGAGCCCGGCATGGTCGACCTGGCCGGGCAGGCTGCTCCGGCGGCGGAGGTCCAGGTGGCGGCGCTGCCGGAGTTGCCGTTCACGGACGGGGAGTTCGACGCGGTGGTGGGCAACTTCGTGCTCAACCACGTGGGCCGTCCACAGCAGGCGCTCGCCGAGCTGCGGCGGGTGACCCGTCCCGGGGGGACTGTCGCCGTGACGATCTGGGCTTCTCCGCCGGCTCCCGGCCAGGCCCTGATCGGCCGGGCGATCCAGGCCGCAGGTGTGGTGCGGCCGTCCGATCTGCCCGCTCTGGCCTCGGAGGACGACTTCCCCCGGACCGGGCAAGGCCTCACGGACCTGCTGGCCTCGGCGGGGTTGGCTGAGGCGGCATGTGAGACCTTGAGCTGGGATCACCGTGCCGATGTCGAGCAATGGTGGAGCGGGCCGGCCTCCGGGGTGGCCACGATCGGGCAGATCGTGATCAGCCAGACCCCGGAAGTCCAGGCGGAGATCAAGCGACAGCTCGACACGCTCAGCGCCGAGTTCGCTGGTCCCGACGGGTTCCTGCTGTTGCCTCACGTCGCCCTGATGGCCAGCGGCCGCGTGTGACGGGGGTGCGGGCAGACCACTGACTTCTGCGACGGCCTTCGGTCCGGGCGCCGGCCTTGGAAGAGTGGGGGCCGGCGCCGATCCGGGTCTCTGGGTGGCGGTGGTGACGGTGGCCGCCAGTCGCGCTCGCCCTCGCGGGAGGTCGGCTGGCCGGACCGGCGGGACCGGCCATGGCCGACTGGGGACAGAACGTCTCATGCCACGACCGTCGCGCGGCCTTACGAACGCTCGACGTCCGCGCCGCACACTCGAAGCAAACGGCCCTCGCGCATTGACTCCCCCCCTCCAGCAACTGAACATCACCACGGATAGAAAATCTGAATATGTGAAAGCCTGTCGGGCAAGCAAAGCGGCCTGCCGGGAAATCAGCCCCCCGCATACCTGCCTTTGTGCTCCATCACACGCGGGTCGCGTCAGGCTCCGGACTGATCATCTGGAATGCTGTTCTCCGTCCGCCGTCCACAGCTTTGATCGGCGGGCATCCGCAGTACCGGGCGGTCGGCCCGGGAAGCCCACGGAGAGAACGGAACATCATGAAGCCATCTGTGCTTGTCGTGTCCACCGACCCCCAGGGGTCCGCCGTCGTCTGGGCCGAGCGGGTGGGAGACAACCTGCCCTTCGACTTCATGGCGGCGCACGACCACGCCGAGCAGCTGATCCACCTGAAGAAGACCGGCGCGAAAATCCACGTCATCGCCAACCAGAAGGGCGGCGTGGGCAAGACCACCACCACGGTCAACCTCGCGGCGTGCACGTTCGACGTCCTCGGCGAGAAGGACGAGTACCAGCACATCTTCATCGACACGCCGGGCACCCTGGCGGACGAGGAGATCCTGCGCAGGGCGCTGGAGATCGCGGACGACGTCCTGATCCCGATGATCACCGAGCCGCTGTGCTTCGACCCGACGGCCCGGACCATCCAGAAGGTCATCGAGCCGATGGACATCCCCTTCCGGGTCGTCGTCAACAACTGGGACCCCCGGGACGGCCGCGCCGACCTCGAGGACACCGAGGCGTACATCACCGCGAAGGGCTGGCCCCGCGCCAAGACCGTCCTGCGCCGGTACAAGATCCACTCTCGGGCGGTGGCCGAGGGAACGGTCGTCACCCAGTACAAGGAGAGCGGTACCGCCTACCGGGCCCGCGAGGACTTCTTCCGTCTGTCCCTTGAGCTCGGCTACGGGGGCCGCTGATGGCAGGCCGTCGCGTTTCCTTCGCCTCGATGGCCGCCGACCCGGTCGTCGACGCTCCGGGTGTGGACAGCACCAACGACGCCCCGGTGGCCAAGTGGATCCCCACCGCCAGCTGCCTCCCCAACCCGCGCAATCCCCGCGACGAGCTGGGCGACCTCTCCGACCTGGCGAGCATCAAGGACCGCCAGCTGCAGAGCTGCCTCGCCGTCACCCCGGCCGCCTACCTGCGGCTGTGGCCGGAGGACCGGCAGACGCTGGGCGCGGGTCCGCAGGACGTGATCGTCGTCAACGGCAACCGCCGGCGGGCGGCCGCGGAGCTGTACGGTCGCGAGCAGCTGCTCGTCGTCGTGGACGACTCGGTGGCGGATTCCAAGGCGACCCTGCTGCGGGCCGCGCTCGACGAGAACATGGCGCGCAAGGACTTCGACCCGATCGAGGAGGCCAACGCGGTCCTGCTCATCGTGGCGCAGTACCCGACCGCCAAGGAGGCCGCCGAAGCGGAGGGCTGGTCCCAGAGCTGGATCTCGCACCGCAAGAACCTGCTGAAGCTCCACCCCGAGCTGCAGCGCCAGGTGCGGGCCAAGGCACGCGGCGAGGAGGGCCTTTCCATCAACGTCGCCCGCCGGCTCGGTTCGGTGAAGGGCATCGAGGAGATGTCCCTGGCCGAGCAGACGGATGAACTGGAGCAGCTGCTCCAGGCCGACGCCGACGCGGTCGCGGCGAAGCGGGCGGCCAGGCTGGAGGCGAAGGCCCCGGCCAAGGACACCTCCTCGGCCGTGCCGGCTCCGCAGCCGGTGGTCACGCCTGCGCCGACCGTCCAGCCGGCTGCCGAGGCGGCACCGTCGGTGGCGGAGCCGGTGGCTCCCGCAGCACCCCGGCCGGAGCCCGTCCCGCAGGCTCCGCTCGCGAGCACTGAGCCCGCATCGGGCACCGGCCGATTTTCCGCGGAAAATTCCGAGCCGCTCCCGATGCCGGAGCAGCGCGAGAAGCCGGCAGCCGCCGCCCCGCAGGCGGGACTCGGCGGCGTCGACTGGCACAACGTCGAGGAACTGGCGGACGCCATCTGCCGCACCCTCTCGGCCGACGAGGCCTACCGCCTCGCCGACGCCCTGGCCGACCGGCTGCTGACGACCAACAGCTGACGCATCCGTGGTGTCCCGCCCCACCGTTCGGGTGGGGCGGGACACCACGGCTCTTCGAGGCCCACCATGCGGTCACTGCGGCCCAGCACCCTCCCGGGATCGGACGACCGGCGTGAGGCACTCTGTCGGGCGCGCATGGCACGATGCCACGTGTTCCTTGACGCCTCAACAGCCCAACCGTGCCGGCGAAGTGCCTCCTGGCTCGCCGCAGGGCGAACGGTCCTGCGGCGATCCGTCGCCCGGGCACGGTTCGACCGGTCGGCGGCAAGGGCCCGGGGCTGCTCGAAGGGCCGTCCCGGGAACGGGGCGTGCGGACGCTACCGTCCGGTGTAGGTGAACTCGTCGGCCGGGCTGGTGGGAGAGGTGGCCTTGCCGACCGTCACGGTGATGTTCACCGTCTGGTGGTCGTCGAGCTGACCGGGCGCGGTCGCAGTGATCTGGCCGGTGGAGACGAACCTGACCGAATCGGATGCCTTGTCCTTGAAGTGCACGGTGGCGCCGGCGGCGAAGCCCGAGCCGCTGATGGTGACCGGGGTGCCGACCTCTCCGCTGGTCGGGCTGACCGCACTGACCACCACAGGTGCGGGTCCGCCATAGGCGAACTGCCCCATCGCGACGGCCGGGGAGGTGCCGAGGGCGTTGGTGACGCGGACGTGGACCACGCCGGTTCCGTTGGGGACCTGAGCGGTGATCCTGATACCGGAGGGGTCGATGTGGCGCTCGGTGCAGGCGAAGTGGCCGAAGTCGACCACGCTGTCCGGACTGAAACCGGTGCCGTTGATGGTCACCGTGGCGCCTGGTGCGCCGAAGGTGGGGGTCACGTCGGTCACCACCGGCCCGGAAGCGACGGCAGGCGCCCCCACCAGGTCCAGGTAGGTGGAGTTGGCGTGCTGGAAGGCGACCTGGCCGAGGAAGTCCTGGGTGGTCTTGTTGACCAGGTTCTTGGCAAGGCACGTGTATCCGGTGTTCATCGGGCGGAGCGTGCCGGGCTGGACGTAGACGTTGCCCTTGGTGCGCTTGGAGATCGACCCGATGAGCCGCTTCACTTCTTCGGTCGCCTGCGGCCCCGGACTCGGGTACCAGCCGGCGGTGGTGTCGAGATCGGCCCACGCGTGCGGGACCAGGTCGTAGGCGTTGTTCTGGCGCTCGTCGATGAGCCACGGCACGGAGTCGAAGTAGTCGACGAAGCTCTGCACGCCGGCGGTGGGAGCGGCATAGGTGATCACCGCGAACTTCGGCTGCTTCGGCCAGGTCTGTGCCTGCAGGTACGGCGCGAGCATGGTGGCGATGCAACCGCCCAGGCTGTGACCGGTCAGATAGACGGTCGGCTGCGGCGAGGAGGGCGCCGACTTGAGCGCCGCGGCGAGTGCCTGAGCGAGCGTGACGTTCGGGGATGGCGAGGCGATCGAGCGGGCGTTGACGACCCGTTTGAACGCATCCATCGCCCCCTTGGAAACGGCGATGGGCTTCGGCGATCCGCTTTCGGGGAACGGGACGACGGTGCCGACGTCGAGGTCCTCGAGGATGTCGGTCAGATCAGCATCCGTTCCGCGAGCGACCACGGCGAACTCGTTCGAGTCGTCGGTGCTCCGTGCGATGTAGGCCATGTTGGCGTTGGCCTCGCTCAGGGCGAGCCACACCAGCTGCCACGTGCCCTGCGTCGCAAGGCTGGGATCGCTCAGTTGCGCGTCGATACCGGTGATGATTCGTTCGGTCTGGTGCTCCAGGGTTTCCCCGGACGGGCGCGGGGTGGCCCCGGTGGCTGCGAGGGCAGCCAGGGTCATGGTCACCTGGGCGATTGTCGGATCGGGTGCCATCGTCGTTCCTGCTCCTCGGATGTTGTGCCGGTGCGGAGGCGGGACGGCCTTTTGGCAGCATCAGGGCAGATCTGTGCCGAACCGGCCGCCAGGGTGGATCGCACACAATCAGACCTTCCCTCTGCGTTGCCGGGAGCTTCTCCTGCCTTCAGCTCGACCGGGTTCACCTTGTTGGCCGTCGTCACGCGTGTGTGCGGTCCGCCGAGCCAGGTGCGCAGCGCGGTCTCGGGCGCTGCGCACCTGGCTCGACGGCAAGGCGACGCGTCCCTCCTGAAGCGGCGCGCGGCGGCACCGGGCGACGGCCGCGTAGGTCGTTCGGCGCCCGCGAGCGCCGCCACCCCACCGACCGCGCCCACCACCTGGAGAACCCGACATGACCTGGACCGAGCACACCCTGGTACGCGAGGGCGTCCGCATCTCCTGCCGCGACTGGGGCGGATCAGGACACCCGGTCGTCCTGCTGCACGGACTGGCCGGCCACGCGGACGAATCTTTGGGCTTCCGGGCCGCAAAGCGGCCCTGACCTGCATCGATACCTGCGCGGAGGGCCCTTCGGGTTGCGGGGCCTGCCGGATCCGGTGCCGGACTCCCCTACCGGGGCGGGCGGCTTGCGGCCAGCAGGTTGTGCAGGAGCGGCAGCAGTTCCTCAGGTTCCGCCTCGGAGAGTTCACCGAACGCCCCGCTGGATCGGGCCAGGATGATGCCCGCGAAGGCTGCCGCCGCCAGTTCGGCGCGCAGCTGTGGGCGGTCCACCTGTTCGGCGGTGAAACGGTCGCGCAGCGGCCCCACCAGTCGCTCGTGGAGGTAGGTGCGGGCGGCCTGCTGCACCTCGGTGTTGTCGCCGGGGAGTACTGCGGCCTGGAAGGAGGGGCCGGGGCCGCGCTGGGAGAAGCGCTCCAGCAGGCCGCGCAGACGGTCCTCCTCCAGCAGGTCGGCCGGTTGCGAGTCGCCGAGTTCGACCCGGACGGTGGCCAGGTAGAGCTGGGTCTTGCCGCCGAAGTACCGGGCGATCAGCGCCGGGTCCACGCCGGCCCGTTCGCCGATCTCCCGGATGGTGGTGCGCTCGAAACCGCGATCGGCGAAGAGGTCCATGGCCGCTCGGATCAGGAGCTCCCGGCTGCGGGCGGAGTCCCTGCGCCGGGGCGCCGAGGGTTCCGGCCGGGCGCCGTCCGCGGCGGTGGGCCCGCCGGTTCCGGGGGTCACCTCGGTCACCGCTCGACCCCGGCCCGCAGCACGGGCACCTCGCTCTCGCCGGCCACGCCGTCGGCGATGCTCTCTTCCACCATCAGCTCCTCGTCTGCGCGCGCACCCCTGCGGGCGGCGGCCGCGGCACCGAGCCGCGGCAGGACGATCGTAACCAGCCCGATCACCACCCACACCGCGCAGCCGATCACCGCCGCGTCCCGGTAGCCGTCGACAGCGGGCAGCTGCCGCCCCGGCTCGGTGTGCGCCTGGAGCACGGCGCCGCACAGCGCGCTGCCGGTGGAATAGCCGACGTAACGCAGCACCTGGTTGAAGCCGACCGCACTGCCGACCTGGTCGGCGGACACCGCGTTGACGATCAGCCCCGGCATCACGGCGAAGGTGCAACCGACACCGAGTCCGGCGATCCCCATCACCACCAGGAGCTCCCACAGGTGGTCGCGGGCGAACAGGAAGAACAGCACCGAGACCAGCGATGCCGCGCAGCCCAGCGGCAGCACCAGGGCGGACGAGGTACGCCGGGCGAGGACCGGGACGACCTTGCTGGACAGCAGGCTGAACGCCGAGAACGGCAGCAGCACGAGGCCGGCGACCACGACCGAGGCACCCAGGCCGTAGCCGGTGCTGACCGGGGTCTGAACGTAACGGATCACCAGTGACATCAGCAGGTACATCCCGACGCCCGCGACCAGGCCGGCCACGTCCGCGGTCAGCACCACGGGGTTGGTCAGGCTCCGGAGGTCGACCAGCGGGTGGGCGGTGCGCAGCTCGTGCCACACCCAGCCGATCAGCAGCAGCAGGGAGACGACCGCCACCGTCCACAGCCGGACGCCGGCCCAGCCCCAGCTCTCGCCCTCGCTGAGCACCAGCAGCAGACCGACCAGCGCCAGCCCGAGCAGCACCGCGCCGAGCGCGTCCAGCGGTCGCCGTTCGCGGGCCGTCGTCCTGGGCAGCACCAGGGCGGCCAGTGCCAGGGCCAGGGCACTGATCACGGCGCCGAACCAGAAGCCCGCGTGGATGCCGAAGGACTCGGCGATCAGGCCGGTGATCGGGTAGCCGAGGCCGACTCCGGCGACGGTGGTGATGGACAGGAGCGCGACGGCCGAGCGGGAGGCCGCGGCGGGCAGGCTGTCCCGCGCGGTGGCGATGGCCAGCGGGGTCAGCCCGAGCCCGACACCCTGCAGCGCGCGTCCCGCGACCAGCCAGCCGAAGCCGAGCGGCAGTGCGGCCAGCACGCTGCCGAGGACCACCACGGCGGCGGCGGCGAGCGTGACCGTACGGCGGGCCGGCCCGTCGCCCAGCCGGCCGAGCACCGGGGTGGAGACCGCCCCGACCAGCATCGTGATGGTCAGCGACCACTGCGCCTCGGAGAGCGACACGTGGTCGACGGCAGCGATGGTCGGGATCATCGGCGCGCCAAGGCTGCTGATCACCGCCACCACGGCACTCAGGAACACCAGCACGGGCACCAGGGCCCGCTCACGTCGCGTCGACAGGCCGGTCGGGGTCTCCATGGACGCGTCCTCCCTTGTCGGAGATCGAGTGCGTGAACCGGGGCTCGGAAGCTGAGCCCGGCCCCCGGGCATCCGACCGGGGAGTGTCATCATTCGATGTCATCGCTTGATGTCTTCGAATGATGACATATCGAGACTGCTCGGAAGAACCCCGCCCACCGCACGACGAAGGACCTCGATCGCCGTGCGGTCGAGGCCCTTCGTCTGCCCGGGTGGGCGGCATGAGCGCCCCGTGCTCGACCTCCCCGTCGAGCAGCGGAACTTCGGCATCGTGAGCAGCGCCCAGCGCGTCCACGCCGGTCTGCGCGAGGAGATCCGCGGCGATGTGCCCGGCCCGCCCGCGACCGCGACGGCAACACCTGGGTCGACGGCTTCTGCTGGCTGCACTGCGGCCGGCAGTGGACCCGTGTCCTGTGGATCGGTCCCGCTCACGTCGCCGGTGCCCAGGCCGCTCGTGTGCTCAGGGCTGTGAAAGGCTGGGGCATGTCCTATCACTTGCGGTTCTTCTTCGAGTACGGCGTCGACACCCCGTTGTGGCCGGGTCCTCCCGGCGATCCCGACCTCGACAGCCCCTACGGATACCCCTGCACTCCGGAGAAGCTACCCATCACCCCGGCCACCCGGAACGAACTCACGAGACTTGCCGACCTGTACCAGTCCTCCCTCGACTGGGATCACCCTGCCGGACCCTCGCCCTGGACCCGGGACCAGCAGGAATCGTTCCGAAGCGAGGCCGACATGGTGTTGGAGGCGCTGCGCCACGAGCTGGGCAACGACTGGACGGTCGAGGATCGCAGGGGCTGAGCCCGCGCCCGTGGACAACAAGGGCGCTCAGCTGACCGACTGCGCCGCTCAGTCACAGCAACCGTGACGTGACAACGGCCGCACGGGTTCTTCGAGTGTGACCAGAACTGGGCCTGTGCGGCCTTGACCCGTCCTGCCTTCTGCGGCGTCTCCCGTACACATCTCGGCGATTTGATCGCGGAGTTGGCACTCCGGTGGCTCGCCCGGTGCGGGTCGGCGCTGTGCGAGCGGCGTGGTGCCGAGCGGCAGCGGGAGGCCGGTGCCGGGCCCAAGTCGACGAGGGCTACCGGGGCCTGGCCAACGAGTTCCCCGACCAGGTCAGCGCCCCACCGAAGGAAGCCGAATGAGGACGAGCCGTGCGACACCGAACTGTGCCTCGGCCTCGGCGATCTCGGCGGGAGTCAGGACAGGTTCGAACACCGGGTATCGGGACGGCCCGAGACCACGGGCTCGACGGTCGGCCTCCTCCACCGCGACGACGCGTTCCCGGACTGCCGACCAGTCCACCTGCGTGTTCACACCTCTCCCATCGGGGTCGAGCAGGGACATCAGCGCGTGGCGGTCGTCGGGGTCGAGGACGCAGGCGGATCGCAGGCATCCCTCGTGGCTGCCGCTGGTGGTCCGCGTGCACCCCCGGCAACTCGCCAAGGGTGGGCCGTCAGGAGCCGGCGTTGCCTGTGCGGTTCAGATCCGCGCGGGTCCGCAGGAACTTGAGATACTTGGGGTCGTCCTCTTCGAAGATTTCGGGCCCGCCGCCCATGTAGGCCCTGATCAACTCATCCACAGCTCGGTCGTGGTCGCCCAGCTCGAAGGTGGTCTGGCCCAGTCGAAGGTGGATGTACGGATTGCCGAGCCCTTCAGGGCACTGAACGGCGTTGTGGAAACACTTGTACGCCCTGTCGTGGACACCGCGCCGGAAGTGCGCGTCGCCGATTGCGACGTAGATCCAGGTCGAGGCCGCCCATCCACGGGGATCGCCCGGCAGCAACCGCAGAGCTTCGACATAGCGTTGCCCGGCCTCGGCGAACTCTCCCATTCCGGCGAGGGCATCGCCCTCCTGACACAGGTCCCTGATCTCGGCATGGACCTCATCCGGCAGTTGCATGGTCATCCCTGTCATGGCTCGGCGCTTCGCACAACGGGCTCCTGCGAAGCCTAGGTGACGCCGGCCGGCCGGTTCCGTCGAGGGGCTTTGATCAGACGGCCGGCGCGGTGAGGTGGAGATCTGCCGGAGCAGTTCGGTGCCCGCCCCCGGGCGGGCGTCGGCCCGACGCAGGTCTCGGTACGTCAGCGTGCCGCGTCCCCGGTCGTACTGGTCACGACGTACGTCTCCCCCATTGCCGGCGGACGCGTCCACGAGCGGGTGGTGAACGTGTGCAGCCGTCCGTTCGTGATCGCGTAGCGGGGCAGTCGGACACCGAACTCGCCGGTCACGGCCTCCAGTAGCAACCGTTCCGCCAGGGCGCTCTCCTCCTGGGAGCCGAAGAACCGGTCCGGGTCCAGCGCCCGTGATATCTCCCCGGTCCGGTGTATCTCCGTCCGCGTATTTGACATCCTCCCCTCCCTGCCGGGAGGGGATTCCTGGCTCACGCTGCCTGATCGCCCTGCGGACGTTCAGGTCTTCCACGATCAGCACCAGCCGGGTTGAGACCAGCCCGGACGAGCATCACGCGTGCGGAGTTCTTGTCCCTGGGGGACGAGCTCCCGCACGCGGTGCACGAGTAGGTCCTCTCGGAGAGGGGGAGGCGGTGCTTGGCTCTCGCACCGCAGTGCGCGCAGTCCATCGTGGTGTGCGCGGGGTTGACCAGGTGTACGGTCCGTCCGTGCTTGCGGGCCGTCTCGACCAGCGCCGCCTTCGTGGCACCGATCGCGGCGTCCGCCGCCTTGTTGGCCATGGTGGTACGGCTGAGGAACTTCGGCCGGAAGTCCTCCACCGCGATCGCGTCGTGGTCGCGCACAACGGTCTTGGCCCACTTGCGGGCCGTGTCCTGCCGCTGGTTGGCGATCTTCTTGTGGAGCTTGGCGGCCTGCCGCTGGGCCTTGCGGTAGCCTTTCGTCTGTGCCTTCCCCTTCGGCTGCCGCCTGCGGGCCATCCGCCGCTGGTAGCGGGCGAGTTTCTGCGCGACGGTCTTCCCGTGTCGAGGGTGGGGAAGGTCGTGGGTGTCGCTGGTCGTGGTGGCGATTTCCTTGACACCCCAGTCGATCCCAATGACGCGGCCGGTGGCGGGCAGAGGCTCGACGACCGCAGGTGCCACGAAGCTCGCGTACCAGTGCCCGATGGCGTCCTGATACACCCGGACCGAGGACGGAGCGCCCGGAATATCCCGCGACCACACCACGGTCACCACGATGCCGCCCGCGAGGTGCAGCCGGCCGTCCTTGATCCGGAACCCGCGCCGCGTGTAGTTCAGCGACGGCCGCGACTCCCGCTTCTTCTTCGGCTTCGGCATCCCAGCACGTTGGCACGTCGGCAGTTTCGCCTTGATGTCCTTCATGGCCTTGGCTCTGGACGTGGCGAAGTCCCGGATGGTCTGCTGCTGCGGAACCGACGCCCCCTCACGCAGCCACGCCGTCGCGCCACGCGCCCGGGTCAGGAGCCTGTCCAGGTCGCCCGGCCCGCAGGTGCGCTTGTTCTCAACGTTGGCCCGGTTGTGCAGATGGATCTTCCACGACATGTGGACACACTCGTTCCACACCCACCGGCACCGGCCCCACTCCGCCTCCAGCAGCGCAGACGCGGTCGATGACACGCGAAGCCGGTAGGTGTACCGGGCATACCCGGCACCCTCCGCGACCTGTCGTGTCGTCATGTTCCGCAACCTAACAGGACCCACTGACAACGAAAGAAAGTGCAGGCCAGAACAGGTGTGCAGAGAACTCCGCCACTGCGCGGCTCCGAGCCAAGGCCCTATTCCTCCCCCGACTGAACTTGACTATTAACCCCGCCAAGATCATCTCTTGGCGGGGTTCGTCGTTCGCCTGACAGCTGGGCGGCCTTTGCGTGATCGTGTCTTCTCGCTGAA
>NZ_JBIWNZ010000035.1:0-3270 GCF_044767505.1 Kitasatospora sp. NPDC101235
GGCGGCGTGGTGAAGGGCCGTCGGGACGGTGACGCGGCGACCGAGCTGGTCGAGGCTGCGCTGCCGGCCGTGGTCTCGGTGACGGACCAGTCGGGCGAGGCCCGTTACCCCTCGTTCAAGGGGATCATGGCGGCGAAGAAGAAGCCGGTGCAGTCGCTGGACCTGGACGACCTGGGCATCGAGGCGGACGAGGTCGGTCTGGCGGGTTCGTGGACGGCGGTCGAGTCGGTGGCGGCGCGTCCGGCGCGGACCGCGGGCACGGTCGTCAAGGACGAGGGCGAGGGCGGCAAGCAGCTCGCCGCTTTCCTCGCCGACCAGAAGTTCATCTAGTCCCACCCGTTCGCGCATCCAACGATCGATCAGGAGCAACGAATCATGGCTGAGATCCTGGTTCTGGTGGACCACGCCGACGGTGTGGTCCGCAAGCCGGCCCTGGAGCTGCTGACCCTGGCCCGCCGCATCGGCGAGCCGTCCGCCGTCGTCCTCGGCGCCGGTGCTGCCGCGGCCGACATCGCCGCGAAGGCCGGCGAGTACGGCGCGGCGAAGGTGTACGTCGCCGACGGCGCCGAGTTCGCCGACCAGCTGGTCGTCCCCAAGGTGGACGCCCTGGCCCAGATCGCCAAGGCCAACGACGTCGCCGCCGTGCTGGTCACGTCCTCCGGCGAGGGCAAGGAGGTCGCCGCGCGCGTCGCGCTGCGCCTCGGCTCCGGCATCATCACCGACGCCGTCGACCTGGAGGCCGGCGACGGCGGTCCGGTCGCCACCCAGTCGGTGTTCGCCGCGTCCTTCCAGGTGAAGTCCAAGGTCACCAAGGGCGCGCCGGTCATCACCGTCAAGCCGAACGCCGTCGCCCCCGAGGCCGCCCCGGCCGCGGGCGCCGTCGAGAACGTCGCCGTCGAGTTCACCGGCAACGCCGCCAAGGTCACCTCGCGCACCCCGCGCGTCTCCTCCGGCCGCCCCGAGCTGACCGAGGCCGCGATCGTGGTCTCCGGCGGCCGTGGTGTCGGTGCCGCCGAGGGCTTCGGCGTGGTCGAGGAGCTCGCGGACGCGCTGGGCGCGGCCGTCGGTGCCTCGCGCGCCGCCGTGGACGCCGGCTGGTACCCGCACAGCAGCCAGGTCGGCCAGACCGGCAAGCAGGTCTCCCCGCAGCTCTACATCGCGGCGGGCATCTCCGGTGCGATCCAGCACCGGGCCGGCATGCAGACCTCGAAGACCATCGTGGCCGTCAACAAGGACCCCGAGGCCCCGATCTTCGAGCTGGTCGACTACGGCGTGGTCGGCGACCTCTTCGAGGTGCTGCCGCAGCTCACCGCCGAGGTGAAGGCCCGCAAGGCCTGATCCCACGGGAAGGTTCGGAGGGCGTGGCGCCGGGTGCTCGGTGCCGCGCCCTCCGTCGTTCCCGGTCGTCCGCCGCCCTGTTCGGCCGTGACCCGTCGTCCCCGGAGCACGGCGGGCGGGGCGGCGGCCCGTAGAGTCGGCGCCGGCGCGTGACGCGGAGGCAGACGCGCGAGGTGAACGCGCGGCGCACGGGCGCGGCGCGGTGGCGTGGGACGAGGCGAGGACGGTGGCATGGCACTGCTGACGGCACTTGAGGGCGGTTTCGGCGACGCGGCGGACGCGCTGCGGATCGACGGTCGGACGCTCTCCCGGGAGGACCTGCTGGGCGCGGCGACCGCCGTCGCCGACCGGGTGGCCGGCGCCCCGGCGCTCGCGGTGCTCGCCCGGCCCACCGTCGAGACCGTCACCGCCGTGGTCGGCGGCCTGCTGGCGGGCGTCCCGGTGGTGCCGCTGCCGCCCGACTCGGGCCCCAAGGAGCGCGAGCACATCCTGCGGGACTCGGGCGCGGCGCTGCTCGCGCACGCCGTCGGGGAGACGTTGCCGCAGGGCACCTCGGTGGCGGGGCTGCCGGTCGACCCCGCGCAGCGCTCCGCCGCCACCTACGCCGAGCCGGCCGCGGCGTCGACCGGCTTCGTGCTCTACACCTCCGGCACCACCGGTGCGCCCAAGGGCGTGGTGATCCGGCGCGAGGCGATCGCCGCCGACCTGGACGCCCTCGCCGCCGCCTGGCAGTGGACCGCCGAGGACACCCTCGTGCACGGCCTGCCGCTGTTCCACGTGCACGGGCTGCTGCTCGGCGTGCTCGGCGCCCTGCGCACCGGCAGCGGGCTGGTGCACACCGGGCGCCCCACCCCGGAGGGCTATGCGGCGGCGGGCGGCAGCCTGTACTTCGGCGTGCCCACCGTCTGGTCCCGGCTGGCGGCGGACCCGGAGTCGGCGACCCGGCTCGCCCCGGCCCGGCTGCTGGTCTCCGGCAGCGCGCCGCTGCCCGTCCCGGTGTTCGAGAAGCTGGCGGCGCTCACCGGGCACGCCCCGATCGAGCGGTACGGGATGACCGAGTCGCTGATCACCGTCAGCACCCGGGCGGACGGCGAGCGGCGCCCCGGCAGCGTCGGGCTGCCGGTGGACGGGGTCCGCACCCGGCTGGTCGGCGAGGACGGCACGCCGGTGCCCAGCGACGGGGAGAGCGTCGGCGAACTCCAGGTCTCCGGCCCGACGTTGTTCAGCGGTTACCTCAACCGGCCGGACGCGGACGCCGAGGCGTGGACGGCGGACGGTTGGTTCCGCACCGGCGACGTCGCGGTGATCGGGGCGGACGGCTTCCACCGGATCGTCGGCCGTGCCTCGGTGGACCTCATCAAGAGCGGCGGCTACCGGATCGGCGCGGGCGAGGTGGAGGCCGCGCTGCGCGACCACCCGGCGGTCGCCGACGCGGCGGTGGTCGGCGTGCCGGACGAGGACCTCGGACAGGCGATCGTCGCGTACGTCATTCCGGACGGCGCCGTGACGGGGGATCAGTTGACGTCCTTCGTGGCGGAGCGGCTGTCGGTGCACAAGCGGCCGCGCCGGGTCGTCCTGGTGCCCGAACTGCCCAGGAACGCCTTGGGGAAGGTGCTGAAGAAGCAGCTGCTGGCGGAGGCCGGCGGCCGCTGACGAGGGGGCGTCGGACGCTCCCGAGGTGACGGGTTGTCACCCTGATGCACCGTCGACGCGCCACTCGGGACCCTTCCATCGGTGCACTCCGCTGCGCGAAGTGATCGAATGTGTGCTTAACGTGACACGCAGGCAGAACCGAACCCCCGAGCAGCATGCCGTGGGGGGGGGGGGGGGGGGGGGGGGCCCCGGGCGCGGGGGGGGGGGGGGGGGGGCGCCCCGCGGGGGGGGGGGGGGGGGCGCGGGCGCCGCCCCCCCGGGAGGGGCTGACGCACACGC
>NZ_JBIWNZ010000035.1:3280-84434 GCF_044767505.1 Kitasatospora sp. NPDC101235
CCCCGCCGCTCTCCCGACCCCCCGGGGCGCCCGGCGCGGGGGGGCCCCCCCCCCCCCCCCCCCCGGGGGGGCGCCGCCCGCCCCCCCCCCCCCCCCCCCCCCATGCCGGGTGGAGGCTCTGCCGACCAGCAGGGCCGGCCTCGGTCGGCCACGGCAATCCGCAGCAGTGAAGGAAGTCAGCACGATGACCACCGTCAACACCGGTTCGCCGGCGGCCGCCGGCGAACCGACCGGGCAGCAGGACTCCGCCACCGCCCGCACCTCCCGTCCGTCCCGCACCGCACGGCTCCGTCGGGGGATGGGCATGGTGGCCGTGATCGCGACCGGTGCCGGCGTGATCGGCCTCGGCACCGGCGTCAGCCCCGCGGCCGCCGAGACCGCCCCGGCGCACGCCGGGTGGGACGGCTCGCGGTACTGGTTCAAGAACAGCCAGGGGCAGTGGCGCTGGACCTCGCACTACAGCGTGTACGCGGCCCGCACCGGGGGCGGCTCGCCGTCCGCCGCGAAGGCCACCACCGGGTCCTCCGGCGGGATCAAGGAGGGCTGGGACGGCTCCCGCTACTGGTTCCGCAACAGCAAGGGCGAATGGCGCTGGACCTCGCACTACGACGTCTACCTGGAGCGCACCGGGCGCGCCCCCTCCTCGTCGGGGTCCGCGGGCTCGGGCCACGCCGACGACTCGGTCGCGGTGAACCGGGACGTCGAGGCCGCCGTGCAGTTCGCCCTCTCCCAGGTGGGCAAACCGTTCCTCCGGGCCGGCAACGGGCCGGACGGCTACGACTGCTCGGGCCTGGTGCAGCAGTCCTTCCGGCGCGGCGGGATCTCGCTGCCGCGCGTGGCCAACGACCAGTACGCGGCGACCACACCGATCAAGGCGAGCCAGCTGCGCCGTGGGGACCTGCTGTTCTGGTCGCCGAACGGGACCGCCCGGGGCATCCAGCACGTGGCGATCTACCTGGGCGACAACAAGTACGTCGAGGCCGCGCGGCCCGGGACCAACGTCCGGATCTCGACGATCAGCAAGGGCTACTACCCCATGTACATGGGGCGCCCGTAGCGGGGCCGTCGTCCGCCGGTCGGGGGCGCCGGGTCCGCCCGCGGCCCCCGACCGGCGCCGTGCGGGCGGGCTCCGGTGGCTCCCGACATGCGGTCAGAGGTCCGTCGGGCGGGGCAGCGCGCCGCGGGCACCGAGGCCGGTGACGGCGAAGGCCCCGGCGGCGACGGCGGTGGCGGCGGCGTCGGGCAGTCCGGCGCCGCGGGCGAGTCCGGCGGCGAGGGCGCCGCAGAAGACGTCGCCGGCACCGGTGGTGTCGACCACCCGGACGGCGGGGGCGGGCAGGCGGACCGGTGTTCCGTCCACGACGACCAGCGCGCCCTCGCCGCCGAGGGTGACCACGGCGCCTTCGGCGCGCCCGGCCAGGGCCCGGGCGGCCCCGGTGACGTCGGCGGCACCGGTGAGCTGGCGGGCCTCGACGGCGTTCGCGACGACCAGCGGGCGGCGTCCGGTGGGGCCGGCTGCCGGCAGGGTGCCGGCGGGGGCGGCGTTGTGCAGCCAGCGGGTGCCGCCCGAGCGGCCTGCGGCGGGCAGGGCGGCGGCGGTCGCGCGGATGCACTCCTCGGGGATCTCGTTGCTGGTCAGGACCACGTCGACGGGGAGCAGGCGGAGGCGGGTGAGCGCGGTCGTGACCTCCTCCGGGGTGAGGTGGGCATTGGCGCCGGGGACGACGACGATGCTGTTCTCGCCGGACGGGTCGACCATGACGATCGCCTGACCGGTGGGCGCGTCCGGGTGGGTGAGAACGGCGCCCGTCTCGACCTGCGCGCCGTGCAGATCGGCACGTGCCGCCTCGCCCTCGGCGTCCCGCCCGACCTTGGCGACCAGGTGCGCCGCTGCCCCCATCCGGGCCGCCGCCACCGCCTGGTTGGCCCCCTTGCCGCCGAAGCCCCGGGTGGCGGCGCTGGCGAGGACGGTCTCGCCGGGGGAGGGGAGCACGGGGCAGCGGAGGATGTGGTCGGTGTTCACTGAGCCGATGACGACCACGCGGCCGACGGGGAGCAGCTTCATCGTTCCTCTGTACGCGGCGGGGCGCGGGCGGCGCAAGCAGGCGGGCGGTGACGATCGGTGACGGGGAGCGCAGAGTGCGCACGGAGCGTGCACGCGGGCGTGCGGAGCGCACGAGCGGGGCGTGCATGGCAGGTCGACCCATCGGGCGCCCTGTGCCCTAGCAGTGGTGAAGGGGTGCAATTTTGATGTAGACCGGTCTGCATATTTCTGTGCACGGGTGCCTGACCTGGGCACATGCTGCTGTCACGGGGCAGGCCGGGGCGTGCGGGCGGGCGCGTCGGGGAGGCATGGGGAGCGGCATGGCGCGGGTACCACCACGGGTGGCGCTGGTTCGGCTGACGGGGGCGCTGCCCGGTGCGAACGGCATCGGGGGAAGTCGAGGGCAGGGGACGTTGTGATCGTCTGGGTCAATGGCACATTCGGGGCGGGCAAGACGAGCGCCTGCCGCGAGCTGGTGGAACTGCTGCCCGGGAGCGTGCTCTTCGATCCCGAGCTGGTGGGCTTCGGCCTGCGCCGGATGCTCCCGGCCGACCGGCTGGCGACGGTGTCCGACTTCCAGGACCTGGCGGCCTGGCGCCGGCTCGTCCCCGAGACGGCGGCGGCGCTGCTCGGTGAGGTCGGGGGCCCGCTGGTGGTCCCGATGACCCTGCTCAGAGAGGACTACCGGGACGAGATCTTCGGCGACCTCGCCTCGCACGGGATCGCGGTGCACCACTTCGTGCTGGACCCTGAAGAAACGATCCTGCGTGACCGCATAGCCCACCGCGAGGAGTGTCCCGGCGATCCGGAGGGCAGCGAGCGGGTCCGCGACTGGTGCCTCGAACACCTGCCGCGCTACCGCGCCGCCCGCCGCTGGCTGGTCGGCGACGCCCGGCTGATCGACACCAGCGAGCTCTCCCCCCGGGAGACCGCGCACCGGATCGCCGAGCTGGTCCGGGTCGGCGCCGCCCGCTGCCCGATCGTCCAGACCCCGGACCCGACCGGGGACACCGTGGCCTCCGCCGTCCTGTTCTTCGACGAGCAGGACCGCGTGCTGCTGGTCGACCCCGTCTACAAGCCCGACTGGGACTTCCCCGGCGGCGTGGTCGAACGCGGCGAGGCCCCCACCGACGCAGCCCTGCGTGAGACCGCCGAGGAACTGGGCCTGCGCCTGGACCCGTCCACGCTGCGCCTGCTCGCCGTCGACTGGGAACCGCGCACCGGTCCTCGCCGCGGCGGCCTGCGGCTGATGTACGACGGCGGCCTGCTGAACGCGGAGGGCCGGCAGAACCTGCTGCTCCAGCAGGAGGAGCTGCGCAGCTGGCGCTTCGTCACCCTGGAGGAGGCCGGCGAACTGCTGCCCCCGGGGCGCTACCGGCGGCTGGCGGCCGCGCTGGACGCGCGGCGGAGCGGCGAGCTGCGGTACCTGGAGGCGGGGAGCCGGGTGGCCGTCGGGCTGGCGAGCGCGGCGGACGCGGCGTAGCGGCCGGTCGGCGCGGGGCAGGGGCGGTGCGGGGCCGGGGCGGCCGGTACGGCTGCGCAGCGGCTCGTGGGGGCCTCCCGGTGCGCGGCGCCGCGGCCGCCGGCGGGAGGATGGAGGCATGCCGTTCACGCTGAGCCATCCCGCCGCCGTCCTGCCCCTGCTGCGCGCCACCGGGGCGCGCGGGCCGCTGGTGGCGTCGGCGCTGGTCGCCGGGTCGATGGCGCCGGACGTGCCGTTCTTCGCCGAGTCCCTGTTGCCCGGGGTGTACGGCCACGGCGGGCTGACGCACCGCTGGTGGGCGGTGCCGACGCTGGACGTGGCGATCGCCGGCGTGCTGGTGGCCGGCTGGCACGGGCTGCTGCGCGGGCCGATGGCGGCGCAGCGTGGTTCGCGGCCTCGGCGGCGATCGGCGCGGCCACCCACGTGGGCTGGGACGCGTTCACCCACGGGGACCGGCTGGGGGTGCGGCTGCTGCCCGTACTGGACCGGCCGGTGGCCGGGGTCCCGCTGTACGAGGCGCTGCAGTACGGCAGTTCGGCGCTCGCCCTGGCGGCGCTGGGCGGTTGGGCGGCGCGTGCGGTGCGGGCCGTCGAGCCGGTGCGGCCGGCCGTGCGGCTCGTGCCCCGGGCCCGGCGGGCCGCCGTCGCGGCGCTGGGCGCGGCGACGGCGGCCGGGGTGCTGTACCGGCTCAGCCCGCTGCGGCGGAACCTGGTGCCGGAGGTCTGCTTCGGCGCCGGGGCCGGGCTCGCGGTGGGCGCGGTCGGCTACGCGGCGGTGCTGGCGGCCGCCCGCCGGTTGCGCGGCGGGCGGCCGGACGCCCTTCGGGAGACCCCTCGGGACGTCGCCTCGAACGTCCGTCAGACGGAGCGCAGTTCGGCGTAGCGGCGGAGGAACAGCGCCTCGGTGAGGGCCATCCGCTCCAGCTCCTGCGGGTCGACGCTCTCGTTGACCGCGTGGATCTGGGTGGTCGGCTCCTCGACGCCGATCAGCACGATCTCGGCCTGGGGGTAGAGCGAGCGCAGCGTGTTGCAGAGCGGGATCGAGCCGCCCTCGCCGGAGGCGACCATCGCGGTGCCGAAGGCCTCGGCCATCGCCTCGCCCATGGCCTCGTACGCCGGGCCGCTGGTGTCGGCACGGAACGGCGCGCCGCTGCCCTGGCGCTGGACGGTGAGCCGGGCGCCGAGCGGGACCTGCGCCTCCAGGTGGGCGACCAGAGCGTCCTGGGCGGCGCCCGCGTCCGTGCCCGGCGCGACGCGCAGGCTGATCAGGGCCTTGGCGGTGGCCTGGACGGAGGAGGTGGCGCCGATCACCGGCGGGGCGTCGATGCCGAGGACGGTGACGGCCGGGCGGGCCCAGAGGCGGTCGGCGATGGTGCCGGTGCCGGTGAGGGCGACGCCGTCGAGCACCTTGGCGTCGGCGCGGAACTGCTCCTCGGGGTACTGCACGCCGGTCCAGGTCTGGTCGGCCGTCAGGCCGGCCACCGCGACGTCGCCGTTCTCGTCGTGCAGCGAGGCCAGCATCCGGACCAGGGACTGGAGCGCGTCCGGGGCGGCGCCGCCGAAGGCGCCGGAGTGCAGGTTGCCGGCCAGCGTGGTGACCGTGGCCTCGACGACCGTCATGCCGCGCAGCGAGGTGGTGACGGTGGGCAGGCCGGGGGCGAAGTTGCCGGTGTCGCCGATGATGATGGCATCGGCGGCGAGCAGCTCGGGGTGGGCCTCGGCGTAGCGCTCCAGACCGCCGGTGCCCTGCTCCTCGGAGCCTTCGACGATGATCTTCAGGCCGACCGGGTAGGCGTCGCCGTGGACCTGACGCAGCGCCCGCAGGGCGGTCAGGTGCATCAGGATGTTGCCCTTGCAGTCGGCAGCGCCGCGCCCGTACCAGCGGCCGTCGCGCTCGGTCAGCTCGAAGGCGGGGCTGAGCCAGGCGTCCTCGTCCAGCGGGGGCTGGACGTCGTAGTGGGAGTAGAGAAGGACGGTCGGCGCGCCCTCGGGGCCGGGCAGCTCGCCGTAGACGGACTGGGTGCCGTCCGGGGTGTCCAGCAGCCGGATGTTGGTCAGGCCCTCGGCGGCGAAGGCGTCGGCGACCCAGCGCGCGGCCTTCTCGCACTCCTCGACCGGGAACTGGCGCGGATCGGCGACCGACGGGAAGGCGACCAGCTCGGCGAGGTCGGTGCGGGCACGGTCCATCAGGGACCGGACGGCGTCGGCCAGGGGCTGTGACATCGGGGCTCCGAGGGGACGGTCCGCCCTCGAGGTGGTGCGGGCGGAGGAGACGGCTTGCGGTAGTGCCGATCATAGGCGGAGTGGAACGGGGAGCTCCGAGGGTGTGGCGCGGACCCGGACGGGTCGGGCGGCCGGTGCGGGGGCGGCGCGCTCGACCGGAGCGGTCGGACGCATAGGATTGCTCGACGTGACTGACTCCGGAAGCTCCGATTCCCGCAGCCCGCTCGACAGCCCGGCCGAGGGCGGTCCGATCGACGACGCGGCGGCGCCGCCGGACGGCGTCTGGGACGTCGTGGTGGTCGGCGCCGGACCGGCGGGTTCCTCGGCCGCGTACGCCGCCGCGGCCCAGGGCCGCCGGGTGCTGCTGCTCGACAAGGCCGAACACCCGCGGTACAAGACCTGCGGCGGTGGCATCATCGGCCCCTCCCGGGACAGCCTGCCGCCGGGCTTCCGGCTGCCGCTGCAGGACCGGGTGCACGCCGTCACCTTCGCCTACGACGGGAAGTACACCCGCACCCGGCGGTCCAAGCGGATGCTGTTCGGCCTGGTCAACCGGGACGAGTTCGACCTGCGCCTGGTGCAGGCGGCCAAGCAGGCCGGGGCGGTGCTGGTCACCGGAGTGACCGTCACCGGCGTCGAGCAGCGCGGCGGCGAGCACCGGACGGCGCTGGTGACGGCGGCCGACGGGCGTACCTTCGAGGCCCGTGCGGTGGTCGGCGCGGACGGCAGCGCGAGCCGGATCGGCCGGCACGTCGGCGTCACCTTCGACCAGATCGACCTCGGCCTGGAGGCGGAGATCCCGGTGCCGGCGCAGGTCGCCGCGGACTGGGCGGGCCGGATCCACCTCGACTGGGGCCCGCTGCCCGGCAGCTACGGCTGGGTGTTCCCGAAGACCGAGACCAGCAGCCTGACCGTCGGCGTCATCTCGGCGCGCGGCGACGGCGAGCGCACCAAGCAGTACCTCGCCGACTACATCCGCCGGCTGGGCCTGTCCGGGTTCACCCCCAGGGTCGAGTCCGGGCACCTGACCCGCTGCCGGGCCGAGGACTCGCCGCTCTCCCGCGGCCGGGTGCTGGTCGCCGGGGACGCGGCCGGACTGCTGGAACCGTGGACCCGCGAGGGCATCTCGTACGCGCTGCGCTCGGGCCGGCTGGCCGGCGAGTGGGCGGTGAAGGTCGCCGAGGCGGGCAACGCGGCGGCGGTGCGGCGCGAGGCGCTGAACTACGCGTTCGCGGTCAAGGCCGGGCTGGGCGTGGAGATGCGCGCGGGCAAGCAGCTGCTGGGCGCCTTCGAGCGGCGGCCGTACCTGTTCCACGCAGCGGTCTGCCTGGTGCCGGCGGCCTGGCGGGCCTTCGCCCGGACCACCCAGGGGCAGACCTCCTTCTCCCAGGTGCTGCGGCAGTACCGGGCCGCGCGGCGGCTGACGGCGATGGCCTCGCGGTAGGGCGGACGTCGTGACGCGGGGCCGGCGCCCCTCCCCGGTGCGGGGAGGGGCGCCGGCCCCGTTTCCGTGGTGGCGCCGGTCACGTGAGCCCCGGGTCGGGCCGTGCGGCCTGGGTGATCCCAGGGCCGGGTCGTGCGGACTACCTGAGCCCGGTGTCCAGCGCGGACATCAGGGTGCCGGACGGGGTGTCGCCGGACATCTCCCAGATCATGCCGCCGAGCAGGTTCTTCGACTTGAGGTAGGCCGTCTTCTGTGAGATCGACCAGGCGTCGTCGAAGGTCCACCACTGGCCGCCGGATCCCGTGTAGCCGTACGTCGCAACGGACTTGGGGTCGTGGTAGACCTTGAGGCCGGAGAGGCTGGTGATCAGGTTGTTGTACCCGCGGGTGCCGGCCTCGTCGGTGAACTGGCCCGGTGCGGCGCCGTTCGCGGACTGCCAGGCGCCGTTCGCGCCGCCGTCCGCGACGCTCTGCCAGCCGCGCCCGTAGAACGGGAAGCCGATGGTCAGCTTGCGCGGGTTGACCCCGGCGTTCAGGTACGTCTGGACGGCCGTGTCCACGCTGAAGTGGGTGTTGTAGGGGTCGTTCGGGTCCTGGAAGAGGTTGGAGGCGTGGCCGGTGCGGTTCGGCTCCCAGGAGTTGTCGCTGCCCGAGCCGTGGAAGTCGTAGCCCTGGACGTTGGCGATGTCCAGCGAGCTGAAGATCTTCGAGAGGTCCCAGCCGACGGCGACCTTCGCCGGGTCGGCCGGGGTGAAGGCGGTGAGCAGCTTGTGCGAGCCGCCCAACGCGTCCAGCTGCTTGCGGAATTCGGCCAGCAGCAGGGTCAGGTTGTCCTTGTCGTTGGCGCTCCAGTGGTTGCCCGGGTGGCCGTCGCCGGAGCCGGGCCACTCCCAGTCGAGGTCGATGCCGTCGAAGATGCCCGCCGCCACGCCGTCGCCGCCGGCACCGTTGTAGACCGGCAGGTTGCCCTTGATCCAGGTGTCGATGCAGGACTTGACGAACTTCTGGCGGGACGCGTCGGTGGCGGCGGCGTCGGAGAAGTACTTGGAGTAGGTCCAGCCGCCGAGCGAGACGACCACCTTCAGGTTCGGGTACTTGGCCTTGAGCTTCTTCAACTGGTTGAAGTTGCCCCGGAGTTTGCCCCAGCCGTCGTCGGCCACGCCGTCCACCGACTGGTCGGCGCTCATCGCCCGGCCGTAGTCCGCGTCGGCGTCACCGGCGCCGGTGCCCTGGTCCGGGTCCTCAGGGTTGCCGGTGGTGCCCTTGGTGACGCCCGCCATGCAGGTCAGGTTGACCGGATCGATGTTCTCGAAGGCGTAGTTGACGACGTCGAGCTTGGCGGCGGCGCCGGAGGTGTCCAGGTTCTTGACGAAGTACTGGCGGCCGTAGATGCCCCACTGGACGAAGTAGCCGACCCGGGCGTACTTCCCGGCGCCGACCAGGTCCGAGGTGGTCACGGTGAGCGGTGCGGAGGCGGGCGAGGCGTTGTCGGCGGCGTCCCGGGCCTTCACGGTGAACGTGTAGGTGGTGGACGGTGAGAGACTGCCGACGGTTGCGCCGAGCGTGCCGCCGGTGACCGTGGTCGCCAGGGTGTTGCCCTGGTACACGTCGTACGCGGCGACCCGGACGTTGTCGGTGGCGGCGTTCCAGGCGAGCTTCACGTCCGTCGAACTGACCGCCGTTGCCCGGAGGTTGGCCGGTGCCGTGGGCGGCGAGGTGTCGGTGGACGGGTCGAAGGTGGACGCGGTGACGGACGCGCTGAGCGAACCGGTGTTGCCTCGGCTGTCCTTGGCCCGGACGGTCAGGGTGTACGAGGTGGCCGGGGTGAGGCCGGTGACCAGGACGCTGGTGGACGGGCTGGAGGCGAGCACGGTGCTGCCGCTCAGCACGTCGTAGGAGGCGACCGGGAAGTCGCCGCCGCTGGCGGCCGGCCAGCTCAGGGCGAGCGTGTGCGCGGTGGACTCGGCGACCGTCGGGGTGCCCGGTGCGGACGGCGGGACGTCCGCGCTGCCGTCGCACTTGTCGCCGTTGATGCGGCAGTTGAGCGGGGTGGAGACCGGGCCGTTGCCGACGAACCAGAAGCTGTACGGCTCGGTGGTGCTGTGGGCGTTGACGGTGGAGTTGTAGAACGCGGCCGTGGCGGTGACGTGCCGGCCGCTGACGGCGGCGGTGCCGTTGTAGCTGTTGCCGATGGTGACGCCGGCCGGGAGGTCGAACTCCAGGGTCCAGCCGCTCACCGCGGTCGCGTTGTCGTTGTGGACGACGTAGGTGCCCTGCCACCAGGAGCCGTTGTCGGCGGTGGTGAAGGTGGCGGTGAGCCTTCCGGCGGCGTTCGCCGGGGCGGCCAGCGCGGTGAGCGCGGCGAGGGGCAGGAGCAGGACGGAGAGCAGTGCCAGCAGTCTGCTGCGCACGCGCGGGCGCCCGGCCCGGGATCGAGCGGACATGGTTCTCCCTGTGGCTGTGGGGGTGAACAGGGTGACGTAGAACCTTGGTTGATCCATTGATCCGTGTGCGATCGATGCCTGCACCGTGGGGAGGTGCGGCATGGGAACTGTAGGAGGACTGGACCAATGCGTCAACAGGTCTGTACCACTGGCGAGCATGGGGAGGCCGCCGCCGGGCCGGTCGGCTCTGGCCGAGGGGCGGGTGGGCGTGCCAGAGTCGACCGGGCGTCGTCCGGGCACCCCCGGACCGCACCCGCAGCCCGACCCACCCTCAGCCCGAAGGCAGGCCTCGCCGATGACCAGTGCAGCGCCCCTCGTCCACGTCAGCACCGCCGACGCCGTCACCACGCTCACCCTCGACTCGCCGCACAACCGCAACGCGCTCTCCACCCGGCTGATGGCCGAGCTGCACGCCGGGCTGGCCTCCGCCGCGGCCGACCCGGAGGTCCGCGCGGTGGTGCTCGGGCACACCGGCAAGGTGTTCTGCGCGGGCGCGGACCTCTCCGAGGCGACCGGCGCGGACCCGACGGTCGGCCCGCGCGGCCTGGTCGAGCTCCAGCGGGCGATCGTGGACTGTGCCAAGCCGGTGATCGCCGTCATCGACGGGCACGTCCGGGCCGGCGGTCTCGGCCTGGTCGGCGCGGCGGACCTCGCCGTCGCCGGACCGGCCTCGACCTTCGCCTTCACCGAGGTGCGGCTCGGTCTCGCGCCCGCCGTCATCTCGCTGCCGCTGCGCCCGAAGCTGGACCCGCGCGGCGCCTCCCGCTACTACCTCACCGGCGAGGTCTTCGACGCCGCCGAGGCCGCCCGGATCGGGCTGATCACCAGCGCCACCGACTCCGCCGAGTCCACCGGCGTGGTGCTGAAGGGCCTGCTGGACGCGCTGCGCCTGGGCTCCCCGCAGGGCCTGGCGGAGTCGAAGCGGCTGGCCAACGCCGAGGTGGTGCGCTCCTTCGAACGGGACGCGGACGAGCTGGTGGAGCTGTCGGCGCGGCTCTTCGGTTCGGCGGAGGCGCAGGAGGGGATGCGGTCGTTCCTGGAGAAGCGGCCCGCGCGCTGGGTGCGCTGACGCCGGGGTTCCCGGGCGTCGTGCTCGCTCGCCCGGGGGCGTCGCCGCCCCCGGGCGTCGCGAGCGTCATCGACGTCACGACACTTCGCCGGCGTCGCGATCAGCGGAGCGCCGCCGCGTCGTGCCAGAGGTCGAGCAGGTCCCGGTCGCCGGTCGCGACGACGTCCCGGGCCCGCCCGGAGGGCAGCCGGTTCCACAGCAGCAGGTAGAGCTCGCGGGCGGGACCGGCGAGGGTCAGGTCGGCCGGCTCGGGGCTCTCGCCGGTGGTGACGGTCAGCGGCTCCTGGGTGATCGTCAGTCGCCAGGAACCGGTGCCGGTGCTGGAGTCGGCGCCGGAACCGGTGCCGGAGTCTGCGCCGTCGGTGGCCCGGACCTGGAGAGTGCGCGGTCGGTCGCTGCGCAGCGTGGACCGGCCGCGGGTCATGAAGCCGCTCACCAGTTCGTCGATGCCGTCCAGGGCCAGCGCGGTGTCCACGGCCGGGCCGGGCATCCCGGCGGCCGCGTCGGCGTCATGGCGGTGGACGGCGGTCTCGTGCGCCTGGCGCCGGGCCCAGAACGCCAGCGGGCTGGGCGAGGGCAGGAAGCTCCAGCACTCGACGTCGGCGGGCGCTGCGGTGAGCGCGCCCACCAGGGCGGTGTGGCCCTCGCGGTACCAGTCGAGCAGTGCGGCGTCCGAGGGCAGCGGCCCGACGGCGGCCTGCGCGCCCGTCTCGTCCAGCGGTGCCCGCAGGCCCTGCGAGAGGATGGTGGCGGCCCAGCGGTGGACGTAACCGATGTGTCGCAGCAGGTCCACCAGTTGCCACTCCGGGCAGGTCGGTACGGGGGCGGACAGCTCGGTACGGGCTGCGGCCTCGGCGAGCCGGTTGCCCTCGCGACGCAGCGCGTCGATGTGCTCGGTGATCTCCATGGGGTGGAGTCTTCCATCGCGGTCGGCCGCCGGTCGCGGATTTCGGACACTCCTTGGGGCGGTCCGGTGCGGTCCGGTTCGGGTCGGTCCGGTGCGGTCCGGTTCGGGTCGGTCCGGTGCGGTCCGGTTTGGGCCGGGAGATCCAGCCGGGGTGGGACGGCGCTCCGATGGTCGGTCGGATGGTGCAGGGGCCGGGCAGATGCCGCTGTGCGCGGTCGCGGGCGGGCGCCCGTCCGCGGCGGCGGGCCGGGGCGGATGTGGCGGGTGTGATGTCGGCCTCCCGACGGACGGGCGGATGCTACGGGCCGGTAACGTGAGCGCATGCCGATAACCCGTTCCCTCGTCTCCGCCGTCCGGGCTGGTGGCCGCCGCGCTGCCGGACTTCTCGTCCACCGGGGCTGGCGCTGGGTTCAGCGGACCGGCGCGGTCAGCAACCGCAACCCCGGCCCGTACCGGTTCGGCGAGCTGGGGGACGGTACGACCCTCAGCTTCCCGCTCGGGGCGGTGTTCAACGAGCAGTGGATCACCATCGGGCCGTTCTCGATCATCGGCGAGCGGGTCACCATCAGCGCCGGCTTCCTGCCCGGGCTCGACCTCGGGCCGGAACCGATCGTGCGGATCGGCGGCGGCTGCGTGATCGGCCGGGACAGCCACATCGTCGGCCACCAGTCGATCGTGATCGGCGACGATGTGTGGACCGGCCCGGGCGTGTACATCAGCGACCAGGCCCACGAGTACCGGGACACCGAACTGCCGATCGGCAAGCAGTGGCCGCGCAACGAGCCGGTGGAGATCGGCGCGGGCAGCTGGATCGGCACCGGCGCGGTGATCCTGCCGGGCGCGCGGATCGGCCGGAACGTGGTGGTCGCGGCGGGGGCCGCCGTGCGTGGCGAGGTGCCGGACCACAGCGTGGTCGCCGGGGCGCCGGCCAAGGTGGTGCGCCGCTGGACCGAGGAGGAGGGCTGGCAGCCGCCGCTGCGCCACGAGGCTCCGCAGCCGGTGCCGGACGGCGTGACCGCCGAGCAGTTGCGAGCACTGGTCGGCTGGGACCTGCGGCTGCCGGGGGAGCAGAGCTGACGTCGGCGCCAGTGCACCGCACCGGGAGCACCGGCGCCGTGCGCCGGCGAACGGCCTGAACTGCCCCGTGGGGGAGGCCTGTTCGGCGGTGCGGGCGGCGGCGGTGGCGATCGCGGCGATCGCGGCGGTGATCCGAGGGATGCCGGCGGGGCGCGTCGGACCGCCGGGCTGGTCCGAGAGTCGGGCGCACCGTCCTTCGGCGGTGCGTCGGTGCGTAGGCCTGCCGGTGCGTCGGTCCGCCGGCTGTCAGGGCGCGGTGCGGAAGGTGACGACGGCGGTGGTGCTGTTCGGGTGCAGCTCGTACGCGCCCGGGGCGTCGAGCAGTGCGGCGTCGTAGCGGGCGAGTTCGACGCCGTCGACGGCGGCCGCGCCGGCGAGGCAGACCAGAAGGGCGGTGTTCCCGTCGGGGAGGTCGATCGTGGTGGCCACGGTGGCCAGGTCCACGGTGGCCTCGACCCGTCCGCGGCGCGTCATCACGTTGAAGTCCACCACCGGGCCGGCCACCAGCCGACAGTCGGTGGTGGCATCGCCGGAGAAGGCGAACGGCAGGAACGGTGCGTCGACCAGCCGCTCGGTGCCGTCGACGGTGAGTGCCATCCCTGCGCCTTCGACCAGGGTGATCACCCGGTCGATCCCGGGGAACGGGGAGAACGGTCCGGCCGAGGCGACGTCCGCGAGGCTCACCCGCCAGTCGAAGGCGTCCAGCCCGGCTCCGGCCGGGAACCCGGCGACCTCCCTGGTCACCCCGCCCCCGTTGAGCCACGCCGTCGCCGGGCGCTCGCTCGCCCGCAGTACCTGGAAGCGTTCGCTGGTCGTCATGGCCCCGCATCCTGTCACATGGCGGCTGACAGATGACAGATGACAGATTTCAACATCTGTCATCTGTTATCCGTCAGTCGTCAGCCGTCACCGGTCGTCCGTCACCCGCCGCCCGACCGAGAGTGGCAGGAGCGCCGCCACCGTGGCTGCGACCGCGACCGTGGTGAGGGCCAGTGGCAGTCCGGCCGCGTCGGCGAGGAAGCCGATCACCACCGGGCCGATCAGCATCCCCCCGTAGCCGAGCGAGGAGGCGAACGCGACGCCCTGTGGCCCGCCCGCCGCGCCGGCCCGGGCGATGGCGAGCGGGAAGAGGTTGGCCAGGCCGAGGCCGACCAGCACGAACCCGCAGATCGCCACCGGCACCGCCGGGGCCAGGGCGGCGATCAGCATGCCGACCGCGGCCGTCAGCCCGCCCAGCAGCATCAGCCGGGTCTGGCCGAGCCTGATGGACAGCCAGGTGCCGCCGACCCGCCCGCCGGCCATCGCGAACGCGTACGCCCCGTAGCCGGTGGCTGCGACCACGGAGCTCGCATGGACGTCGTCGGTGAGGTGGAGCGTGGTCCAGTCTGCGATCGCGCCCTCGCCGTACGCGGTGCAGAGCGCCGTGAGGCCGAGCAGCAGGACGAGCAGCCGGGTGTGCGTACGTACCGAGCCCGGGTTCGCCCCGGCGCTGTCGGACGGTTCCGCCGTGCGGCCCGTACGGCCCGGAGCGACCGGTGCCGCCGCCGGGCTGCGCAGCAGGACGATGCCCGCGCCGAGGGTGACGGTCATGCCCAGCACGGCGCTGAGCGCGAGTGCCCATGCGGTGCTCAGCGGGCCGGCGAGCAGTCCGCTGACGCCGGTGCCGGCCAGCCCGCCGAAGCTGTACCCGGCGTGGAAGCTGGGCATCACGGGCCGTCGCAGCTGCGCGACCAGGTCGACGGCGGCGCTGTTCATCGCGACGTTGGCCCCGCCGTACCCCGCGCCGAACAGCAGCAGCACCCCGCCGAGCGCGGTGACCGAGTGGGCGTGCGCGGGCAGCAGCACGGCGAGGCTGAGCAGGGCGAGCGAGCCGACGGTCACCGGCCGCGAGCCGTACCGCAGGCAGAGCCGGCCGACCATCGGCATGGTGAGGACGGCGCCGATGGATAGGCAGAGCAGGGCGAGCCCGAGGGCGCTGTGCGAGGCGCTGACCTGACTGCGGATGTCCGGGATGCGGACGACCCAGGCGGCGAAGAGGAAGCCGTCGATGGCGAAGAACGCGGTGAGGGCGACACGTGCAGGACCCCAGGGGCTGTCGGTGACCGGGGGTGTGCTGCGAGACTGGGAGGAGGGATCGTCCGGTGGAGTGCGTGAACCGATTTTGTTTCGAAGCGACACAAAGTCACAATAGGGGTGTGCAGCTCTCACCATCAAGCCCGAGGCCCGGTACCGGGAACGACTCCGACGCGCAGCGCGACAGTCACCGCCGCGCGGCTCCCGACCGGGGCCGGACGCTGCTCGGCCCCGCGCTCTCCCTGATCCACACCGGCCAGACGCCGACCCGCTCGGCGCTCACCCGCGCACTGGACGTCACCCGGGCCACCGCCGGCGCGGTCACGGCCGAACTGGAGGCGCTCGGCCTGATCACCGTCGACTCGCGCCCGGCCGGTGGTGGCCGCGGCCGCCCCTCGCACCGGCTCGCGATCGACCCGCAGGGCCCGGTCGTGGTCGCCGGGCAGATCCACGCCGACGGGCTGAGCGTCACCCTGGCCGGCCTCGGCGGGCTGCTCGACCCGCCCGTCCACCTGCCGCTGCCCGCCGCCACCGACCCGGTCCGGATGCTGCGCGCCGTAGCCGTGGCCGGCGCCGAGCTGGCCCGTGCGACCGACCGCCGCTGCCTGGGTGCCGCGCTCGCGCTGCCCAACCCGGTCACCGAGCCGGACGGCACCGCCCTTGCCGCGCTGCACTTCGCCTGGCCCAGCGGCACCCCGGTCGCCGACCTGTACGACGTCGAGGTCGGCCGCGCCGACCACGGTCCGAACGCGCTGCGCCCGCTTCCCACCGTGATCGCCAACGACGCCAACCTGGCCGCGCTCGCCGAGTACCGGCACGGCGCCGGCCGCGGCGCCCGCCACCTGCTCTTCGTCACCTCCGGCCACCGCGGCGTCGGTGGCGCGCTGGTCGTCGACGGCCACCTGCACACCGGCAGTGCCGGGCTCGCCCTGGAGGTCGGGCACCTCACCGTCGACCCGCAGGGCCGGCCGTGCATGTGCGGCAACCGGGGCTGCCTCAACTCCGAGACCGACCCCGACGCGCTGTTCGCCGCCGCCGGACTCGCCCCGGAGCCGGGGCGGCCGCTGCTCGACCAGGCGCGCGAGCTGTGCCGGGCGGCTGCGACGGACGACCGGGCGCGGGCGGCGGTGGAGCACGTCATCGACCGGCTCGGGCTCGGCCTGGCGGGCGTCGCCAACATCCTCAACCCCGACCGGGTGGTCCTCAGCGGGCTGCACCTCCACCTGCTGGAGGCGGCGCCCGACCGGCTGCGGTCGGTGGTCGCGGAGCGCAGCCTGTGGGGGCGCAGCGGCCGGGTGCCGATCGTCGGCGCGGAACTGGCGCACAGCGCGCTCGCGGGTGCGGCCGAGCTGGGCTGGGGGCCGTACCTGGCGGATCCGCAGTCGGTGCCCGTTCTGCACTGAAGCGATAAGGGGAAGCTGGCCCCTCGAAAACGGTTACTTATCGTGACTCTCATACACTCGTAGTGAGCAGTGGGGGGTCACCACGAGGGAGACAGAGCGACCAATGAGCACCCAGCCCGGCACCGAGCCGACCGTCGACATCGACCGCTCGGACCCCGAGTACCGCGCCTGGCTCAAGGAAGCGGTGCGCAAGGTCCAGGCCGACGCCAACCGGTCCGCCGACACCCACCTGCTGCGCTTTCCGCTGCCCGCGGAGTGGGGGATCGACCTCTACCTCAAGGACGAGTCCACCCACCCGACCGGCTCGCTGAAGCACCGCCTGGCCCGCTCGCTCTTCCTCTACGGGCTCTGCAACGGCTGGATCCGGCCCGGCAAGCCGGTGATCGAGGCCTCCAGCGGCTCCACGGCCGTCTCCGAGGCGTACTTCGCCCAGCTCATCGGCGTGCCGTTCATCGCCGTGATGGCCAAGAGCACCAGCCAGGCCAAGATCGACCTGATCCAGTTCCACGGCGGCGAGTGTCACCTGGTCGATCGTTCGGACGAGGTGTACGAGGCCTCCGCCCGGCTCGCCGAGGAGACCGGCGGGCACTACATGGACCAGTTCACCTACGCCGAGCGGGCCACCGACTGGCGCGGCAACAACAACATCGCCGAGTCGGTCTTCGCCCAGCTGTGCCTGGAGCCGCACCCCGAGCCCGCCTGGATCGTGGCCACCGCCGGCACCGGCGGCACCTCGGCGACCATCGCCCGGTACGTACACTACATGCAGCACGACACCCGGATCTGCGTCGCGGACCCGGAGAACTCCTGCTTCTTCGACGGCTGGGTGCGCCACGACCCGGACGCCGTCTGCGAGAGCGGCTCGCGGATCGAGGGCATCGGACGGCCGCGGATGGAGCCGAGCTTCGTCCCGGGGGCGATCGACCGGATGATGAAGGTGCCGGACGCCGCGTCGATCGCCGCCGTGCGGGTGTTGGAGCAGGTGCTCGGCAAGAAGGCGGGGGCCTCCACCGGGACGGGCCTCTGGAGCGCGCTGCGGATCGTCGCCGAGATGCGGGCAGCAGGGCGGACGGGCAGCGTGGTCGGCCTGATCTGCGACCCGGGGGACCGCTACCTGGACAAGTACTACTCGGACGACTGGCTGGCGGGCGAGCGGATCGACATCGCGCCCTACCGGGCGGCGCTGGAGTCCTTCCTGGCCGGCGGCGCCTGGACGGGCTGACCGGGTGGGAGGCTGTCAGGGGGCGGCTGACGGCTGACAGATAACAGCTGACAGATGACAGATTTCAGACTCTGTTATCTGTCAGCTGTTCGCCGTCATCTCTTCGCCGTCAGCCGTCAGCCGTCAGCCGTCAGCCGTCAGTCGCCACCTCGCCGGATCACCGCCCGCCCGCCCGCGAGGTCGATCCCCGTGCGCTTCGGCGCACCATCGTGCTCGTCGTCCCGCAACACCAGCTCGACCCGCCGCTGTTCCAGCTGCACCCGCTTGCTCGGGTAGAGCAGCGCGTGCAGCTCCTCCGTCGCGGTCGCACCCGCGCCGCGCGCCGCGCCGCGCCCCGCACCCGGCCCCGCCGTCGGCCGGGCGCGCAGCCGCCGCGCCACCGCGCCGAGGAAGAACGCCACGACCAGTCCGGCCGGCAGCAGCAACCCGCCCGCCGCGCCCGTCAGCAGCACACCCATGCCTGCCCAACGGACCGGCGCAGCCGACGAGTTCCCCTGCCGCTCGCCCTACGGCAGCGGCGCCGCCGGCAGGTCGGTCGGGACGAGCAGCTGGAGCTCCTCCGTGGACGGATCCGCGAGGTGGGCGACCCGTACCGCGTGCCGCTCGACCATGGTCTCGAAGACCTGCCGCGCGGTGCGCCCGTTACCGAAGTTGGGGCCGCGCTCCAGCCCGCCGAAGTGCTCCAGCAGCGCCTTCTCCGTCTCGTCGCAGAGCGCGTACTCGTGTTCGGCGCACTGCGCCCGGGCGATCTCCAGCAGCTCGTCCGCCGTGTAGTCGGGGAAGCCGATGGTGCGTGAGAAGCGGGACGAGACACCGGGGTTGGCGGACAGGAAGCGCTCCATCTCGGCGGTGTAGCCCGCCGCGATGACGACCACCTCGTCCCGGTGGTCCTCCATCAGCTTGACCAGGGTGTCGATCGCCTCGCGTCCGAAGTCCCGTGCCCCGTCCTCGGGCGCGAGCGCGTACGCCTCGTCGATGAAGAGCACCCCGCCACGCGCCCGGTCGAAGGCGGCCGCGGTGCGGATCGCGGTGGAACCGATGTGCTCGCCGACGAGGTCCACCCGGGCCACCTCGACCAGGTGCCCGCGCTGGAGCACCCCGAGCGAGGCGAGGATCTCGCCGTAGAGGCGGGCGACGGTGGTCTTGCCGGTGCCCGGTGCGCCGGTGAAGACCAGGTGCCGGCGCAGCGAGGGCGCCTTGAGCCCGGCCTGGCGGCGGCGCCGGCCGACCGAGATCAGGTCGATCAGCGTGCGCACCTCCTGCTTCACCGTGGCCAGCCCGACCAGCGAGTCCAGCTCGGCGAGCGCCTCCTCGGCCGGCCGGCAGTCCGGGATCGGCGCGATCGCCGCCGAGGTGGCCGCGGACGGTGCCAAGGCCTGGGCAGCGGCGCTCAGTTGGGCCGTCCGCGGTGCCGGTACGTCGGTGGAACCGAACGGCGGCCCCAGCCCCGGGCCGCGTCCGGACGCGGGCCCCGATCCGGGCGCGGGCCCCGCCCCGCCACCAGGGGCGGCGGGAACGGCCGGCACCGGAGCGGCCCCGACGTCGTCCGAGGTGCACCCCTCCGTGACCGGACCCGGCTCGGAGAACTCGAAACCGGCCCGCTGGTTGTGCTCCGCCCGGCACCGGATGAGCTGGGTCCGGCAGCCGTCGATGATGTGGAAGCCGAAGCCCTTGCCCTGCGAGACCCGGCAGTCCTCGAAGGTGCCTCGCCCCTGCGCCGAGACGTACACCCCGGCGTCCGTGCTGGCCCGTACGGTGCAGTCGCGCAGCACCGGGTCGGCGCCCTTGGTGACGATCACGCCGGTGGCCACGTCGGCGATCTCGCAGTCGGTGAGCAGTCCGCTGCTGCCGTGGTCGCGGAACCAGAGCCCGGTGCCCGCCTCCTGCACCCGGCAGGAGGCCAGGGAGACGCTGGCCCCGCCGCTGACCGAGACCGCCGAGCTGCGGATCCGGCTGAACGAGCAGCCCTCGGCGGTGGCGGCGGAGTTCCGGTCGAGGACGAACAGGGCGTCCGGCAGGTCGTGCAGCGAGCAGTCGGTGAGGGTCAGCCGGGCGCCGTCGCTGACCCACAGGGCCGGGTACTCGCCGGTCGAGCCGTGGATCTGGCAGGACTCGGCGACGGCCTCGGTGCCCTGGTCCCAGACCGACAGCGCCCCGCGCCCGAAGTCCCGGACGGTGCTGTGCGCGAGGCTCAGCCGGGCGCGTCCGCGCAGGTCGGCGCCGTTCTCTGGCAGGTCGTGCACCCGGCAGCCGGTGAGCACCAGCTCGGCCTCGCCGTCCAGGGTCAGACCGTTGCCGGTGACGCGGTGGATCTCGCAGTCGACCAGCCGCCCGCCCGCCTGGGCCTCGGCCTGCACGCCGCTGCCGCGGATCTCGTAGATCTCGCAGCCGGTCAGCTCGGCCGCGCTGCCGGGGTCGGAGAGCAGGACGCCGGCGCCGGAGGCGTGGTGGACACGGCAGCGGTCCAGGGCCGCGGTGGCGCCGCCGAGGACAGCCAGTCCGGCCTGGCCTGCGGCGGCGACCTCGCAGTCCTCGAAGGCGGCGGCGGTGTCCGCGCCGCGCAGCCGCAGCCCGAGCCCGCCCGGGTTGGTGACCACGCAGCCGCGCAGGGTCGGTCGGGCGCCGCCGGTGATCTCGATCCCGGTGGCCGAGCGGGTCTCGATCCGGCAACCGCTGAAGGCGGGTGTCGCCTCCGGCCCGGTGACCAGGACGGCCGGGGTGGAGCTGTCGCCGCCCTCGACCACCAGGTCGCGCACCGTTGCGGCGGCGGTCACGGTGAGCGCCACCCCGGAGGGCGGGTCGATCCGGACCGTTCCCGGGCCCTGGGCCGGGACGATCGTCACCGGCTTGTCCAGCAGCACGTTCTCCCGGAAGGTGCCCGGCCGGACGGTCACGGTGTCGCCCGGTTCGGCGGCCGCCAGGGCCTCTGTGAGCGTGTCGTACTCGCCCGCGCGGCGACGCCAGCGGGATGCGCTGTCCTGGGTGACCCGGACCCTGTGCTCAGCCATGACGGTCTGTCGTCCCCACCTTCGTCGAGCCGGCGATCAACGGGCCGAACGCGCGGGGGTGCGCGGGCCGCCCGCCCACCGTAGCGCGCCCACGTGGGTGGTCCGGCCGCCCGCGGTCGCGCGGACACCGGTAGCGCTCAGCGCCGCCACAGGTTCCGACCACTTGTTTCAACGAGCGCGCACAGCGGTGGTTCCGTCCGGGACGCGCCGGTTCCGGAGTGCAGCGTGCGCCCGGCGCCGGTCGGCGGGCCTGCGAGCCCGCCGTCCGGCGCGGGTGGTCGGCGGTGGGCGGGTCGGTACGGGCGGTCGGCCGGCCCTCCGGCAGAAGCCGGACCAGGTGCGGCTCGCCCTCCCGGAGAAGGTGCCCGGTGCTTCCCGCTCAAACGCTCAGCGCCCGTCGGCGGGCCAGTGCGCCCCGCCCTCCAGCACCTCGACCTCGTCGCCCAGCCGCAGCGTGCCGAGCGCGTCGCCCTCGACGCCGGCCGGCCGTTCGGGAATCAGGTTCTGCCCGAACGCGGCCTTGCGCAGCAGCCGGTGGTGCCGGGCCAGGGTGCGCAGCGGCTCCTTGCCGCGCCGCTCGCCGGTCTCCTGGTCGGTGGTGGTGATCACGCAGCGGCCACAGGGCTTGACCACCTTGAAGGTGACCGAGCAGATCCGGATCCGGCGCCAGGTGTCCTCGGCCCACGGTTCGGCGCCGCCGACCACCACGTTCGGGCGGAAGCGCTCCATCGGCAGGGTTTCGTGGCCGTCCGGGTCCTCGGCGGCGATCAGCTCGTTGAGCCGGTCGAGCGAGGCGGTGGTGGTGAGCAGCAGCGGGAAGCCGTCGGCCATCGAGACGGTGTCGTCGGGCTCGCCGTACTCGGGGTCGACCGGCCGGGCGTGCGGGTCGTCCAGGTGCACGAGGCGGTAGTCGCCGAGGTGCTCGGCGATCCACTGGTGCGCCTCCTTGGCGGCCTCCGCGGCGCGGAAGCGGGTGCCCCAGACCTCGACGTCGGCGAGCGGGTCGCCGGCCGCGACGGCGGGGGCGGGGACCTCGATCCGGGAGCCGTCGGGGGCGGTCAGGGTGAGGACGCCGTCGGGCAGCAGTCCGGCCCGGATCTGTCCGAGGGCCGGGTCCTCGCGCTGGCTGACGAAGCGTCCGGTCACGTCGGCGAGCATCCAGCGGCGGTCTCCGGCCAGGCCCCAGGGTTGGACCACGGCGGTGTCCGGGCTCAGGCGGTACATCGACTTGACGGGGTAGACGTGGAGTCCGGTGAGCTGCATTCCCCCATCCTGCCAGCCGGCCCCGACCAGCAGGGACGGCCCCCGTATGCGCACGGACCGCCCGGACGCCGTGGGGGGCGTTCCGGGCGGTCCGTGGATGACCCGTTTCTCCGTTCGCCCGGCGTACGGGGGGCGCCGGGTGGTGCTCAGGTGGTGCGGGTGCGGGCCGCGTGGGGGGCCGCGGGGTGTCAGTGGTTCAGTAGCCCTGGCCCTGCGGCTGGTAGCCACCCTGGAACTGGCCGGGCTCGCCGTACGGGCCCGGGCGCTGAGGCTGCATCGGGCGGACCGGCGCCATGGCCGGGCGCAGCTGGGCGCCACCGAAGGACTGGTCGCCGCCCGGGCCCTGGAAGCCGGGGCCGCCGACGGCCGGGCCGCCGAAGGACTGCTGGCCGCCGAGGCTCTGCGGACCGGCGGGCTGGCCCTGGCCGAAACCGCCCGGGCCGCCGGCCGGCTGCGCGCCGAAGGTCTGGGGGCCGCCCTGGGCACCGATGAAGGTGTTCTGGCCGCCGAAGCTCTGGCCGCCGGTCGGCTGGTAGCCGCCGCCGGAGGCCTGGGCGAAGGCCGGGGCGCCGGGCTGCGGTCGCTGGTACGGCTGGGGGGCGCCGTAGCCGGGGACCGGCGGCTGGGGGGAGGCGTACGCCGGCGCGGGCTGCGCGGGGATGTACGCCGTGGCGGGGCCGGCGGAGGGGCCGCTGCTCGGGCCGGGGCCCAGGGCGAGGCGGGCGGGCGGCAGCGCGGGGAGGTTGCTGCCGGCACTCTCGTACCCGTTGCCGTAGCGGTTCTCGTGGGACGGGCCGAGGCCGGATCCGTAACCGGACGACAGGGCCGGCGGCAGGGCGGCCGGCACGTTGATGGGCGCGATCTGGGGGACGCCGCGCTCAGCCACGAGGCTGTCGTAGATCGGCGTGCCGGAGGAGAAGGACGGAGAGGGGTAGCCGACTCCGTCGTAGGAGCGGGGCGAGGTCATGGGGCATACGGTAAGCCCACAACGCGCCTGCTGAGGAGAGCGGGAGGGGGAGCAGTTCGAGTGTTTACACAGTCTTCGCTCGCACAAAGGTTTCGAAAGTAGGAAAGCCGGACATTCCGGCGTCCGTTTCCGGACAGTCCTGGCGCCCCGTCAGTGATCGAACAGCGGCCGGACGGAGCCTCCGGAAGGCCTTGTGGCGAACGGCCGGTAGCCGGTTGGGGGCCCTGCGGAGAAACTTTTTCCGGATGGGCGTGCGCGGGCGCATTCGAGCCCCTGCCGAGGGGACGGCGGGGGCTCGTGAATGTTTCGGGAATAAAGTTCCCGTCAGCTCTTCGGGCATTCGGTTCAGGCCCGCGACCTGCGCTGTCGGCCCGGGGCCGGCGGTCAGTGCGACCGGAGCGCCTGGGCCTGAGCGGGCAGGCCAGGCTTGCGGACCTCGGAGGTGCAGAAGGAGCACCGGGTCGCGGCGGCCGGGATGGAGCTCAGGCACTCCGGGCAGTCGGTCTTCGCGGCCGGCTCGGGCCTGGCCGATTGGAAGCGGTCCTGGAGCTTGCCGACCGGCAGCACCACGGCGAAGTAGATGACGGCCGCGGTCAGCACGAAGCCGATGACCGCGTTGACGAAGACGCCGTACGGGAACCGGGTGCCGGCCACCTCGAAGGTCTTCTGGGTGAAGTCGCCGACGGCACCGGACGCGACGCCGACGAGCGGGGTGAGGAAGGCGCTGACGAACCCGGTGACGACGGCGGTGAAGGCCGCGCCGATCACGATGCCGACCGCGAGGTCCACCACGTTCCCGCGCAGCAGGAAGCTGCGGAATCCCTTGAACACCGGGCGACTCCAAATCCGTACGGGGAAGGGGAGATGGGGCGGCACGGCGGGTGCCGCCCCGGCCGGACATCCTGCCGAGCGGCCCGGGCCGAGGTCCAACCGCGTTCACCCGAACCGCGTAACCGCCCCCGCCCCGGCGTCCACCGGCCCGCCGGGGCGGGGGCGCTCCGCGTACCGGCCTTTCGGCGGTCGAACAGCCCGGGTGACTCGACGGTGTGACGTCGCATGTGACACCGGCACGAGCCGATCCGGGGCGGCGCCGACCCGGCGCGACAGGGTGGACCGGAGCGCGGCAGGGGGCGAGACGGGGCGCACGGCGGTCGCAACCGGCGCACGACGGCGGCCCTGTGGAGCACATCGGGTGTACAAGTGCGGGCGGATGGGCCACCATCAGGTTGCGCGAAGGGGATGTACCGGGCGGAGCACTGTGCCAAGGTCGGTCCATGCCCGACCATTTGTCGGCCGATCCGGCCGGAAACCGTCCGCGTGTCCTGCATCTGATCAGCGACTCACGCCGTGGCGGCGCACAGAACTTCGCCCGTGACCTCCACCGGGAACTGAACCGCCGGGGGCAGCCCTCCGCGCTGTGCGCCCTCGCCCCGCATCCGGCCGTCCATTCCGGGCCCGCCGAGGCCGGCCCGGATTCCGCAGGCCCGGGCCCCGGCGCCGCGGGCCGGGGCGCCGAGTCCGCGGGCGACGACTCCGAGTCCGTGGGTCGGGGCGCCGCCGGTTGCTCCGCCGTCTCCGGGCTGCGCTCCGCCGCCGTGCTGGGCCCCGGCCGGCTGCACCCGAGCACGCTGCGGGCGTTGCGCTCCGCCGCGCGCGCCGCCGACGTGGTGCTCGCACACGGCTCGGACACCCTGGCCGCCTGCGCCCTCGCCCTGGCCGGGACCGGTACGCCCTTCGTCTACGTCTCGGTCGGCCACCCGCGCTACTGGACCGCCAACCGGCTGCGCCGGGTGCGCGGCGGCGCGCTGATGCACCGCGCGGCCGCCGTCACCACTCTCACCGACGAGGCGCGCGACGTCCTGGAGGAGCAGTTCCAGCTGCCCGAGGGCAAGGTGCACGTGATCCCCAACTCCCGCGCGGCCGAAAGCTATCCGCCCGCCGACGGCCGGGACGACCGGCGCGCGGCGCGGCACGCGCTGGGCCTTCCGGCCGACGTGCTGCTGGTTGCCTGGATCGGGGCGATAGCTCCGGAGAAGCGGCTCGACCTCGCCCTCGACGTGCTCGACCGGCTGCCCGACGTCCGGCTCGCCGTCGCCGGGGACGGACCACTGCGCGAGACGCTGGCCCGCCACCCGGCCGCCGCCCGCGCCCATTTCCTCGGCCCGCTGCCCGACCCGGTCCCGCTCTACCGTGCCGCCGACGCGCTGCTGCTGACCAGCGACAGCGAGGGGGTGCCCGGTGCGCTGATCGAGGCGGCACTGGCCGGGGTGCCCGCGGTGGCCACCGACGTCGGCTGGGTGCGCGAGGTGGTCCAGGACGGTGCGACCGGTGCGCTGGTCGCCCCCGGGGACCCGCTCGCCCTCGCCGAGGCACTGGGCAAGGTGCTCGCCGTCAACCGGGCGGGCCTCGGTGCGGCGGCCCGGGCGCACGCGCTGGAGCACTTCGAACTGGGTGCCGTCGTGGACGCCTGGCAGCAACTGGTCGCGGAGGTCTGGACGGCGGGCACGGAGGGCGCCCGCTGACCGCATCGACCCCGTCGGTGGTCGGCTCCGTCCCCGGGCGAGGCCCGGCTGCGCCGTCCGGACGAATCCGGCACGGCCCGTGCCTGAGCAACCGGTCGGTAACGAGCCGTCGCCAGCACACTGCCCGGTGTGAACTCGAAGTCGCTGCTGCGGTCCACCGTCCTGCTCGCCGTCGCCGTCGGGATTGCCGCGTCCCCCGTCCAGGCCGGCGCGACGACCCACCAAGTCCTCTTCGGGGGTGTCCAGTTCGTCAAGCTCGACCACCCGCAACCGGTGCGCGAGAGCGCCCTGACCGAGGCGGTCGAGTTCTTCTGGTACGACTGCAGTCACTCCCAGGCGCTCGAACAGCCCTTGCGGGCCTGGGCGGAGAAGCATCGCGCCGATGTCGCGCTGCGTCGCGTCCCGGCCGTCTGGCCCGGCAGCCGGGACGAGGCCGTGCAGCGTGCCCACGCCCGGCTGTACTACACGCTGGAGCACCTCGGCCTGGTCGACCGCCTCCAGGTCGGCGCCTTCCGGGCCGTGCGCGACGAGGGGCTCGACGTCACCACCGAGGCCACCGCCACCGACTGGGCCGTGCGCCAGGGCGTCGACGGCCAGGCGTTCGGCCGGACGTACCGCTCCGCCGCGGTGAACCAGTCGGTCGACGAGGCCGCCGCCGCCTTCACCCGCTACGGCATCAACGAGCTGCCGACGGTCGTGATCCAGGGGGAGTACCGCACCTCGCCGACCCTGGCCGGTGGGGTCGAGGCGATGCCCGAGGTGCTCGACCGCCTGGTGCGGCAGGAGCAGGAACACAGCCGCTGAGCCTGCGCTCCCGGCCCTTGTCGTGACATCGGATCAGCTTGCTCATGTGCCCTGCCCGGCAGGCGGCTTGGCTGTTTCGACCGCTTCTGCTGTTTCAGCCGTTTCTGCCGTTTCTACCGCTTCGGTCGCATCAGCCGCGGCGCAGCAGGTACGTGACGAAGCCGAGCGTCCCCCGGTAGCCGTGCAGCCACCCGGTGCGGTGCCGGTCCGCGGCCTCCCGGGCGGCTGCCGCGTCCGGGTGGTCCGGGTGGTCCAGCGCCCACTCGGCCAGCGAGCCCGTCCAGGAGAACTCGTAGTCGTCCCACTCCTGTTCGGTGCTGACGTGCCCGAACACCGGTGTCCAGCCGTCCGCGAGGACCCGGTCGGTGGTCGTCGCCAGATCCGCGAAGTCCTCCCGGACCGCGCCCAGCCCGTCCAGCGTCGCCTGCGACGGCTCGCGCTGCCAGAACCCCTCGCCGACCAGCAGCCGGCCGCCGGGGGCCAGCAGTTCCCGGGCCGCGGCGAGCGTCGGCAGCAGACCGTCGAAGGCGTGGGTGGCGCCGACGCACAGCACCAGGTCGAAGGGCTCCTTCGTGGTGAACTCCCGTGCGTCCAGGTGGTGCAGGCCGATCCGGCGGACCACGCCGAGTGCGGTCGCGGTCTCCCGGGCCAGGGTCAGCGCCGCCGCGTCCAGGTCCACGCCCACCGCCTGCCAGTCCGGGCGGGCGGCCAGCGCCCGGAGCAGCCAGGCGCCCTCACCGCAACCGAGGTCAAGCGCCCGGCCCCGTTCCGTCCCGGCGGTGGCGCGGTCCAGCAGCCGGGCCACCGACTCGTCCGCCAGGGGGGCCGCGATCGGGTGGTGGGCATGGGCGAGGCGGGAGATCTGCTGACGGTCCATCCGAGCAGTATGGATCGGGGCGGCCCGCCGTGCAGGGGGTTTCTCAGGCCCGGGAGTAGGTGCGGCCCTTCCACGCCGCGCCCCGGCCGCGCCAGTGCTGCACCGCCGAGTCCACCGTCATCAGCAGGTACAGCCCCGCGGTGAACGGCAGCAGCAGAACGGCCGCGGCCGGCTGCCCGTAGTACCGGACCATCGGCAGGTACGTGCCCGCCATCAGTGTCCACGCCGCCCCGCCCGCGGCCGCCACCGCCGGCACCCCCGCCGCCAGCCCGGCCACCGTCGCCACCGGCGGGACCAGGTACACCAGCGCCAGCCCCAGCACCGTCCCGAACAGCAGCAGCGGCGAGTGCCTGAGCTGGGCGTACGCACTGCGTGACACCATCCGCCACAGCTGTTCCAGCCGTGGGTACGGGCGCACGCTGTCCACGTCGCCGGCCAGGCCCAGCCAGGTCCGGCCGCCGGTGGACTTCACCGCCCGGGCCAGCGACACGTCGTCGATCACCGCACCGCGGATCGCCGCCACCCCGCCCGCCCGCTCCAGGGCCTCCCGCCGCACCAGCGAGCAGCCGCCGGCCGCGGCCGCCGTCCGGGCACCCGGGCGGTTGCTCCGGCGGAACGGGTACAGCTGGGCGAAGAAGTACACGAAGGCCGGCACGATCAGCCGCTCCCAGCCGGTCTCCACCCGCAGCCGGGCCATCTGTGACACCAGGTCCAGCCCGTTGCTCTCGGCGGCGGCCACCAGCTCGGCCAGCGAGTCCGGGCCGTGCGCGATGTCGGCGTCCGTCAGCAGCAGGTACTCGACGTCCGGCCCGGCCAGCGCCACGCCGTGCCGCAGTGCCCACAGCTTGCCGGTCCAGCCCGGCGGCAACGGGGGAGGGGTGGTGACGGTCAGCTTCAGCCCGTCGGCCGTCCGCAGCTCCGCCGCCAGCGTGCCGGTGCCGTCCGAACTGTGGTCGTCCACCAGGATCACCCGGGCCCGCCCCGGGTACTTCTGCGCGAGCAGCGTCGGCAGGCTCACCGGGAGCACCGAAGCCTCGTCCCGGGCCGGCACCACGATCGCCGCCTGCGGCCAGCGGACCGGCGGACGACGCGGCGGCAGCCGTACGTCGGTGCGCCAGAACGAGCCGTGGCAGCACGCCAGCCAGAGCCAGACCAGCAGGGAGAACGCGGCGATCCACAGCAGGACGGTCACCCCGGCAGTCTGCCGCAGAACCGGGCGGGCCGGGCGGATCGACTAAAGTCTTGACCCGTGAAGATCGCACTGATGGACTCCGGAATCGGCCTGCTGGCCGCCGCTGCCGCCCTTCGGAAGCTGCGTCCGGACGTGGATCTGGTGCTCTCTTCCAACCCGGCCTCGATGCCGTGGGGGCCCCGTACGCCGGAAGAGGTCACCGAGCTGGCCCTCGGCTGCTGCCGGGCCGCCGCCGCGCTCGAACCCGACGCGCTGGTGATCGCCTGCAACACCGCCTCCGTGCACGCGCTCGCCACCCTGCGGGCCGAGCTGGAGCCCGGGCTGCCGGTGATCGGCACCGTCCCGGCGATCAAGCCCGCCGCAGCGCAGGGCGGCCGGGTAGCCATCTGGGCCACCCCGGCCACCACCGGCAGCGCTTACCAGCGCGGGCTGATCCACGACTTCGGCGGTTCGGCGGACATCACCGAGGTCGCCTGCCCGGGCCTCGCGGACGCGGTCGAGCACGGCGATGACGAGGCCATCACGGCCGCCATCGCCGACGCCGCCGCCCGGACACCGGCCGGCACCGACGTCATCGTGCTCGGCTGCACCCACTACGAACTCGTCGACGACCGCATCCGCGCCGCCGTCGCCCCGACCGCCTCCCCGGCGCTCACCCTGTACGGCTCCGCCGACGCCGTCGCCGCCCAGGCCCTCCGCCGCGTCGCCGACCCCACCCGGACCGGCACCGGTACCCTCACCGTCCTCCACGCCGGCGCCCCCGCCAACCTCCCCCCGGTTGCCGCCCTCTACCCCCAGGGCAACACCCTCGCCACCCTCATCGGCTGACACGAGCAGAAGTCGACAGGTCGACTCCCCGGCAATACGCAGGAGGTCGGCTCGGCCGGCTTCCAGCATTGCCTCCGGACGCCATCTCTGCGGAGCCCGCCCCCGAAAGCTGCCGGCCGCCCGACCGGCCCTCGCGCACGAGAAGTCGGCCCGGCCGACTTTTCGTGCGACTGCATCGACTTCCCCGCAGCACGCCGGGGGCGGCCCGGTCGACTTGCGGCACGGCCCGCGGGCGGCAGGCTGTGCAGTCCGTCCTCCGAAGGCCTTGGCCACCTGCCGGGGCCCTGCCCGCGCGAGAAGTCGGCCCGGCTGACTTCTCGCGCAGTGGCCGCATGGGCTTTCTGGCGGCGCATGAGAAGTCGACCAGTTCGACTTCCTGCGCCGTGCTCGGGCGCAATGGCTGCGCGGCTCGTTCGCCGAAGCCCCTGGTGGTTGCGTGCCGGGTCGCTGCCCGCGCACGGGAAGTCGGCCCAGCCGACTTCCCACGCAACGGCGGAGGCGTTGTCCGTGCTACGCGACGGCCTGGCGGCGCCAGCGGCGGTAGGCGGGTTCGAGGCCGGAGAGGATGGTGTCGAAGCGGCGGGTGCTGGTGGTGGAGTCGACCTGGAGGCGGCTGATCTGGAGGGGATGGGAGGGGAGCCGGGGGCCCAGGCGGTGGTCGGAGAGGAAGCCGAGGCGGTAGCCGAGCTCCTGCAGGACGGTTTCAGCGCGGACGTCGTGGCCGCCGTCCGGGTAGGCGAAGGCGATCGGTGGTTCGCCCAGCCAGCGGGTGAGGGCTTCGTGGGCGCCGGTGATCTCGGCGCGCACGGTGTCGTCGTCACAGCGCCCGAGGCACGGGTGCCCCTGGGTGTGGTTGCCGATGGCGACGCCCCCGTCCCGCAGGGCGAGGAGGTCGCCCGGGGTCAGCTGCTCCTGGCGGGGCGGTCGGCGGTCGGCGCTGACCCGTAGCTCGTGCAGGCTGCGCCGGCGGTCCGGGTCCGGCATGGCCTTGAGCCGTCGGAGCAGCTGGGACGGGTGTCCGCAGTCGAGTGAGCGGGCCCGGCCCCCGTGCCGGGCGAGGAAGTCGGCCTCGTGCCACCAGAACGGCCGCTCGGTGCCGATGAGCTCCGAGATGACGAACGCGGTGGCCGGAATGCCCCGGGCGTCGAGGGCCGGCAGGGCGTGGGTGAGCACGCTCCGGTCGGCGTCGTCGAAGGTGACCAGGACGCTCCGGGGCGGCAGCGGGCGCCGCTCGGTCACGGCTTGGAGAACCGCGTCGAGCGAGACGGGCGTGGCGAGCCGCTGGAGCCGGTCGAGCTGGGCGCCGAAGGAGCGGTGGTCGGTCACCCCGTGGTACGCGAGCACGGCGAGCCGCTGGGCGGCCAGGGCTCGGAACAGCGGCTGGACGGGGGCGAACCGCAGCCATTCGCCCCGAGCGTCCTGCTGTTCCGTATCGACGGCCGCCCGGTGACGGCCCCCGCCGTCCCGGTGCGTGCCCTGGCGGTGCTCGCCATGCCGGCGCTCGCCGTGAAGAAGCTCGTTGTGCAGATGCTCGCCGTGCAGGCGGCCGGTGGGCCGGCCGGTGTCGTGCCGGTCCGCCGCGCACCCGACGGGCGGAGGCAGCGCGCGCACGCCGGGTGCCGGCCGGGCGCGGGCCATGGAGGTCGATGTACTGGACTGGGACTGCGGCACGGTTCCCCCTCGTTCGCCGAGCGGCGTGGCGGTACCGCCGGAGGACGGAGCCCGGCCTCCGACTCCAGGGGCGGAGGCTCCGTCCCTGGATATTCCTGTTCTCGGTGGGGGGTTCACACCCGTCCCTCGAACGGCTCCTGGATCACTCAATGCCATTGAGACCGCTGCACCGGACGGATGGTTGTACCGGGGGGACGAGGATTTTTCGTGGACTGATTGTGGAGCCGGAATGCCCGCGCGGACGTCTCGGACACACTTCGGGGAGGCGCCGACGAGCCCCTGACCAGCCGGATCTCCCGGTTGCGCAGGGTGTTCACGCCTTCACTCCCCGCGGGCTGCCGCTCGCGCTGCCCCGGGGTACCTTGGCCTCATGGCAGATGCGGACCGTGACCCCCTCGACCTCCACGGGGCCTCCCGGATGGCTCGTGCGTGCAGCGGTGGAGCCCTGGTCACCCACCAGCTCCCGCTGGCCGTGGTGGGCCTGGCCTGCCTGGCGCTCGGCATCGTCGTGGCCGTGTTCGTTCCGGACAGTGACGGGCCGGCCTGGGCGATGGCGGTGGCCGGCTGTCTGGCGGCGGGCGTCCTGCTGCTCGGCCGGATCGCCTTCGGCGTGATCCGCGACCGGCGCCGCGCCGCGCTCTGACGGCACCCCGGCCGGCACGCCGGCCGTACGGTGGGCGGGTTCCGTCCGGACGATCCCCCCACCCGTTACGTCGATCGCTCTCGGCATTCCGAAACGGCAGATCGAGCGAAATTGGTCAGACCGACTGAATATCGTCCAGTCTGACAATCTCGGGTCCCCTTCTTTCACCATTCCAGGACAGAGGCTCCGTCCCGCCTCTACTGTGAATGCGTTCTTCCGGCTCGAGGCGCCGCGGAGGGGGAGCGATGGGCGGCAGACCGGATCGTGCCATGGCCGCCTCATGAGACGCGGTGGCGACCTCGCCGTCGCCGTTCTGGCCGCGATCGTCGCACTGCCCCTGGCGCTGCTGATCGCCGCCCTGCTCCGCTGCGCCACCAGCGGCCCGGTCCTCCAGCGGCAGACCCGGACCGGCCGGCACGGCCGCGAGTTCCAGATCCTGCGCTTCCGGACCGGCGGGGACGGCCGGCTCACCGCCCTGCTGCGCCGCACCGGCCTGGAGGAGCTGCCACGCCTGTGGAACGTGGCGCGCGGTGAGATGGGGGTGATCGGACCCCGGCCGGCCAGCCCCGACCAGGTGGTGCGCTACTCCCGCCGTGAGCGCGGCCGGCTCGCGGTGCGGCCGGGCCTCACCGGCTGGGCCCAGCTGCACGCCCTGAGCCGCGGCCGGACGTCCAGCCCGCTCAGCCGTCCCGAGTGGGCCGAGCTCGACCTCTGGTACGTCGAGCACCGCTCGCTCGGGCTCGACCTGCACATCCTCGGGCTCACCGTGCTCGCCCTGCTGCACCCCGACACCGGCCGGACGCGCCAGGTCGGTCCGTGACCGCCCCGATAGGCTGCGGCCATGGCCATTCCCCCCTTCCTCGCCGAACTCCGCGCCGTCGTGGGCACCCGTCCGCTCTGGCTGAGCGCCGTCGTCGCCGTCGTGCTGGACGACCGCGACCGGGTGCTGCTCGCCCGCCGGGCCGACGACGGCCGGTGGGCACCGGTCGGAGGCATCCTCGACCCCGGCGAGCAGCCCGCCGACGGCGTGGTGCGCGAGTGCGAGGAGGAGACCGGGGTGGTGGTCGTGCCCGAGCTGCTCGCCTCCGTCACGGTCTCGCCGCAGGTCACGTACCCGAACGGTGATGTGACGCAGTACCTGGTGCTGACCTTCCGCTGCCGCGCGGTCGGCGGCGAGGCGCGGGTGAACGACGACGAGTCGCTGGAGGTCGGCTGGTTCGGGCTGGACGAGTTGCCGCCGATGATCGAGAGCGAGCACGAGCGGCTGCGCCACGCGCTGGAGTGCGAGGGCCCGGCGGTCTTCACCTGGGAGGGCAAGGAGCGCCCCTGAGCCCGCCTTCCGCGCCCACCGCGGCCCCGTCCGGGCGGGGTCAGCCCTTGTGCTGCCGGTAGGCCTCCTCCGCCGCGTCCAGCACCGCGGCCAGGTCCCCGCCCGCCGTGGCGGTCGCGGTGGCGGCCACCGCGCCCTCGACGAACGGGGCGTCGGCGAACCGGACCGGGAACGGCAGCCCGTGCTCGTCCGCGTCGGACAGCAGGGTACGGACGGTGGTGACGGCCCCGCCCAGGTCGGCGAGCACCACCACGCCGTGGCCCTGGTCCACCCGGCGGGTCGCGGCGGCCACCAGGACGGCGCTGATGCCCGGTCCGTCCGACGGGTCGCCGCCGGTCGCCGCGACCGGCGCGGGGGAGTCGGATCCGGTCAACGCGAGCGCGAGGGAACGTACGGCGGTGGCCAGTTCCTGGCTGTGCGAGACCAGGACGATCCCGACCCGCCCGTGCGTGGCGGGCCGGGCGGGGGTCGGCCGGGGAAACGAGGTGGGCGAGGGAGGCGTGCGGGGCGCGGGGGGATGGGCCGAGGGGGCGTCGGAGATGGGGATGACGTCGGCGCGGGTGCCGTCCCGGCGGCTCATCGGCTGCTCCCTTGAGCGGATCGGTGGGTGGATCGTTCGGGCAAAACGTTCGGGCAAAACGTTCGGGCAAAACGTTCGGGCAAAGCGGTCGGGCGGAGCGGAGCAGTCGAGCAGCGCGGTGGGGCGGTCCGCGAGCGGCGGCGGCCCGGTCCGCGCGGGGCCGCCGAGGGTTCCCGGACGGCCGGCGGGCCCGCCCTTCCGGGCCTTCCGGGCCTCCCGGGGCGGGGAGGTGCCTGGGCGGCGTCCTGGCAGCACTCTGGCAGCTGCCCGCCGCCCCCGCCGGTCGGGACACGCCTCAACCCTTCCTCCGGCGGTGTCCGTCCCCGCCTGGAGGAGTCCTCGTCAACCCGCTGACCGGGGCCGGGCGGTGTGGCTAGGCTGGCCCCGGAACGCAGTCGGGAGGAGATCGGTCAGTGGGATCCAGCAGCGGGACGGACACGGAGGCCGGCGGGGCACAGCCGGGGCTGGCGCCGAACGGGAAGCCCAGGGTGGACTTCACCGGGGCGGAGTGGCTGTGCAGCAGCCAGGGCGTCGGGGACGTGCAGATCGCCTTCGTGGACGGCTACATCGGGATGCGGGACGGCCGCCAGGAGGACGGGCCGGTCCTGGTCTTCACGCCGGGCGAGTGGCGGGCCTTCGTGCTCGGCGCCCGGGACGGCGAGTTCGACCTCACCTGAGGCCCGAGCCGACGCTTGCCGGGCCGCTCATCACGGAGCGGGCCCTCGTCGTGGAGCGGGCCCTCGTCGCGAACCGGACTCCTCTCGTGGAGGCCGGTTCTGGTCCGACCGGGCCCCGACCGACGGGGGTCCGCTCCGCAGACGATCTTTCGGGTCCGAACATCACAAGTGATGATCCATTGAGCGTGCCCCGTCAGAATTTCTGTTGACTGTTAGACAAACGCAGCTCAGAGTATGAGCACGGGCAGACGCCGTGCCCACCGCCCCCACGCGGCCAGACACGGCGCCTGCTGTGCGGCCCGGCAGTACTGCCAGGCCATCCTCCCAGTCATCCCCTGCGCACCGGGGTGCGTCGGCCGGTCCCGGCCCCACGAGGGGCCGGCAGTCGCCGGGAGGCTGGCGCCGAAGCCGAGAGCGACTCGGATGACGGCACCGATGCTCGGGACCCGCACGCCCCCACGCGGCGGTGTCCCGAGCAGATCCACGGGAGCGACGGGCCGGGGCCCCGCGGATCTGGCTTGTGATGCATGGAACTGTTGGCTTGTGTGTTTGTGCTGTGTGCGATGACGAAGCTGGGTGCTCGGCAGTTCGGCACGACAAGTGCACAGTGAGGGAAACGCGTGTAGGGCCGCGTTGCGACATGCCGTCCCTCCGGAGGGTGAAACCCAGAACGGCTGTCGTGCTGAACCGAACGTAGCCCGGACGGTTGCTCAGAGTCAACATTGGTCTCTGAGCGTCGATCTCCCGCCCGTCCCCCGGCGGCGCCCCACCCACCTCGCGAGCGCGGTGTGCCGGACACGTACGATGTTCCCATGTCTTTTCTCCGCCGTCGCACCGGACAGCCCGCCGGCCCGGACTTCGACGTGCTCGCGATGGACCCGGGCGACTGGCCCGGTGACTTCGGTGCGGCCATGATGACCGGCCCGGACGGCTCCTGCCAGGGGATTTTCCTGCGCTACGACCTGTTCGGCGGCAGAGGCCCGGCGATGTTCATCGGCAACCTCCCCGAGGGTTCGCCCGCCCGGGAGACCGGCGACAGCGTTCCCTTCGAGGTGCGGCAGCTGCTCGCGGCGCTGGAGAACGACGAGCCGGTCGAGTTCGTCTCGGCGGAGGACTTCCCGGTGATGCTCGGGGACGACCTGCTGATCGTGAAGAAGGTCAAGGTCAGCGAGGAGCGCGTGTTCTGCGCCCAGTTCGGCCGCAGCGACGGCGTCCTGGTCACCATCGCGTCCTGGGACCGACCGATTTCGGACGACCTGTATCAGCTGCTGAAGCCGCTTCCGGCGGACATGTTCCAGCAGGGCTGATTCCGGCGGGGCCACCGGCTCCGCCCGGTGGCCGGACGCTGCTTGACGGTATCGATCAACGATTCGTACAGTCGCGAACATGCCGTGCCGTCTTCCGCTGCTGACCCGTCGCAGGCATCTCGACCTGCGACGCACAGCCAGCGCGGCGTGTCCGGGCCACTGAGGGGGATTCGTCCTCCGGCGGCGGTCGGTCGGCCGGGTGCCCGGTCGGCGCCGACACCAGGGGGCGGGCCGTGAACCGGCCTCCGGGGCCGCCAATCGGTACCGCGCGCCCGTACGGCGTGCCGCCCGCATCCGCCGAGCCCACGCTGCCGCCCGGAGGCACAGCATCATGACGACCCGCGCCGCCGACCGTTCGACCGCCGATCGTTCGCCCGAGGACCACACGTTCGACGACCGCCCCGTCGGCGACCGTCCGGCCAGGAGCGCCTCCGCGAAGGAGGCTCCCGTCATGGACGCTCCGGCCGAGGACGCCTCCGCCGGACGCCGTTCCCGGACCGCTCCGCCGACGGCGGGTTCCGACCGGTCCGATTCAGGCCATCTCGAATCCACCGGTTCCCCGTCCACCGGTTCCCCGTCCGCCGGCCCCGCCGGTTCCGCGCCCGACCGCACCGCGATCGAGACCGCCCTCGCCGGGCTTCCCCGGGTGGTCGACCTGCTGGCCGCCCGCGCCGAGGAGCACGACCGCGACGCGACCTTCCCGTACCAGGGGATCGAGGCCGTCCACGAGGCCGGACTGCTCACCCTCACCGTCTCCGAGCGGTACCGCGGGCCGGGCGGAACGCTCGCCGACACCGTCCGGGTGCTGTCCCAACTCGGCCGCGGGGACGCCTCGGTGGCCGTGGTCACCGCCTTCACCCTGCTCCGGCACGCCGAGCAGGCCCGGCGGGCCGACTGGCCGACGGCCGGCTACCGGCGGCTGCTCACCGAGTCCCGGCGAGGCCCGGTCCTGGTCAACACGCTGCGGGCGGAGCCCGGTGCCGGGGCGAGCGAGCTGCCCGCGACGGTCGCCCGGCGGGACGGCGACGGCTGGCTGCTGACGGGCCGGAAGACGTGCTGCACCGGCGCCGAGGCGCTCGCCTGGATGGCGGTGACGGCGCGGACCGACGAGGAGGAGCCGAGGGTCGGCACCTTCCTGGTCCGCGGCGAGAGCGAGGGCCTGGAGATCGACCCGACCTGGGACCAGCTCGGGCTGCGGGCCAGCGCCAGCCACGACGTGGTGCTGAACGGGGTCCGGGTGCAGGCCGACCTCGCGCTCGGCCTGACGGCCGGTCGCCGGACTGTCCGTCAGGGCGCCGACGCCGAGGCCGAACTCTCCCTGGCCTGGCACGACCTGGCCCTGTCCGCGGTGGCGATCGGCGTCGCCCGGGCCGCCGAGGCCTGGCTGATCCGCTTCCTCAACCAGCGCACCCCGGCCAACCTGACCGAGCCGCTCGGCACCCTGCCCCGCTACCGGACCGCCCTCGGCGAGATCGAGGCCCAGCTGATCGGCGCCGAGGAACTGGTCGAGGGCCTGGCCCCCCGGGTGGACCGGGGCGAGCCGGAGGCCGTCGCCCGGACCGGTCCGGCGCACCTGCTGGCCACCCGGGCCGCGACGGCGGTGGTCCAGCAGGCCGTCACCCTCACGGGCAACCCCGGCCTGAGTCGGCGTCACCCGTTGGAGCGGTACCTGCGGGACGTGCTCAGCAGCCGGGTGCACCTGGCCCCGGACGAGACCGTCCTGGAGGCCGCCGGCCGGGCCGCCCTCGAACGGGGCGCCCGGCCGTAGGAACTCCCGCGACCCAGCGGGGGCCCGACCGCGGCTCAGCGGGGGCCCGACCGCGGCTCAGCGGGTCCCGACCGCGGCGCGGACGGCCCGGCGAGCGAGCGCCGCGTCGTCGTAGAGCCGACGGATCATGATCCGCTGCTCCTCGCCGGCGCCCGGCACGTCGTACAGCCGGATCTCCCGCATCAGCACCAGCACCAGGTTCACCAGGAACGCGTCCCGGGCCAGCGTGCCGCCGCTCTGGGCGAGTTGGCTGATCTGGCGACGCGCCGCGGTGTCCCCGGACAGGACGCTCCAGAGCACCGCCAGGTCGTAGCCGGGCAGGTACCAGCCGGCCTGCTCCCAGTCGACCAGCACCGGGCCGGACGGCGCCAGCAGCATGTTGCTGAGCAGGGCGTCGCCGTGGCAGAGCTGGAGCGGGGTGTGGCCGAGGCCGTGCAGCAGGCCGCGCAGGTCGCCGGCGTCCCGGTCGGTGAGCTGGCCCACCGAGTGGTAGCGGGAGATCTCCAACTGGTAGTCCAGGCGCGGCTGGAAGACGTCGGTCGGAGGCCGCCACAGGTTCAGCGTGCGGACCGCGGTGAGCAGCGCCCGCACCTCGCCCGGGGTGGGCGCGTTGACCGGGTGGCGCTCGCGGGCCGCCGGGCGCCCGGGGACGCGCTCCATGACCAGCACGCACCGGTCGTGGTCGGCCGCCACCAGCCGGGGCAGCCGCACCGGCGGACGGTGCCGGACGAACGCCCGGTAGACCGCCACCTCGTGGTGGAAGTCGGCCACCAGCTGCTCGAAGTACTCACTCCGCACCGCCTGCGGCGCCAGGCACTTGGCGACCACCGGGGCCCGCCCGATGGTGCCCGCCACCAGGATGTGGCGGCTGCCCTCGCGCAGGACCTGACGCGGGGTGAACGCGGGACATATCCGCGAGACGCTGGCGAGCGCCGCCCGGACCGCCGGGGTCTGGAGCGCCGACGGATCGATCCGCTCCGGGCCGCCGCCGGGCTGGCCGGGCCGGCGGGCCCGCAGCACCTGGCCGTCGGCCTGCCGGGCCAGCGGCATCCGGCCACCGGCCGGCAGGGCGGTCTCGGGGGCGCGCAGCCCCAGCGCGGTGCGGCCGACGGGGCCCGGCGCCGTACGGCCGGTCGGGACGACCCGGGTGTCCGCGGCCCGGCCCTCGGCGCCGCGCGGGGCCGCGGGCCGGCTCGCCGGGGGCACCGCCCTGGGGCCGGTGCGGCCGGCGGCTGCGGTGGGGGGGCGCAGCGCTGGGCGGGTCGCGGCGGGCGTGGGGGTCGTCGCTGAGGAGTACATGGGCTGAGGGTGGTCCCTTCCGGTCCGTCGGCGGGTGCTGCCCCGCGGGGGCGGGGGAGGGCCGGTGCCGTGTGCTTCCTGGCGTGACGGCGGCCCTGCGGGTGGTGCGGTACGGCATGCGGTGCGGTGGGTGGTGCGCGGGCGCCGGGCACGGACGTGGGGTCGGGAACCCCTGTTCGGCGGTGCTCCGGCCGTCCGCACCCTGGGGAATGCGGTCGGCCGGACTGCCGTGGCCGTGCCCGGCGCTCCCGCGCCACCCGGCCGCGCCACCCCCTCGGGTGAGGACCGGGAACGCCCCGTGCCACTGTCGGGGGACAGCCCCGACGCTGGTGGGACGCCGCCCGACCCGGGGGACGAGGTGACGCACCTCTACAACACACCCGTCGGGCACTGGCTTAGTAGTCTGGCGGGCCCTGGCGAACGGTGGCGAATGCTCGCCTGGCACTTGCCGGAGCCTCTAGCCTCGGATCAGCCGAGGAACCTGGGGGCTTCGTTGAGCAGGGAACCCAACACCCGACTGGCCGATCTGTTCGTCCTGACCGGATGGTCGAAGGGCGAGCTGGCACGGCTGGTCAACCGTCGGGGTGCCGCGATGGGGCAGCTGCAGCTGTCCACCGACACGTCGAGGGTACGGCGTTGGATCGAGCAGGGGGAGATCCCGCGCGATCCGGTGCCGAGGGTGCTGGCGGCCGTGTTCACGGAGCGGCTCGGCCGTGTCGTCACCACTGAGGACCTCGGTCTGGAACGACACCGGCCCACCAGGTCCGGAGCGGAAGCGTCCGCAGCAGTGCCATGGTCGCCGGATCGAACAGCCGCGGTCCTCACCGAGTTCACGGGAATGGACCTCATGCTGAACCGACGTGGATTGGTGGGCGCGGGAGCCGCGCTCACGGCCGGGGCGGTCATCGCCGACTCGCTGAAGGGCTGGCTGAGCGGGGACGCGGTCGCGTACGCGGCCTCCGTCCCCGGGCCGCGACAGGTGGTCACCGGGAGCGGAGCGCGCCCGGTGGTGGACGTGTACGACGCGGGCCCGGTCGGGCTCGACGAGGTGGAGTCGCTGGAGCACTCGGTGCAGGTGTTCCGGGCCTGGGACGCCGCCCGCGGCGGCGGGTTGCAGCGCAAGGCGGTGGTCGGTCAACTGAACGAGGTCGGCGGCCTGTTGACGCACCGACACGCGCCCGCCGTGGAGCAGCGGCTGTGGCTGGTCGCGGCCAACCTGGCCGTGCTGGCGGGCTGGATGTCGCACGACGTGGGTCTGGAGCCCACCGCCCAGAAGTACTTCATGATCGCGGCCGACGCGGCCAAGGAGGCCGGTGACCGGCCGCGGGCCGGCGAGGCGATCTCCCGGGCCGCGCGGCAGATGGTGCACCTGGGCCGGGCCGACGACGCGCTCGACCTGATGGCGGCGGCCAAGGCGGCCGGCGGGCAGTTGTTGCCCCGAACGCGCGCGATGCTCAACACCGTCGAGGCGTGGGCGCACGCCTCGATCGGACACTCCCAGGACACCTACCGGCTTCTCGGGGAGGCCGAGGACCTGTTCACCGAGGAGGCACCGGAGCCGCCGCCCTCGTGGATGCAGGTGTTCGACGAAGCCGAACTGCGCGGCATGCAGGCCCTGGTGCTGCGCACGCTGTCCGAGCACGACCCGGGGGCGGCTCCCGAGGCCCGCAGGCACGCGGAGCGGGTGATCACCCTGCGCGAGGGCACCGGACAGCTGCGTTCGGCGCTGTTCGACCGGATCACCCTGGCCTCGGTGCACCTGATCTCCGGCGAGCCGGACGCGGCGCAGTTCCAGGCGAAGATGGTGATGAACCTGATCGGCCAGAACTCCTCGCACCGGACCTGGGACCGGCTGCGCGAGATGTACCGGCTGACCGCGCAGTACCGCGGGCTGCCGGTGGTGGACGAACTGCGGGAGGAGCTGGGCCGGGAGCTGAGGGCGGCGGACGCCAAGAACCGGCCGCGGCTGAGCTGACGGGGTCCCGGGTGTGAGGGCCGGGCCCGGGCCGTCGGTTCAGGCCGGCGGGGCCGGGCGGATCAGCATGCGCAGTGCGACGACGGTGCCGTCCGTGCCGAGGAGGGGCTCGCCCACGCACTCGACGCCGTCGTGCCGTCCGTCGGGCCGGCGGACCCGCAGGGTGCCGGCGGCGTAGCGGCCGTGTACCAGGGCGTCGGTCATCATCCGCCGCAGCAGCGGCCGGTCCCCCTCGGGGAGACGGTCGGGCAGCCGGTCGAGGCTGAGCGGGCCGTGTTCCGGGTCGCAGCCGAGGAGGAGGTAGGTCTCCGGGCTCCACTGGATCCCGTCGGTCAGCAGGTCCCACTCGGCGGAGCCGATCAGGCCGTCGTCGGTCGCGTCGTGGTCGCCGCCGTCGCCGAGACAGGGGCCGGACGGCTCCTGCGCCGTGCCGTCCACTCTGCCGTCCGTTCCGCTGTCGGCGTCGCCCGCGCCGTTTCCGCCGGAGCCGTCTCGGCCCGCGGCGCCGGGCGCTTCGGCCGTGGCGCCGCTCCCGCCGCTCACCGCGCTGCTCCCGCCCGTCGGGGCGCCGTCCACTGTGACGGCTCCCGGCGGGCGGGTGGCACCTAAGGGCATGTTCATGGCGGCCCCATCGCTCGGATGTCCCGCGGTGTGCGGGTGGTTCGGACAGTGAGAAGACTGTCGCACAGCGTCGTCAACCCCGGGGGCGATTTGGACAGAACGCAGGCAAAATTCCGCTGGCATATGCCACTGTGGCCGGAGGCTCCGTCGCCCTGTGTGCGGACGGGGGCCCGAGGCGGTAACCTTCGGTGATTCCGGCGCCCGGGCGCCCACCGCAGTACCGACCAGAGACCCCGGCGACGGAAATCCCGTTGCCACTACGACCGCCGCAACGGATGCTGACCTCATGTTCGAGCCAGTGATAGCACCCAGTGCCAGCCTCCTCGGCCTCCTTCAGCGAGGCCGTGGTGACGGGCAGCTCCACGCGCTGGCCGCCGACCGTGCCGAGGCCATCGCCGCGCTGGAGGAGTGCGTCACCAGGGACCCGCGAGCGGACTGGCAGGTCGAGAGCCGCTCCCTCTACTACGCGCGCATCTACATGGAGCTGGAAGCCCCCCTCGACGGCATCGAGGACCACCTCCACTCCGCCGAGGACCTGGTCACCGACGACGAGAGCCGCACCGGCCTCGCCCTTTCCGTCCTGGGCCACCTCGCCGCGTACGGCCGGCGCGACGCGCTGCTGATGCTGCGCGAGTACGCCGCCACCGGCGCCAACTGGTCCTGGGCCCTCGACGAGCTCGCCCTGCGCGACGACGACCGCGGCCTGCTGCTGCTCGGTACCGCCGTGCTGGACCGCTTCGCGCCGGGCCCCGAGGGTGACGCCGAGCTGCGCGAGTTCATCCGCAACGCGTACGAGCCCCGGCCCTGGCGGCTGTGGGCGGCCTACCACCCCAGGGTGGCGGCGGCCGGCGAACAGTCACCCTTCGACCTGTGGCAACGTCAGATCAACCGCAGCGGGGTCACCCCCGGCTGGTCCACCGCCGACGTGCTGGCCTGGGCCGACCAGGGCGAGCTCGGCGGCCTCGGCGCCGGCGCCTTCCTCGGCAGGCCCGACGTCCGCCCGGAGCCCGCGCGCGGCACCGACTCGCCGTCCGGCCCCGACGCGGTGGACCGCCGCGCCGCCGCGGCCGCCCGCTGCCTGACCGCCGTGGTCCGGCCGGAGGACCGTCCGCTGCTGCTGGAGGCGGCCCGCGACGGCCTGCCCGGCGCACGCCGGGCCGCCCTGCGCCACCTGGTCGACCAGCGCGACCCGGCCGCCGTCGAACTGATCGAGGCCGCCGCCGCGGACGTGGACGACCGGATCGTCCGGGCCGCCCTGGAACTGCTCGGCCGGATGCGCGGCCCCGAGGTGCTGGCGCACGCCCGCCGCTGGGCCGACCCGGCCAGCGGCGGTGCCGACAGCGCGCTCGGCGAGGCCGCCGTCCGGCTGCTCGCCGACGCCGGGGAGCCGGACGACGCGCCGCTGGTGGTGGCCGGGCTGCGTCGCTGGATCTCCGTGCGCGGGGTCAGCGGTACCGGGCTCGGGTCGCTGGTGGACGGTGCGGGGCGGCTGGTCGCCGCCGACGCCGTACCGGTCCTGCGCCACATCTACGGGGAGGCCGCCTCCTCGGAACTGCGCGGACGCGCCGCCCAGGCACTGGCCGCGACCGACGTGCACTTCCCCGAGGGGCCCGCCGTCGAGTGCCTCTGGGACTGCGAGGAGTCCACACGCGAGCTCGCCGCGCGCCACGTCGCCACCACGGGCGACGCGCGTGTGCTGGAGCGGTTGCGCAGGCTCGCCGCCGACCCGGCCGAGGAGGCCGAGGTCCACGCCGCCGTACGCGGCCGACTGACCGCCGCCCGGGAGCACGGGCGTTAGGGTCCTCGACGTTCAGTGGGCCGGGACACCGTGTCGGTGTCCCGGCCCACTCGCTTCTGCGGGTCCTCGGTTCTGAAACCCGGTTCTACTTCACCGCGCCGGCGTCCGGGGCCAGGACGCCACCGACGACCAGTCCGATGATCAGAATGCCGAGCAGTACCCGGTAGACCACGAACGGCAGAAAACTGTGGGTCGAGATGTACTTCAGGAACCAGGCGATCGCCGCGTAGCCGACCACGAAGGCGATCACGGTGGCCAGGATGGTCGGCCCCCAGGCCGGGGCCGGGCCCTCGCCGATCTTGAACAGCTCCAGCGCCCCCGAGGCGAGCACCGCCGGAATGGCGAGCAGGAACGAGTAGCGGGCCGCCGCCTCCCGGCTGTAGCCGAGCAGCAGGCCCGCGCTGATCGTGCCGCCGGAGCGGGACACGCCCGGGATCAGCGCCAGCGCCTGGGCGAAGCCGTAGATACCGGCGTGCGGCAGCGTGAGGTCGGTGATCGGACGGGCGTGGCGGACGGCCCGGGTTCGGTCGGCGAAGGCCAGGATCAGGCCGAAGACGATCAGCGTGGTGCCGATGATCCGCAGGTCGCGCAGGTGGGTCTCGATGGTGTCCTGGAACAGCTTGCCCAGGATGCCGATCGGCAGGGTGCCGATGATCACGAACCAGCCCATCCGCGCGTCCGGGTCCGAGCGCAGCGCCGGCCGGAACAGGGACAGCGCCCAGGTCTTGATGATCGAGGCGATGTCCCGGCGGAAGTAGATCAGCACCGCCGTCTCGGTGCCGAGCTGGGTGACGGCCGTGAAGGCCGCGCCCGGGTCGTCCCAGCCGAGCAGGGCGGAGAAGACCCGCAGGTGGGCGCTGGAGGAGACCGGCAGGAACTCGGTGAGGCCCTGGATCAGGCCGAGGACGGCCCCGTGGAACCAGTCGATCACCGGGCACCCGCCGGGGGTATCCGTCGGGCGTGGGGCAGGGGCGGCATGGGCGGGTCCTTGCGGGTCGGAAGGGCATGCGGGGCCGCCGCGACCCGCCTGGCCCGCAGGCCGCGCGCGAGCCCGGCGCGCGGCTGATGGTACGGGGTGAAAGTGACAGTTCTTTGTTCACCTTTTGTTCCGGCTTTGCGCACGGGGCCCCTGCTCGTCCGGAACCGGCCCGGGGCGGTGCCTAGAGCACCGGCCGCGCCCGGACCCAGGTGCGGTCCGCGGTCAGGTAACGCTCGACCGCCAGGCTGGCCTCCGCGAGCGCCTGCTCGAACGCCTCGGTGCTGAGCGGGCGGGACAGGAAGGTCTGCGTCCACGTGCCGTCCGGGAACACGTACTCGAAGCGGACGGAGTTGACGCCGTCGCCGACCGGCGTGGCCGAGACCAGCCGGGCCCGCGCGTCCGGGCCGATCGAGCTCTCCCGCGGCACGTTCCGGTGCCAGTCCTCGCCCTCGCGCTGCACCAGCACGCAGCCGCCCTCGCTGACGTGCCGACGGCAGGTCTCCAGCAGGCCCCGGCGGACCGTCACGTCACCGGCGTGCACGAGGAACGAGGCGAGCATGACGACGTCGAAGCGCTCACCGAGGTCCAACTCCTCGATCCGGCTGCGCACCGTGCGGACGTCCGTACGAACCCGGGCCAGCATCTCGGCGGACTCGTCCACGGCCGTCACGGCGAAGCCGCGGTCGGTCAGTGGGTGCGTCATCCGGCCGACGCCGCAGCCGAGTTCGAGGATGCGCGCGCCGGGCGGCACCGCGGCCTCGATCACCTCCGGGGCGTCGCCCACCGGAAGGCGGCTCCACACCTCGACGGCGCAGCCGTCCGGAGTGATCGCACCCTCGCCCGTTCCGTCGTAACCCTCGCGTCGTTCGTCTGCCATGCCGTTCATCCGAGCACGGACGGGTGCGCAGGGGAAGAGGGCGTCGGAAACTGATTGCCATATACCCCATGGGGGTATATGTTCGACACCGACGACGGAGCGGGAGAAGGGGCGCCGAACCGGGCGCCGCGGCAAGCGGAGGACGACATGGCACACCCTGCGCAGCACGAGCACCACGGGCACGAGCACGGCGGTCACCACGAGCGCCAGGCGCACGCCGGCCATCACCAGGCCCACGGCGGTGGAGGGACGAGCTGGCGGATGGCCGCCCAGGCGACCCTGCACTGCCTCACCGGCTGCGCCATCGGCGAGATCCTCGGCATGGTGCTCGGCACCGCCTTCGGCCTGCACAACGGCGCGACGGTGGTGCTCTCGATCCTGCTGGCCTTCGTCTTCGGCTACGCGCTGACCATGCGCGGCGTGCTGGAGGCCGGCCTCGACGTCGGCGCCGCGGTCAAGGTCGCGCTGGCCGCCGACACCGTGTCGATCCTGGTGATGGAACTGATCGACAACACCGTGATGGTCACCGTCCCGGGGGCGATGGACGCCGGCCTCGGCGACCTGCTGTTCTGGGCGGCGCTGGCGGCTTCGCTGGCCCTGGCGTTCGTGCTGACCGTCCCGGTCAACAGGTGGATGATCGGCCGGGGGCGCGGCCACGCCGTGGTGCACGCGCACCACCAGCACTGATCCCGTTCCCGGGCGCCGGAAATCCTCGCCCGCGGCCCGCACCGACCGTTCGACGGCCGGTGCGGGCCGCGGCGCGTTCGGGCCCCGGTCTACCGCGGACCGCCTTCCATGTCGGCCAGGGTCGCGTGCAGCCAGGCGAGTTCGGCCTCGGTGGTGGCACGGGCCACCAGCAGCAGGCCGCGCCGGAACGGGTCGGCGAACTCCTCGGCGCCGACGGGGCGGTCGCCCTCGTAGAAGAAGCTGGCCGGCTCGGCGAGGAAGGCCAGCCGGCGGCGGAGCACGGCGGCCTGGGCGGCCGGGTCGGCGAGGTGCCGCAGGAAGGCGAGCAGGGTGAACCAGCGGTTCTCGTCGCTGACGTCGAGCGGTTCGGGCTCGCGCAGCCGGTCGAGCAGCGCGGCGCGGCCGGCCTCGGTGAGGTGCAGGGTGTGCCGGGGCGCGGCGGCGCTGCCCGGCTCGGTCTCGCGGACCAGCAGGCCGTCGGCCTCCAGGCGCTTGATCGCGGGGTAGAGCGTGCCGTCGCTGATCGGGCGGACGTGGCCGGTGAGCGCGGCGAGGTGGCGGCGCAGCTCGTAGCCGTGCAGCGGCCGGTCGTACAGGAACCCGAGGATGGCGAGCTTCAGCATGGGGCCACTCTCTCAGATCCTTCCCTCGATGCGTGGGTATCTCGCTTCCGTGATACCTCGGGCCCGATGTATGGTCCTGGTCGTCCGCCGGAATCCCCCGGAGCCGGACCCGGGCCGGAGCCCGTCGGCCCGGCCCCCGGAACCGGAACCCCTGGAAGAGGAGCGAGTGAGCATGCGCGAGACCCCCGTCACCCCGAACGGCGACCGGATCCGCTGGGTCGACCTGCCCGGCGCCGAGCCGGCCCGGCTCTACCTGCACGGGCTCGGCGCCACCTCGCCGGCCTACTTCGCGGTGGCCGCCGCCCACCCGCTGCTCGCCGGGCGGCGCTCGCTGCTGCTGGACCTGCTCGGCTTCGGCCTCAGCGACCGGCCGACGGACTTCGGCTACACGCTGGAGGAGCACGCGGACGCGGTCGCGGCGGCGGTCGCGGCCGCCGGACCGGACCGGGTCGAGGTGATCGGCCACAGCATGGGCGGCGCGGTCGCGATCGTCCTCGCCCAGCGGCACCCGCGGCTGGTCGAGCGGCTGCTCCTGGTGGACGCCAACCTGGACCGGATCGACCCCGACCGGCGCCATCCCGGCAGCAGCGGCATCGCGGCCTACACCGAGGAGGAGTTCCTGGCCGGCGGACGGGACGAAGTCGCCGAGCGGGTCGGCCCGTTCTGGTGGTCCACCATGCGGCTGGCCGGCCCGGAAGCGGTCCACCGCAGTGCCCGCTACCTCGCCCGGGCGACCGTGCCGACCATGCGCGAACTGCTGCTCGCCCTCGACCTCCCGCGCACCTTCCTCCACCCGGCGGCGGACGGCGAGCCGGCGGGCGCCGACACCCTCCGCGCGGCGGGCGTGCGGGTGGTCGCGGTGCCGGACTGCGGGCACAACATCATGCTCGACAACCCGGACGGCTTCGCGGTCGCCGCGGCGGAGGCGCTCGGGCGGACGTGAGCGGCGCGGGCCGGACGGGTCCCGCCATAGGCTTGGACTGACCGCCCGAGAGGAGCCCGCCCGATGCCCGTCGAGGTCCCGCCCGCGCTGGCCGCCACCCTGGGGGAGTTCCTCGGCGCCGAGGGCCGCACCTGGGTGGACCGCCTTCCCGTCCTGGCAAGCGAGTTGCTCGACCGCTGGGAGCTGCGTCCGGACGGGCCGGTCGCGCACGGCGTGGTCGGGCTGGTGCTGCCCGTGCTGCGCGCCGACGGGGCGCCGGCCGTGCTCAAGCTCCAGCCCGTGGACGAGGAGACGGTGGGCGAACCGCTCGCCCTGCGGACCTGGAACGGCCGCAGCGCCGTCCGGCTCCTCGACCACGAACCGGCCACCGGGTCCCTGCTGTTGGAGCGCCTGGACCCGGGGCGCTCACTGCTCGACCTGCCCGACGACCTCGCGGCGCTGCGCGTGATCGCCGAGCTGCTACGCGAACTGACGAAGTGTCAGGCGCCAACCGGGCTGCGGACCTTGGCCGAGGGGTCGGCCCGTCTGCTGGAGCGGGTCCCGGCCGCCGCCGCCTCCCTCGCCGACCCGGCGGAGCAGCGCCTGCTCGCCGACTGTGCGGCCGCCCTGCGCGAGGTCCGTGCCGAGCCCGGCGACCGCCTGCTGCACTGGGACCTGCACTACGGCAACGTGCTAGCCCCGCTCCCCGGCAGCGGCCGGGCCCCCTGGCTGGCCATCGACCCCAAGCCGCTGGCCGGCCACCCCGGCTTCGAGCTGCTCCCGGCGCTGCACAACCGCTGGGCGGACCTGGTGGCCACCGGGGACCTCGCCCGGGCGCTGCGGCGGCGCTTCGACCTGATGACGGAGGTGCTGGAGCTGGACCGCGAGGTGGCGGCGGCCTGGACGCTCGCCCGGGTGCTGCAGAACACGGTCTGGTCGGCCGAGGGGGGTGAGGCGGCGCTGGACCCGGCCCAACGCGTCGTCGCCGAACTGCTGTTGGGGCGTTGAACGCGGATCTCGCGGGCCGTTCGGTGTTCCCGCCCGGTGCTCCCGTTCGGCGTTCCCGCCCGGCGCTCCGGCTCCGTGCTCCGGCTCAGCGCTCCCGCAGGGGTGCGAAGCGCACCGGCGTCCCCGGCCGGGCCTGTGCGGCGGCCGGGAGGTCGGCGGTCGGCACGACGCCGATCACCGGGTAGCCGCCGGTGGTCGGGTGGTCGGCCAGGAACACCACCGGCTGCCCGTCCGGCGGGATCTGCACCGCGCCCAACACCATTCCCTCGCTGGCCAGTTCACCGTCCCGGGCGCGGGCTACCGGCGGGCCCTCGGTGCGCAGCCCGATCCGGTTGCCGGTCGGGGAGACCAGGTACCGGTCGCGGGCGAGGCGGGCCACCGCCTCCGGGGTGAACCAGTCCGCGCGCGGTCCGAGCCGCAGCCGAAGCACCAGCTCGGCCGGGGGAGCGGGCAGCGGCACCAGCTCGGGCCTGGCCCGGTACGGCGGCGGGGTGCCGACCGGCACCCGGTCCCCGACGGCCAGCGGTGCGGGCCCGAGTCCGGAGAGCAGGTCCGCCGAGCGGCTGCCGAGCACCGGCGGGACGGCGATCCCGCCCGCCACCGCCAGGTAGCCGCGCACCCCGGCCGTCGCCGCCCCCACGTCGAGCAGCGCCCCGGCCGGCACCACGACCGGCGCGCCCCAGGCGGCCGGTCGGCCGTCCACCCGGACGGGCGAGGGCGCACCGGTGACGGCGACCAGCGCCGTCCCGACGGCCCGCAGCGCGACCCCGCCGAGCGTGGTCTCCAGCCCGGCGGCCCCGGGCTGGTTGCCCACCAGCCGGTTGGCCGCTCGCAGCGCCGGCTCGTCCAGCGCCCCGGCCCTGGGCACCCCGAGGTGGGCGACGCCGCGCCGCCCGAGGTCCTGGACCGTGGTGAGCGGTCCCGGCCGCTCCACCACCAGCTCGTTCAACTCCGCGCCCCCTCAGGCCCGTTCCGCGGTGAAGCGGACCCGGGTGCCGGGGGCCAGCAGGGCCGGGGGCACCCGGTCGGCGTCCCAGAGGGGGAGTGCCGTGCGGCCGATCAGCTGCCAGCCGCCGGGGGAGGGGTGCGGATAGACGCCGGTGTACGGGCCGGCCAGGGCGACCGAGCCGGCCGGCACGGAGCTGCGCGGGGTGGTCCGGCGCGGCACCTCGTGCCGCGTCGGGAGGCCGGTGAGGTAGCCGAAGCCGGGGGCGAAGCCGCAGAAGGCGACGACGTACTCGGGTTCGGTGTGGATCCGGACGGCTGCCTCCTCGGACACTGCCCACAGGGCGGCGACCTCGGCCAGGTCGGCGCCGTCGTACACGGTCGGGACCTCCACCAGCGGCCCGGGCGCCGCCCCGGCCGCCGTCGGGCGGGCGGTGCGCAGCAGCGCCCCCACCGTGTCGACGTCCGCGACGCCGTCCAGCAGCAGGGTGCGCGCGGCCGGTACGAGTTCCTCCACCGTGCCGAGCGCGCCCGCCTCCCGGCGTTCGCTCAGCCAGCCGTACAGCGCCGCCACCTCGGCCGTCCCGGGCAGCTCGACCAGCAGCGCCCGCTCGCCGACCCGGCGCACCGTCCCCACCGTCACGTGAAGGCCTCCACCCGGGCCCCGGCGGAGGCCAGGGCGCCGCGGATCCGCCAGGCGAGCTGGGCGGCGCCGGGGGTGTCGCCGTGGACGCACAGCGAGCGGGCCTCGACGCCGATCCGCTCGCCGCCGACGGCCTCCACCGTGCCGTCCCGCGCGATGCCGACGGCGCGGGTGATCACCGACTCGGGGTCGTGCACCACCGCGTCCGGCTCGCGGCGCGGGACGAGGGTGCCGGTGCGGGTGTACGCGCGGTCGGCGAAGGCCTCGGCGACCACCGGGAGCCCGACGCCCTCGGCCACCTCCAGCAGCAGCGAGCCCGGCAGGCCGAGCACGGGCAGCGGCCCGTCGCAGACCGCGCCCGCCCGCAGCACGCCGGCCACCACGGCCTCGGCCTGCTCGGAGTCGCCGACCACCCGGTTGTAGAGGGCGCCGTGCGGCTTGACGTAGGAGACCCGGGAGCCGGCCGCGCGGGCGAAGACCTGGAGGGCGCCGATCTGGTACGCGATCTCGTCGGCGAGCTCCTCCGGGGGCACGTCCATCGCGCGGCGGCCGAAGCCGGCCAGGTCGCGGTAGGAGACCTGGGCGCCGATCCGGACGCCGCGCTCGGCCGCCAGTGCGCAGACCCGGCGCATCGTCGACGGGTCCCCGGCGTGGAACCCGCAGGCGACATTGGCACTGGTCACCACGGACAGCAGTGCCTCGTCGTCGGTCAGGGTCCAGCGTCCGAACCCCTCGCCGAGGTCCGCATTGAGATCGATCACCGCATCGGCCACGCCCGTCCGCCTCCCAGCAGCTGTTGAGCCAGATGGTAGGGCCTGCGGATGAAGGCCGTTGCGCGTGACCCGGAGCCCCGCGGGCGCTGCGGCGCGTGCCCGGGACCGCACGCCCCTCGGCGGCGCCGCGCGGGGGCGTGCAGGTCCGCGAGCGGGTCGCGCGCCCCGCCCCGCTCAGCCGGTGGGCGCAGGCTCCCGGAGGGGACGCTCCAGCGGGCGCAGCGCCCGCAACACGATCAGCAGCGGTATGACGCCGAAGACCCCGAACGACATGTCGATGAATCGCCATGCCAGCGGAATCCCACGCAGCGGCCCGCAGATCAACGCCAGCGGGATGACGGCCCCGCAGGCGAGCACGGCCCAGCGGATCACCCAGATGTTGCGGACCGGGTCCTTGAGCGGCCCCCAGAAGGCGGCGGCGATCACCAGGTGGGCGAAGGCCAGCCAGTCGGTCCCGTACGTGTTCAACTCCCTGTCGGGCAGGTGCGCGGCGGGCCGGCCGGACCCGGAACGCACCGGTGCCCGGGCTCCGTGGAACCCGGGCACCGGTGGCGGGCGGTCCGCCCTGTGCGGCGATACGCCGCGTGCGGCCGTTATGCCGTGTAGGTGTACGTCGTCGGCGTGCTGGTCCCGCCCGCCGTGGTGACGGTGACGTCCACCGGCCCGGGCTGGGCACTCGCCGGGGCCGTGGCCGTGCAGAAGGACGGGCCGCAGGAGATGTGGGTGGCCGGCACCCCGCCGAAGGCCACCGTCCCGTACGTCAGGTTGCTGCCCAGCACGGTCACCCGGGTCCCGCCGGCGGCCGGGCCGGAGGCGGGGGACAGGCTGCTGATCGCCGGAGCGGCGGGCGCCGGCGGCGGGGCGCCGGTGTAGTCGAAGGCGGCCGGGGCCGCGGCCGTGCCGCCGGGCGTCACCACGCTGACCGGGGCGCTGCCGGAGCCGCCCGGGGTGGTCACCGTGCAGGCGGTGTCGGTGCAGGTGCCGGGCGCCGGGACGCCGCCGACCAGCACCATGCCGCTGGTCAGGTTGCTGCCGCCGACCGTCACCGTGGTGCCGCCGGCGCCCGGGCCGGTGGCGGGGTCGAGGCCGGTGACGGTCGGTGCGGGCTGGACGGTTGCCGGCAGGTAGCTCTTGCTGACGAGGTCGTAGCGGGAGATGTGCCCGGTCGGGTCGGTGTCGTTCGGGTTGGCGACCGTCGCCGTGATCACGCCGGCGATCGGCACTCCGGGTGTGGTCGCCAGGTTGAGCTTCATGAAGTTGTACGCCCCGACCGCCCGGGTGGCGGTGAACACGGCCTCCAGGTGGCGGTGGTCGGGGGAGAGGGCCGCGGTGAAGGTGTAGTCCTGCGGCGTGGGGAAGAACATCGCGCCGTCGGTGGTGACGCCCGGCGGCAGGTCGAGGGTGATGTGCGTCGGCCCGGTCAGGTCCGCGGTGCCGGACGAGGTCCAGCCCACCGACATGTTGCCGGTGGTGAAGAAGCCGCCGGGGTAGTTCCCGCTCTGTGACACGGTCACGTGCTGGGCGGAGGTCGACGTCTGCTGGGCGGAGGTCGATGTCGCGGCGGCCGGGGTGGCCGCGCCGGCGGCGCCGGCGGCGAGGGTGGTCACGGACAGCGCGGCGGCGAGGCTCGCTTTGGCCAGTCGGGTGATCATAGGTCGATCATCACCGAACCAACGCGCCGCCCTCACGGTTTTCTCGAATACGGGTTCGGGAATGGCGGAATTCCGTCGAAACCATGTTCTGAATCGGTCGCCTGCACCGCCGCCCACCTGCTGGTCCGCCCGCCCGCAAGGTCCGTTTCGGTCGATGTCGGTGCGAACCTCTAATCTTGTCCCCCGTGACCGCCATCGCAGACCCGCCCATCGAGCCCGGCCTCCGACCGCCCGCCGGCCCGGCCGCCGCCGTGCGCCCCGCGCCCGGCCCTGCCGCCGACGAGGGCCTGGCCCGCCGGCTCAAGGCGCTGGCCTGCACCGCCCCGCTGCACGACCTGGACAACCGCAAGGTCAACCTGGCCGGCGAGTACGGCGGCTACGCGATGGCCGAGGTCGGGCTCGCCGCGATCGACCTGGTCACCCTGAACATGGACTTCGACACCGGGGCCGACCGCGAGATAGTGCTCGCCCGGCTGCTGCCCCGGGTCGCCGCCCAGGCCGTCGGCCGCCCCGCCACCGAGCACGAGCGGGTCGCCCGCTGGGTGCTGGAGTCGCTGATCAACGTCGGCAGCGTGGACCGCGGCTTCCGTGCCGTCTACGGCACCTTCGGTGCGGACGGCGAGTACGTCCGCCGCGACTACGACTTCAAGCTGATCGAGGAGGTCCCCGGCCCCGACGGCGGCGTCTACCTGCGCACCACCGACGAGGCGGTCAACGTCCTGGTCGGCGCGCTCGACACCGACGTCACCTCGGCCCAGATCGCCGCCGAGGTCAAGCTGGAGGTGCTGATCCGCCGCGGCCGCCTGGCCGACGCCCAGCTCGCCGCCGAGCAGGCCCGCTACCGCACCGTCCAGTACGCCGAGACGCTGCGCCGCGCCCTGGACGCCACCCGCCGCAACGTCCGCGCGGTCGACTGGATGCGCGCCATTCCCGACCTCATCGAGGAGGCGCTGGACCACATCGCCGACCGCTACCGGCACGAGAACGCGATTCTCACCAACATCCGCAAGGCCCGCGACGAGGCCGAGGACCCGGAGCACAAGCGCCGCGCCGCCGAGCTGGTCGACATCGTCAAGGACTGCATCCGCCGTCACACCCAGCTCCAGACCCGCCTGCTGGAGGCCGGCCCGCTGTTCCGCGCCGAGCAGGACCGCCAGGCCTTCGCCACCCCCGGTGCCCGCAGCGGCATCGACCTCTACGGGCAGCTGCTCGCCCCCGTGCTGCGGCTGCCGATCGAGCAGGCCGTCCGCCCCACCGGCGCGTTCTTCGCCCGCGGCGCCGGTCTGCGCACCCCGGTCTCGGTCCGGGTCGCCGACCTGGTCGACCTGCTGCTCACCCCGCCGGTCGAACGCGAGCACCTCGGAGCCGAGCTCCCCGACCCGGACCTGGTCGCCACCCCGGACGACAGCCGGTTCTCCGAGGCCCAGCTGGAGTCCGCGATGCTCCTGCTCGACCTGCCCCCGGACGCACCCCGCCGGCTCTCCGGCCTGCTCGCCGACGCCCGCAAGCAGGACCCGGACCTGCCGTACCTGGTCGCCCTGCTCGCCGTGCACGCCGCCAGCCCGCCGGTCGGCACCGCCTACCGCCAGGGCGAGGAGCGGCTGCTGTTCGCCGTGGACGACGGCACCCCGCTGCTCGACCCGGAGTTCGGCGGCGCCGACCTGATCGTCGGCAGCGCCCTGCTCGACGCGGTCGGCATGGCCGCCGACCGCAAGGACGCCGGCTGACCGGCCGGCAGGCACACGTTGCCGGGACCAACCTTGACGAACCGTAACCACCGCGCCACCCCCGAGGAGCACCGCCCGTGACGACCCACCACGACACGTCCTGGGCGGCCGAGAGCGAACCCGCGGCCCCTGCGCCGATCACCCCGGCCGACGTCGCGGACGCCGCCCGGCTGGTGTCCTTCGGCCTCCAGGCCAAGCTGCTGCCCGCCCGGGACGCCGAGTACGCCGAGCTGGTGCGCCGCCACCGCGAGGACCCGCCGTTCGCCCGGCTCGCCGACGCCATCGCCACCGGCATGGGGCTGGTCGTCCTGGAGGTCTCCCCGCGGGCCGGCATGGCCGTGGCCGCCGCCGAGGACTCGCTGTTCGCCGTCCGGATGGGCGACTACTCGCGCCGCGCAGCCTCCGAGTCCACCGACCGCTTCCTGCACGGCCTCGCCCACCTGGCCGTCGCCGCGATGGCCTTCCCCCGCCCCGAGGACCTCGCCGACGACGGCTACCTCGGCCGGATCACCGTCAACGGCGTCGACTCCTTCGTCCGCCAGGCCTGCCGCCGCCTGGAGGAGCAGGCCGACGCCGAGGGCGCCAACACCGACCCGGCCTCCGACGCCCCCGGCCTGGAGGCCGCCTGGCGGGTGTGGGCCCGGCGCACCGCCACCGGCGCCACCAAGGACGCCCGCCGGCTCTCCGGCTCGACCATCGGCATCGTCGCCAAGGCAGTGCTGTTCCTGGTCGACTCCGGCTTCCTCCAGAAGGTCTCCGACGACTCCGGCGGCACCTACCGCACCACCGCCCGCTACCAGCTCCAGGTGCGCGACCTGGCGGGCAGCGCGGCCATGGCCGAGCTGCTCGACCTCGGCATCGTCCCGGTCTCCGACGGCACCGCCAGCCTGCTGCCGCCGGACACCGGCGACGAACTGGTCGCCGACGCCGGGCTGCCGTTCCACTCGCTCTGAGCCCCGGGGCTCGGAGTCCACCCGCTCCGAGCCCACCGCGCCGGCCCCGGCCACCCGCCCCGAGCCGGCCCGCCGCCCATCCCTCACGCCCCGCAAGCCACGGAGAACCGCCGCACATGTACGAGCTCAACCGGGTCCGCCTCTACTCGATCGGACCGGCCGGCGCCCGCTACGCCGACACGGTGCTCGACCTGCGCGGCGTCGGCGAGCCGGTCGCCGACCCGGCCCCGCAGCAGATCGGCCTGTTCGGCGAGGAAACCGAGGGCCCGGTCCGCCGCCCCGCCCCGGCCGGCGTGCTCTTCCTGGAGAACGGTGGCGGCAAGTCCGTCCTGCTCAAGCTGATCTTCTCGGTCATGCTCCCCGGCCACCGCAACACCCTCGGCGGCGCCAGCTCCGGTGTGCTGCGCAAGTTCCTGCTCGCCGACGACTGCGGCCACGTCGCCCTGGAGTGGCAGCACACCGTCACCGGCGAGCTGATCGTGGTCGGCAAGGTCAGCGAGTGGCGCGGCCGCCAGGTCTCCTCCGACCCGCGCAAGTTCGCCGAGACCTGGTACTCCTTCCGCCCCGGCCCCGGCCTGACCCTCGACTCGCTGCCGGTCGCCGAGCGGGTCAGCCTGGCCGGCGACCAGAAGGCCCGCGGCCGCCGCCGCACCATGAAGGGCTTCCGCGACGCCCTCACCGAGGCCGGCAAGGCCCACCCCCACCTCGACCTGGTCTTCGAAGACGGCCACGACCGCTGGACCGAGCACCTCGGCGAACTCGGCCTCGACCCCGAACTCTTCCGCTACCAGCGCGAGATGAACGCCGACGAGGGCGAGGCGGCCGGCCTCTTCGCGGTCAAGCACGACAGCGACTTCACCGACCTCCTGCTGCGCGCCGTCACCGACACCCGGGACACCGACGGCCTCGCCGACCTCGTGCACGGCTTCGCCGCCAAGCTCGGCCGCCGCGCCGAACTCACCGCCGAACGCGACTTCACCGCCGGCTCGCTGGACCTCCTGGAGCGCATCGCGGAGGCCACCACCGCCCGCGAGACCGTCCGCGAGGCCCACCGCACCGCCGAGCGCCGCACCCGCCGCCTCGCCCTCGCCCTCGCCTCCCGCGCCGCCGCCGAACGCGACCGCGCCCAGGACCTCGCCATCGAGGTCGCCGCCGCCGCGAGCGCCGTCACCGCAGCCGAGGCCGACCGCACCCGGCACAGCCTGATCACCGACGAACTCACCCACCGGCACGCCACGTTGAGCCTCACCGCGGCCACCGCCGAGGCCGCCGCGCTGCGCCGCGAACTCATCGACGCCCGCACCCTGCACTCCGCCTGGCAGGCCGCCGAGGCGGTGCTGCGCCAGCGCGCCGCCGCCGACCGGGTCGCCCGGGTCGCCGCCGCCATCCGCGAGGCCGAACTGGACGCCGCCCCCGCGCTCGCCGCCCGCGCCCGCGCCGCGACCGCCCTGGCCCGCGCCCTGGAGGCCGCCGCCGGCGCCGCCGAGTCCCGCGCCGACACCGAGGAGGAGCGCGCGGGCGAACTCCAGGCGGACGGCGGCAAGGCGCAGTCCGACGCCACCGAGGCCGCCACCGCCGCCCAGAAGGCCCGCAGCGAGGCCGAGCACCTGCGCCAGCGCCTCGCCGAGGTCGAGCAGGAGACCGAAGCCGCCGTCTCGGCCGGATTCATCGACGCCGACGGCGACGTGGACCCGGCCCGCGCCGCGCTGCACGCCGCCGACGTCGAGAAGGCCGCCGCCGCCGCACTCGCCCAGGCCCGTACCGCCGCCGAGTCCGCCGCCGCCCGGCTGCGCGAGGCCGCCGCCGCCACCTCGCGCGCCGAACTCGCCGCCGAGCGGGCCGGCGACGCCCGCAAGGACGCCGCCCGGACCCTCGCCGCCGAGCAGCGCACCGCCGCCCTGCTCGCCACCGAACAGCGCCTCGCCGACCTGCTCTCCCTCACCCCCTACCAAGAGGGCGCCGAGGAGGACGCCGGCTTCCTCACCCCCACCGTGCTCGACCGCAACGCCGAGTACCTGCGCGAACTCCTCGACGAGTCCATCGCCACCGCCGAACGCACCCTGTTCGACCTCCGTACGGCGGCCGCCGACGACTCCCGCATCCTCGCCGCCCTCGGCGACGGCGGTCTGCTGCCGCCCGGCCCGGACGTGCTCGCCACCGTCGAGTACCTCGCCGAGCACGGCATCCCGGCCCTGCCCGGCTGGCGCTACCTCGCCCAGTCCGTCGACCCGGCCGACCACGAGGCGATCCTCGCCGCCCGCCCCGAACTGGTCGACGGCGTGGTCGTCACCGACCCGGCCTCGCTGGAGCGCGCCCGCGAGGCCCTGCAGGCCGCCGCCCTGCTGCCGCGCTCCACCGTCGCGGTCGGCGCCGCCGCCTCGCTGATCGCCCCGATCACCGACGAGCCGGCCTTCTTCCTCGTGCCGCCGAACCCGGCCATGCACGACGAGTCCGCCGCCGACGGCGAGCGCCGCGAACTGCGTGCCCGGGCGAGCGCCCGCGAGGAGCACATCCGCGAACTGGCCGGCCGCCTCGGCGCCGACCGCGCCCTCGCCGCCCGCCTCGCCTCCTGGCACGCCAGCTGCCCGCCCGGCACCCTCGCCGAACTCGCCGCCGCCGACGCGGCCGCCCGTGAGCACGCCGAGCAGGCCGCCGCCGCGCTGGCCACCCTGCGTGCCGACCACGACGAGGCCGAGACCGACCACGCCATGGCCGCCTCCGCCCACGAGGAGCACCGCGAGGCAGCCCAGCGCGCCCGCCGCCGTGCCGACGCCCTCTCCGGCCTCGCCTTCCGGCTGCGCGAGCGCGGCAACTGGGCCCGCCGCCAGCGCGAACTCGCCGAGGACGCCGCCGAGTGCGACCGTCGCCAGGCACTGTGCGCCGAGCGCGCCCGCACCTGCGACGAGGACCGCCGCGCCGCCCAGCGCGCCGCCGACGACGCCCGCCGGACGGCCCGCGCGCTGCGCGCCGAACGCGCCGAGATCCCGGCCGCCGAGCAGGCCGACGAGCCCGCCGAGACCGCCCCCGCCGCGCTGCCCGCCCTCCGCGAGGCCTACCGCGCTGCCTCCCAGCTGTACGAGAAGGTCGGCGTCGGCGCCGACCTGCGCGCCGAACAGGCCCGCGCCGAGGGCGACGAGGCCGCCGCCGCGGCCGAACTCGACCGCCTCACCAACAAGGTGCGCACCCGCGCCGAGGAGCTCCTCGGCAGCCCCGACGGCGCCGACGGCCCGGCCCGCCAGGCCGCCGCCGCGCGCGCCGAGGAACTGGTCGCCACCATCGAGGCCCGCTCCGCCGCCGCCAGCGAACAGCTCGGCCGCCTGCGCGGCGAGGCCGAACGCTCCGCCCCCGCCGACGGCGAGGCGCACACCGAGCTGCCCGAGGACCTCGTCCCCACCGACCCGGAGCACGCCCAAGCCCTGCTGCGCACCGCCACCAGCCGCCTCGCCGAGCGCCGCGAGGCCCTGGACGCCGCCCGCACGGCCCACGCCGACCTCCAGCGGACCTTCGACACCGCCCAGGCCGCCGCCGCCGACTTCGACGAGCTGGCCGGCCAGCTGCGCGACGGCCTGCGCGACCATCAGGAGGACCCGGACGACCCGGTCGAGCCGTACCTGGGCTCGCTGGCCGAGGCCCGCACCGGCGCCATCGAGGCCCGACGCGCCCTGCGCACCGCCGCAGGAGAGCTGTCCTCCGCCGAACTCGCCGTCCGCGACGCCGCCGACGCCCTGGTCCGGCACGCCAACGCCGCCCGCTACGAGGCCGTCCGCACCCCCGCCCGCCAGCAGATCCGCGAACTGCCCGCCTCCGCGCTGCCCGAGCACGCCGCCGCCTGGGCCGCCGCCTTCGCCCCCCGGCTGCGGGTGCTCACCGACGAGCTCGCCCAGCTGGAGAAGAACCGCGGCTCGATCGTGGACCGGCTGCGCGGCCTGGTCGAGTCCTCGCTCACCACCCTGCGCGCCGCCCAGCGGCTGTCCCGGCTGCCCGAGGGCCTGGGGGAGTGGTCCGGCCAGGAGTTCCTCCGGATCCGCTTCGAGGACCCGGACCACGCCACCCTGGTCGAGCGCCTGGGCGAGGTCATCGACGAGGCGACCCGTGCCGCCGTCAGGAAGAACAGCGACCTGCGCCGCGACGGCATGTCCCTGCTGCTGCGCGGGGTGGCCGCCGCGATCGGTCCCAAGGGCGTCAGCGTCGAGATCCTCAAGCCCGACGCGGTGCTGCGCGCCGAGCGGGTCGGCGTCGGCCAGATGTCCGACGTCTTCTCCGGCGGCCAGCTGCTCACCGCCGCCATCGCGCTGTACTGCACGATGGCCGCGCTGCGCGCCAACGACCGGGGCCAGTCCCAGCTGCGGCACGCCGGCACGCTGTTCCTGGACAACCCGATCGGCCGCGCCAACGCCACCTACCTGCTGGAGCTCCAGCGGGCCGTGGCCGACGCGCTCGGCGTCCAGCTGATCTACACCACCGGCCTGTTCGACACCACCGCGCTCGCCGAGTTCCCGCTGGTGATCCGCCTGCGCAACGACGCCGACCTGCGGGCCGGCCTCAAGTACATCTCGGTCGAGGAGCACCTGCGCCCGGGCCTGCCCGCCGCGCCGGACCCGGACGGCCCGACCATCCACGGCGAGATCACCGCCACCCGGATGTTCAAGCGCCCCGCAGAGGTTCCCGTCCAGCCGTGAACTCACTAGCGTGATCGTCATGCTGACGATCGCGCACCTCAGTGACATCCACCTCGGCCAGGTCCACCGCCGGGACGGCGGCAAGCGTGCCCGGCGGCGGGCCGAGCAGGTGATGGCGTACCTCGACGCCCTGCCCGGCCCGCTGGACGCGGTGCTGGTCACCGGCGACCTCGCCGACCAGGGCCTGCCCGAGGAGTACCGGCAGGTCGCCGAGGTGCTGTCCTCCCGGCACCCGGTGCTCATCTGCCCCGGCAACCACGACCACCGTTCGCCCTACCGCGAGGTGCTGCTCGGTGAGGCGCCGGGGGAGGAGCCGGTCAACCGCCTGCACCGACTGCCCGGTGCCGACGTGCTGATGCTGGACTCCTCCATACCCGGGCAGCACGACGGCCTGCTGGACGATCGGACGCTGGACTGGCTGGACGCCGAACTCGGTTCCGGGCGCAGCGAGTTGCCCGCCCTGGTGGCCTTCCACCACCCGCCGGTGGAGCTGCACCTGCCGTATGTCGACGAGATCCGCCAGTTCGGCGAGGTGCGGCTGGCGCGGGTGCTGCGCCGCCACCCCCGGGTGGCCGCCCTGTTCTGCGGTCACTCGCACACCCCCGCCGCGACCACCTTCGCCGGCCTGCCGCTGCTGGTCGCGCCCGGGGTGGTCTCCACCGTCACGCTGCCCTGCGAGGGCGGGCAGGTCATCTCCTTCGACCACCCGCCGATGCTGGCCTTCCACATCCTGGACGGGGACGGCCGGCTCACCACCCACTACCGGGCGCTGCCGTTCCAGGACTGACCGGCCCGCCCGGTGCTACGGCTGGTTGGTCCGCACCCGGGCCTGGCGCGGCGGCTGAGGCGGTGACTGGCGCGGCGGTTGGTACGGCTGTTGGTACGGCAGTCGGGGCTGCTGCTGCCCGGGGCCGTACGGCTGCTGCTGCCCCGGCCCCGGCCCGTACGGCTGCTGCTGCCCCGGCCCCGGCCCGTACGGCTGCTGCTGCGCAGACTCGTACGGCTGCCGGTACACCGAGGAGGAGCCGGGCCGGGGGAACGGCCGCGCGGCCAGCGGCTCGGAGGGCGCCCGGCTGCCCGCCATCGGGTGCGCGGAGCCGGGTGCCCGCATCCGCTGGGCGGCGACCTGGCGGGAGATCAGGATCTCCAGCAGGCACCACATGGTGCCGAACACCCCGAGCCCCATCGCCAGCAGCGCCGGTGTCAGCAGCCAACTGCCCGCGTACGAGGCCAGGGTGGCCACCACGACGCCCACGAGCGTGAAGGACAGGCAGAGCACCGCCCGGACTGCGGCGGCGCGCACCTCGTCGGGCAGGCGGCGACGGCGGCGGCGTGGCACGGACATCGAGCGACCCCCAGGCGCGTGGCGCGTGTTCGGTGAAGCATACGGAACGGGCGCACACGAAACGCGCCCCCTGGCCTCACTCTGCCCCGTCGAACCAGGACTATGCGTCCGAAATCGCCGAACTGCCGCCAAATCGTGTCATCCGGGAATTCCCGGCAGGCCCGGTACTCCCGGCAGGCCCGGTACTCCCGGCCGATCCGCTGGCCCGGGCTCAGCCCAGCTGGAGGTTGAGCTCCTCCAGCGCGCCGCTCACGATCGTCCGCATCGCCTGCTCGGCGTGGACCGGGTCCTTGGCGCAGATCGCCTCCGCGACCTCGCGGTGCAACCGGATCGCGTACGACTCCGGCTGATGGGGCATCAGATGATACTCGGTCCGGCCGGTGAGCACCGCCGCGACGGTGTCCCCGAGGTGGGCGAACATCTCGTTGCCGGAGGCGCGCAGCACCAGGGAGTGGAAGGCGATGTCGTGCCTGAGGAAGGTGGCCAGGTCGGCCGCCCGCGCGGTGACCGTCAGATCCACGGCCAGTGAGCTGAGTTCGCGCCGGTCGTCGTCGCTCGCGTGGGTGGCGGCGAGCGCGGCCGCGGCCGGTTCGACGGCGACCCGCAGCGAGCCGAGCGAGCGCAGCTGGGCGGGGCGGTCCGAGCCGGCCAGGCGCCAGCGGATCACCATCGGGTCGAAGACGTCCCAGAGCGACTTCGGCTGCACGGTGATCCCGACCCGCCGCCGGGACGCGACCATGCGCATCCCCTCCAGGACCCGCACCGCCTCGCGGACCACCGTCCGGGAGACCCCGAACCTGGCCTCCAGCTCCTCGCCGCGCAGCACCGCCCCCTCGGGGATCTCCCCCGACGCGATCGCCGGCCCGAGCTCGTCAAGCAGCCGCCCGGGCAGTCCCTGGATCTCCATCCGCTCAGCCTAGACGCCCGCCCCGAGAGAGTTCACGCCGCCCTGCGACCCAGACCACACCGCAAAAGTATGACGATTTGGTTTCCGCCACTTGAATACGTCATATCTTTGAGGCGATAGTGGCGGCCAGGCAACGAAGGAGCACCACCCATGGCTCTCAGCGTCGAGAACCACGACCTCCCGCGGGCCCCCCTCACCATCGTGGTGATGGGCGTCTCGGGCGTCGGCAAGACCACCCTGGCCCGGCTGCTGGCGGACCGCCTCGCTCTCCCCTTCGCCGAGGCGGACGACTTCCACCCGCCGGCCAACATCGCCAAGATGTCCGCCGGCATCCCGCTGGACGACCAGGACCGCGCCCCCTGGCTGCGCGCCATCGGCGCGTGGCTCAAGGAGCGGACCGAGGACGGCACCGGCGGTGTGGTCACCTGTTCGGCGCTGAAGCACCGCTATCGCGACACCCTGCGCGCGGCCTGCCCGGGTGCCTTCTTCCTGCACCTCAGCGGTGGCCACGAGCTGGTCGAGGACCGGCTCAACCACCGCACCGGCCACTTCATGCCGTCCTCGCTGCTCGACTCGCAGTACGCCGCCCTGGAACCCCTGGCGGCGGACGAGCGCGGTGCCGTCCTGGACGTGGGCCCGTCCCCCGAAGAACTCGTCGAGATGGCCGCGGCACTGCTGCGGCCCGTCAATGGAGACCTCACGTGAGCGAGCGAAGCGAGCAAGCCATCAGAAGGCGCGCATGGGCGCATGCCCCTGCCGAGCGAAGCGAGGCAGGCGCATGAGCATTGCCCCCACTCTGCTGGCGGCCGCCCCACCGGCCCTGCCGCACACCAGCAGCGACTCCCAGCTGCTGATCGCGGTGCTGCTCAGCATCGGTGCGATCGTCGTACTGATCACCAAGCTGAAGCTGCACCCGTTCCTCGCCCTCACGCTCGGCTCCGGTCTGCTGGCCGCCGTCGCGGGTGCCCCCTTCGACAAGCTGCTCAGCAGCTTCTCCACGGGCTTCGGCTCGACCGTCGCCAGCGTCGGCCTGCTGATCGGCCTCGGCGCGATGCTCGGCAAGCTGCTCGCCGACTCCGGCGGCGCCAACATCATCGCGGACACCGTGCTCTCCCGCACCGGCAACAAGGCGCTGCCCTGGGCGATGGCGCTGATCGCGGCCGTGCTCGGCCTGCCGCTGTTCTTCGAGGTCGGCGTCGTCCTGCTGATCCCGATCGTGCTGCTGGTCGCCCGCCGCGGCAACGTGCCGCTGATGCGGGTCGGCATCCCGGCCCTGGCCGGCCTGTCGGTGCTGCACGGTCTGGTGCCCCCGCACCCGGGCCCGCTGGTCGCCGTCGACGCGCTGAAGGCCGACCTCGGTATCACCCTCGCGCTCGGCCTGCTGATCGCCGTCCCGACCCTGATCATCGCCGGTCCGCTGTTCGCGCGGCTGGCCGAACGCTGGGTCGGCCCGCTGGAGATCCCGGCGGCCACCGCCCCCGAGGAGACGGCCAAGCCCGACCGCACCCCGTCCTTCGGCGCGGTGCTGGCCACCATCCTGCTGCCGGTCGTGCTGATGCTCGGCAAGGCGCTGGCCGACGTGGTGATCGACGACCCGAAGGCGATGGGCCAGCGGGTGTTCGACTTCATCGGCTCCCCGCTGATCGCGCTGCTCGCGGCGACCCTGCTCGCCATGGCGACGCTCGGCAAGGCGGCCGGCTTCGACAGGGCGCGGATCTCCGACACCGTCGGCAAGTCGCTCGGCCCGATCGCCGGCATCGTGTTCATCGTCGGCGCGGGCGGCGGCTTCAAGCAGACCCTGATCGACGTGGGCGTCGGCAACGCGGTGAGCGAGTGGTCCGGCAAGTGGCACATATCGGCGCTGCTGCTGGGCTGGCTGATCGCCGTACTGATCCGCCTGGCCACCGGCTCGGCGACGGTCGCCACGATCACCGCGGCCGGCATCGTCTCCCCGCTCGCCGCGAACATGTCCTCGACCCACGCGGCCCTGCTGGTGCTCGCGATCGGCGCGGGCTCGCTGTTCCTCTCGCACGTCAACGACGCCGGCTTCTGGCTGGTGAAGGAGTACTTCGGGATGAGCGTCGGGCAGACGCTGAAGTCCTGGTCGGTGATGGAGACGGTGATCTCGGTGGTCGCCATCGCCCTGATCCTGCCGCTCAGCCTGATCATCTAGCCGGGTCCGTCCCGGCCGGGAAACACCGAACGGGCGGGCGCTCCGCGAAGGAGCGCCCGCCCGTTCGTTCCTTGTCCGGGCCACGACCGGGCCTGGCGGGATCAGTTCAGCAGGACCCGCCAGCCGCCCCCGCCGTCCGGACCGTCCATGCGGAGCGTCAGCTCCTTCACCTGGCCGGTGCCGTGGAAGGTGAGCCGTACGGTCTGCCGGTTCGCCGGGTCGTCACCGAAGTCGGCGGTGACCTCCCCGGCGGCGCCCGGCCCGTAGGCGCGGACCCACTCCTCGGCCGCCGCCCGGCGTGCGTCGGCCGGGCCCTCCGCGGCGGCCAGCTTCACCAACCGGTCCGCGGAGCCGTCGGCCAGCCGCCACACCACCTGCTGGACCAGGCCCAGCGTCTCCGGCACGGGGTAGCCGGTGACCTTCAGGTGCGGATGGGCGGAGTAGTCGGCCGAGTGCTGCAGCCGGTCGTCCTCCGTGCCGCTCGAACATCCGGCCAGGAGGGCGGCCGAGAGCACGGCCGCCAGTGCGGCCGCCACCGGCCGCCCCGCCGCCATCAGTTGGTCCCGAGCGGGCGGACGACGACGAACCACTCGATCGGGTCGCCCTTCTGCCGGTAGTACGACAGCACCTCGTTCAGGGTGGTGACACCCTGCCGGCCGTGCTGGCGCAGCTCCATCCGGGCGCCCCAGCTCACCACGATCGCGGCGTGGTTGATCCGCGACTCGTTGCGCCACTTGAAGAACACCACGTCGCCGGGGCGCGCCTCGGAGGTCCAGCGCAGCCAGGTCGAGTACCGGTAGTTCAGCAGGTGCCGGTGCAGGTTGGCCGCGCCGGCCCAGGTGTAGCTGCGGTTCTTGTGCCAGCCGAACAGCCAGTAGTCGTTGGTCCACCAGGCACTGTCCCAGGTCTTGAAGCCGTACCGGGTGCGCATGCCGCCACCGTAGTAGAGGGCCTTGGAGACGAAGTTGGTGCAGTCCTGGGGGAAGTCCCAGCCGATGTTGACGTTGCGGCGGGCCCAGTCGGCGGTGCCGTTGTAGTTGTACCCGGCCTGGACGGCGCCGGCGGCCGGCTGCGCCGGTTGGACCGGGAAGCCGTTGGCGTCCAGCGGCACGGCCTTCTGGGCGTCCGCCGGGTCGGGCTGTGCGGCGTCGGCCACGTCGACCTGGGCCTGGGCGGCCGCGGAGGAGGACAGCTTCTGCTGGGCCGCGAGGTCGTCGGCCTCGGAGACCATCACCGCGGCGGTGCCGACGGCGAACTCGAACCGCTTCGGGCCGGCGCTCTCGCTCGGCGAGTCCACACCGCCCGACCGGATCATCACCGAGTCCTTGACGGTGGCCCGCACGACGACCTTGCCGGCCGTCTGCTGGTCGACCACCACGTCGGTCAGGCTGACCGCGGCGGCCGTGTACAGCTGGTTCTGGGTCGCCAGCGCCTCGCGGTTGGCGACCAGCGAGGCCTCCTGGGTGGCCAGCAGGTCGACGAAGACGGTGCCGTGCGCGGCCTCGGCGGCGGCGTCCGGCGCGGTGAACCCGGCCTTCATCTTGATCTTGTTGCGGGCGTCCAGGTACTCCTGCACGTAGCCGCGGTACTGGTTCGGGCCGCCGGCCGTCGGCGTGCCCTGGACCACGGCCGAGGCGACCGGGGCGGCGGTGCCGTAGCTGTTGCGGGCGGTGACCACCGCGCGGTACGAGAGGGCGTTGTCGAGGCCGGTGAACACGGCCCGCAGGTCGCCGGTGGTGACCTCCTGGACCGGGGCGCCGGCCGAGGTCTCGACCCGGACGGTGTAGCCGACGTCGCCGACCGAACCGCGGTCGGCCGGGGCGTTCCAGGTGACGACCAGACCGGCGTCGCCGCCGACGGCGGCCACCAGCTCGGCCGCGCCCGGCGCGGTCGGCGCCAGGTAGTCGAGGGTCAGCTTCGGCCGCCGCGCCGGGTCGGCGGCGGTGGCCGAGGAGTAGCGGGCCGCACCGGTCCAGCCGGCCGGCGGCCGCAGCGCCAGGCCGTAGGCCTCGCCCTTCTCGATCCACGAGCCGACCAGCGCGGCCAGGTCGGTCTCCGACAGCTTGGCGGCGGAGGCGTAGCTCTCCGCGCCGGCGGCCGCGGTCAGTGCCGCACCGCCCTGGCCGGGAGCCCAGGCGCTGCCGAGCTGGAAGACGTCCACCGCGGTCTCGTCGCAGCCGGCGGTACCGGCCGCGCAGTCCGAGCGGGTCAGTTCGAGCTTGCCGCCGATCACCCGGGAGCCGGCCGGGACGGCCGACAGGTCGGGCTTGAGCCAGCTGGTCCAGCTGCTGCCGTCGGGCGTGGTGCCGATCCGCAGCTCGGCCGGGTCGGCGGCCGGGCACGTGCCGGTGTCGCAGCCGCCGCCGGCCGTGGCCGCCGAGGCGTCCGCGAGGGCGGCGCCGGTGAGGACCACGGTGGTCGGCGCGGGCTGGACCGGCGGGGCCTGGACGCGGACGGCCAGCGGCTGGTCGGCGGTCCACGCGGAGCAGCCGACGGCGGCGCAGGCGCGCACGGCCCAGGTGTAGTCCCCGCCGTCGGCCACCGCGCCGTCCGGCAGCTGGACGGAGGCCCGGGTGCCGCTCTCCGCCCACACCGGGGCGATCGAGGTCGGCAGCGGCTGGCCGGTTCGGCCCTTGAGCGCGAACTCGGTCCGGATCCGGCCCTGGTTGGGGTTGGTGACCAGGGCGGAGAGCACCGGCGTGAGGGTCTGCTGGGCGCCGGTCTGCAGCTGGCTCGGCACGTCCGGCAGCGGGCTGACGCTGAAGGTGGCCCAGGCGGACCAGCCCAGGTTGTAGTGCAGGCCGTCGTAGGGCGAGCTGCGGAACCGGTAGGTGTGGCCGTACTGGAGCAGGCCCGCCGGCACGGTGACCTCGGCGGGGGTGCCGCTGGGTACGTAGCCGGAGACGTTGACGTTGCCGACCTGTGCGCCGGAGATGGCGTCGACCAGCTGGAAGGTTCCGGTCACCTTGTCGCCGTCGGGGTCGATGAAGGTGTCCCGCAGCACCGGGGTGGTGGTGTCGACCCGCCAGGTGCCGGTGCCGTCCTGGAGGAACGGCGGACCGGCCTCCTGCTTGGTGCCGGTGCGCGGACGGTAGTTGTAGTTGACCGTCAGCTTGGGCACGTCGGTGGCGGCGTTGGCGGAGTTCACCTCCTTCCAGTACTTGGTGTTGACCTCGTCGGGCGCCCTCAGGCCCATCCCGGAGACCTGGTTCTTCGCCGAGGCCCAGCCCTGGACGAGGTCGGTGACGTTGGCGGTGATCCAGCCGTCGCCGCCGCAGTTGTCGCGGCCCTTGGTCTCGGTGGAAGTGGCCTTCCTGGCGTTCCAGGCCGGCTGGTTGGTCCAGCGCGAGGCGGTGGAGGCGAGCCCGGTGTCCCACACCTCCCAGGTGTAGGGCAGGCAGTCGGTGTTGCCGGAGTGGATGTTGTACAGCGACAGCGTGGCGTTCTGGACCAGCGCGTCCGCGATCGAGGAGGTGTTCCAGTTGATCAGCGAACGGGCCTCGCGCGAGCTGCCGTCGGCGTTCTTGGTGCCGGGGTTGCCCCAGTACAGCTCGACATCGGCCGACCAGTCGACCGTCTCGCCCTTCTGGACCCGGGTGTCGAGGGCGTTGCCGAGCCCGCTGGTGGACGGGTCGACGGTCACCGGATACGCGGTGGCCGGGTCGGCCAGGAAGGCGGCGTCGGGGGTGAAGACCAGGTCGACGTCGTCACCGTGCTGGACGACCTTGAGGTCGACCTTGGCCTGCCGGGGGTGCTCGCTCGACCCGGTCGCGGTGGTGGCGTCCCACATCACCGGCGCGGGCAGCACGGCGCGCTTCTGCCCGTTCTTCCGGTCGGTGAACAGCACGCCGCCGTCCGGCTGCGCCACGGCCTTCAGGCCCTTGGCCCGGAACGGCATGGTGTACGAGTAGCTCCCGCCCGCCGGGCGCTGCTTGAGCGTGACGAACTGCTCGAAGCCGTTCCGGTTGGCCTCGACGACGAGGTCCCCGGCGCCGTCGCCGATCGCGTCCCGGTAGACGGCGCGCGGGCCGTCCAGCTCGGGCGCGGGCAGGCCGCCCTTCCACTCCAGCGCCAGCTCGTCGTCGCCGGAGCCGAGCGACACCAGGGTGCGGGCGGGCTCGGCGGCGGTGGGCGCGGTGGCGGCCTGCGACTCGGCGAGGGTGCGGGGCCGTTTGCCGCCGGGGCCGGCCAGCTTCATCCCGTGCGGGTGTGCGGCGGGGGCCACCGAGCCGTCGGGCGCCTGCTTGAGCGTCAGGTCGACGTCGGTCCACGTGCCGTCGCGCAGGAAGCGGACCGGCCCGGCGGCGAGTTCGGTGGTGAGCGTGCCGTCCGGGTTGACCCAGGTGGTGGACACCTCGCTGCGCTCGGACGCCGCCTCGACGCGTTGGCCGGTGGTGCGCGCGGCAACCCGGGCGGCGGCGATGCTGCCGGTCGGGTCGATGGCGGCCGCCGTCGGCGGCTTACCGGGGGAGGGCTTGGGGTGGGGCTTGGCCGCGAACGCGACCGGCGCCCCGCCGGCCAGCGACAGCGACAGCGCCACCGCGAGGGACAGCGGACCGACGAGGGCCCGCTTTGGAACGTGCATGGGAGCTCCTTGGCTCACTCTTGGTCGAAGAGGTCCGGAGCATAAGCAAGATCATCAGGGATGATGATCATGATAAATCGGCGCAAATCCGTCCAGATTCTGAATATTTCCTTAGGAAGTTGATGGGATCGTGACGCATTGTGCACGCACGAGTGCGAAAGGGCGGGCACCCCCGGGAAACCCCGGAGTGCCCGCCCTGCGAACGTCCTCGGACCGTACGGCGCCGAGCCGCGCCTACTTGGTGCGCTTCGCGAGGAAGGCCTCGACCTCGGCCCGGATCTCCGGGGTGTCCAGCCCGCGCACCGTCATCGTGGTGCGGCGGCGCAGCACGTCGTCCGTGGTGTACGCCCACTCGTTGTCCGCCGCGTACGCGACCTGCGCCCAGACGTCCGGACCGTCCTCGTGGATCGGCCGGCCGAGCTCCGGGTTCTCGTCGATCATGCGGGCGATCTCGAAGGACAGGGTGCCGTAGTGGCTGGCCAGGTGCTTGGCCACCAGCGGCTCCATCCGCGAGCCCGGCTCACGGTCGATCAGCAGGCGGTGCGCCACCGCGTTCGGCGCGCCGACGCCCGGCAGCGGGACGGTCGGGGCGATCGGGGACATGTCCTCGCCGAGGCTGGTGCCGGGCACGTGGGCCAGCTTCTCCAGCACGGTGCGGCCGATGTGCCGGTAGGTGGTCCACTTGCCGCCGGAGACCGACAGCATGCCGCCGCGGCCCTCGGTGACGACGGTCTCGCGCTTGGCGGCGGCCGTGTCGCCCGGGCCGCCCGGCAGCACCCGCAGGCCGGCGAAGGAGTAGGTGATCAGGTCGCGGTCGAGGTGCTCGTCGCGGATCGCGTGCGCGGCCTCGCCCATGATCTGGTCGATGTCCGCCTCGGTGGCCCGGACGTCCTTCGGGTCGCCGGTGTACTCCTCGTCGGTGGTGCCGAGCAGGACGTGGTCCTCCCACGGGATGGCGAAGGAGACGCGGTACTTGTCGATCGGGATGGTCAGCGCGGCGCGCCACGGCGAACGGCGCTTGACGACCACGTGCGCGCCCTTGGAGAGGCGGATCGACGGCGCGGCGCCGGAGTCCTCCATCTTGCGCAGGTGGTCCACCCACGGGCCGGTGGCGTTCAGCACCAGGCGGGCGTCGATGCCGAACTCGCTGCCGTCCAGGCGGTCGCGGACCTCGGCACCGGTGACCCGGCCGCCGGTGAAGCGCAGCCCGGTGACCTCGGCGTGGTTGAGCACCACGGCGCCGGCGTCGACCGCGGCGCGCACGGTCATCACGGCGACGCGCGAGTCGTTCATCTGGTGGTCGCCGTAGACGGCCACCGAGCGCAGGCCCTCGGTGCGCAGCGCGGGCACCTGCTGGGCGGCGTGTGCGGCGGTGGAGACCCGGCCCATGCCGTCGCGGAAGGCGGACAGCGCCGAGTACAGGAAGACGCCGGCGCCGAGCTTGGCGGCGCCGTGCGGGCCGCCCTTGTAGACCGGCACGAAGAAGGTCAGCGGGTTGACCAGGTGCGGGGCCACGTCGGTGGAGAGCGCGCGGCGCTCCTTGTGGTTCTCCGCGACCAGCTTGACCGCACCGGTCTGGAGGTAGCGCAGACCGCCGTGGACGAGCTTGGAGGAGGCGCTGGAGGTGGCGCCGGCGAAGTCGCCGGCGTCGACCATGGCGACCTTCAGGCCGGCCTGGGAGGCGGTCCAGGCGACGGCCGTGCCGAGGATGCCGCCCCCGATCACCAGCAGGTCGTAGGTGGCCTTGCCGAGCAGCTCGCGGGTCTCGGCGCGGGAGGCGGTGTGGCCGGCGGTGCGCTCGGCGCCCAGGGTCGGGATGGTTGCCATGGTGGTTGTGTACGGCGCGCGGGTCGGGCGGCGCCGTTACTCCTCTCGTGTGCGGTGTGGCCCCTACGGGAGAGGCCGGTCGGCCCGGTGCGGCGGGCCGGTGAAACACGGTGACGCCCGTTGCCGGAACAGCGGGCGGCCGGTCGGGGCCCGGGGCCCCGACCGGCTTGTCGGTCAGTTGTTCTCTTCCTCCTCCACCCAGCCCATGGTGCGCTCCACGGCCTTGAGCCACTTCTTGTACTCACGCTCCCGAGTGGCCTCGTCCATGCGCGGGGTCCACTCGGCGGCGCGGTGCCAGTTGGCCCGCAGGGTGTCGAGGTCGTTCCAGAAGCCGACGGCGAGACCGGCCGCGTAGGCGGCGCCGAGGGCGGTGGTCTCGGCCACGTACGGGCGCTCGACCGGGGCGTCCAGGACGTCGGCGATGTTCTGCATGAGCAGGTTGTTGCTGGTCATGCCGCCGTCGACCTTGAGGGCGGTGAGCTCGACCCCGGAGTCCTTCTGCATGGCGTCGACGACCTCGCGGGTCTGCCAGGCGGTGGCCTCCAGGACGGCCCGGGCCAGGTGGCCCTTGGTGACGTACCGGGTCAGGCCGGCGATCACACCGCGGGCGTCGGAGCGCCAGTACGGGGCGAACAGGCCGGAGAAGGCCGGGACGAAGTAGGCGCCGCCGTTGTCCTCGACGGTGTTGGCGAGGGTCTCGATCTCGGCGGCGGTGGAGATGATGCCGAGCTGGTCGCGCAGCCACTGGACGAGCGAGCCGGTGACGGCGATCGAGCCCTCCAGCGCGTACACCGGGGCCTGGTCGCCGATCCGGTAGCCGACGGTGGTCAGCAGGCCGTGGTACGAGTTGACGACCTTCTCGCCGGTGTTCAGCAGCAGGAAGGTGCCGGTGCCGTAGGTGGACTTGGCCTCGCCCTCGTCGAAGCAGGTCTGGCCGAACAGCGCGGCCTGCTGGTCGCCGAGCGCGGAGGCGACCGGGACGCCGGCCAGGTCGCCGACGGCCTCGCCGTACACCTCGGCGGAGGAGCGGATCTCCGGCAGGACGGCCATCGGCACGTCCATCGACTCGGCGATCTTCTCGTCCCACTGCAGGGTGTGCAGGTTCATCAGCATGGTGCGGCTGGCGTTGGTGACGTCCGTGACGTGCTTGCCGCCGTTGACACCGCCGGTGAGGTTCCAGATCACCCAGGTGTCCATGGTGCCGAAGAGGATGTCGCCGGCCTCGGCGCGCTCGCGCAGGCCCTCGACGTTGTCCAGCAGCCAGCGGATCTTCGGGCCGGCGAAGTAACTGGCCAGCGGGAGGCCGGTCTCGCGGCGGAAGCGGTCCTGGCCGACGTTGCGGCCCAGCTCGCGGCAGAGCGCCTCGGTGCGGGTGTCCTGCCACACCAGCGCGTTGTGCACCGGCTCGCCGGTGTTCTTGTCCCACAGGACGGTGGTCTCGCGCTGGTTGGTGATGCCGATCGCGCGGATGTCGTCCTTGGTCAGGCCGGCCTTCTCCAGCGCGCCGCGGACGACCGACTGCACCCGGGTCCAGATCTCGGCGGCGTCGTGCTCGACGTAGCCGGGCTGGGGGAAGATCTGCCGGTGCTCCTGCTGGTCGACGGCGACGATCCGGCCGTCGGCGCCGAAGATGATGCAGCGGCTGGAGGTGGTGCCCTGGTCGATCGCGGCGATGTAGTTACCGGTGGAGGTCATGGGGAGGGTCCTCGGCTCGGGTTCGGGGGTTACGGGGTGGGTGGGCCTGACGCGCTTGCTCGGTCAGTCCCCGTGCTCGGAGGGGTCGAACCCGTCCTCTAGAAGATGGCGTTGTAGACGCCACCGGCCGCCAGGCCGCCCAGGACCGGGCCGACGACCGGGATCCAGGCGTACGACCAGTCGGAGCCGCCCTTGTTCGGGATCGGCAGCAGGGTGTGCGCGATGCGCGGGCCGAGGTCACGGGCCGGGTTGATCGCGTAGCCGGTCGGGCCGCCCAGCGAGAGGCCGATGCCGACGACGGTGAAGGCGACCATCAGGGTGCCGGTGCCGGACTGGGAGAGGCCGGAGTTGGTGCCGATGGTGAGGATCGCGAAGCAGAGCACGAAGGTGCCGATGACCTCGGTGATCACGTTCTGGATCGGGTTCCGGATCTCGGGGCCGGTCGAGAAGATGCCGAGGGTGGGTTCCTTGTTCGCGTTGAACTGGCCCAGGTAGGTGGCCCAGACCAGCACGGCGCCGATGATCGCGCCGAGCAGCTGGGAGCCGATGTAGAGCGGCACCTGGCTCCACTCGCCGCTCTTGACCGCGAGCGCGATGGTGACGGCCGGGTTGAGGTGGGCACCGGACTTCGGAGCCGACATGTAGGCGGCGATGAGGACCGCAAATCCCCAGCCGAAGGTGATCGCCAGCCAGCCGGCGTTGACGGCCTTCGACTTCTTGAGGGTCACGGCGGCGCAGACGCCGCCGCCGAGGAGTATCAGGGCGGCGGTGCCGAGGGTTTCGCCGACGAAGACGTCGCCGTTGGAGAACGCGGACACAAAGACTCCCTTGTCCATATGGCCCGGAGGGTGGGTGGGGGCAGGTGACTGGTCGATCGCTGTGCGGGTGAGCGCACTGTGGGAGTGATCTTCCCGGCCATCGTTCGACAATGTCGACCGTCATGCGGAAGCTTCCTCCCCAGGTCGCCCCCGCGTCAAGGCAGGGTTACGGAGCTGTGACCCTCGCCTCGACCGGTCCGTCGACGTTACCGAGCGGAGCGCCCCGAAACAGGACAAAACGCCAGAGGCGCGGACAGGCCTCTCGCCCGTCCGCGCCTCAGCGTGACGAATCGACGGCCCGTCGCGAGCCGTCCCCGGATGTACTCAGAACCGCCCGGCGCCCAGGTCGCGGGAGATCGCCCGCGCCGCGCTGCGCACCGAGGCCACCAGCGTGGGCTTCACGAAGCCGTCCTCGCAGACCCGCTCGACCGCCCCGCTGATGCACACCGCGCCCACCGGGTTGCGCCGCCGGTCCTGGATCAGCGCGCCGATCGAGGCCACGCCCTCCCAGGTCTCCTCGATCGAGTCCGCCCAGCCGCGCTCCCGGATCAGCGCGCACTCGGCGTCCACGTCGGCCGCCCCGGTCAGCGTCCGCATGGTGTACGACTCGTACGGCCCGTCGCCCAACTCCCCGCGCGCGACCGGGTCGTAGGCCACCAGCACCTTGCCCAGCGCGGTGCTGTGCAGCGGCTGCATCGAGCCCACCTCCAGTACCTGCCGGGTGTCGTCCGGCCGGAACACGTGGTGCACGATCAGCACGCCCTGCTGGTGCAGCACCCCCAGGTAGACCGTCTCCCCGGCCGCCCGGGCCAGGTCGTCCGCCCACACCAGCGCCCGCGCCCGCAGCTCGTGCACGTCCAGGTAGCTCTGCCCCAGCCGCAGCAGTTCGGCGCCCAGCTGGTACTTGCCGCTCTCCGGGTCCTGCTCGACGAACCCCTCCTGCTGCAGTGTGCGCAGGATGCCGTGCGCGGTGCCCTTGGCCAGGTCCAGTGCCGTCGCGACCTCGGACAGGCCGAGCCGGCGCTCGCCGCCGGCCAGCAGGCGCATGATCGCGGCGGCCCGGGAAAGCGACTGGATCGGGCCGGGCATGGGTACCTCCGCGCTGACAGGCAGTCGACAATGTCGACCGCAGTGGTGACGGGACGAGTCTGCCAGGCCGCGCCGACTCCGTGCACCTTCCCCCCGGGTAACCCCGTCCGCGTGCGGCCCGAACCGCGGGCCGCGCCGCGCCGCCTCAGCCCACCGCCCCCGCCCGCTGCGCCCGCAGCACCGCCACCTGCGCCGCCAGCGCCGCGATCCCGTCCGTCCCGACCCGGCAGCAGCCGCCCACCAGCCGCGCCCCGTCCGCGAGCCAGCCGCCCACCCGCGCCGAGCGGAAGGTCGGCTCGCCGCACCAGCCCCGGCGGGCGGCGTCCCAGCTCTCCCCGCTGTTCGGGTAGACCACCACCGGCTTCCCTGTCACCTCGGCGGCCACCGCCACCGCCCGGTCCGCGTCCTGCGGCGTACAGCAATTGACGCCCACCGCGACCACCTCATCCACATCAGCGGCCGGCGCGAAGGCCTCCGCCAGCGGCTGCCCGGCCCTGGTCCGGTCGCCCTCGATGCTGTACGAAAGCCAGGCCGGCACCCCCAGCCCGCGCACCAGCCCCAGCAGCGCCCGCGCCTCGTCCGCGTCCGGCACCGTCTCCAGCGCCAGCACATCCGGCCGGGCCGCCGCCAGCACCTCCAGCCGCGGCCGGTGGAAGTCCGCCAGCTCCACGACGCTCAGCCCGTACCGGCCCCGGTACTCCGAACCGTCCGCCAGCACCGCTCCGTACGGGCCCACCGAGGCCGCCACCCAGCGCCGTCGCCCGCCCGGCTCCGACCGAGCCGCCTCCCGGGCCAGCTCCACGCTGCTCGCCAGCAGCCGTGCGGCCTGTGCCCGGCCGACCCCTCGGCGCGCGAAGCCCTCGAAGCTCGCCTGGTAGCTCGCGGTTATCGCGACGTCCGCGCCCGCCGCGAAGTACGCCCGGTGCGCGGCCACCACCGCCTGCGGGTCGTCCGCCAGCAGCCGCGCCGACCACAGTTCGTCCGACAGGTCGTGCCCGGCCGCCGCCAACTGGTTCGACATCCCGCCGTCGAGCACCAGTGGACCGGCGGCCAGCGCGGCGGCGAAGCCCGGCGGGGGAGCAGCGGACATGTCGGCCTCCTCTGGCAGAGTTCCTGGTCACAGCCTAGAGGTGGGTGTCCCCGCCGAGAGGGAAAACCATTTGCCGCAGGGGAATCCGATCGCTACGTTGTGCTCATCCCGAGAAGAACAGCGCCGGTGAGACAGGCCACGCGGCGCCCGTGAGCACGGAGAGGAGCCCGGCGATGGCAGCGGACGACCAACTGCCTCCCACCGGGTCCGAGGCCGAGCAGGAGTGGCTCGCCGCGTACGACCCGCGCGCCTACGCCCCGATCGCCGTCACCGTGGACGTGGTCGCCCTGACCTTGCGCCACGGCAGCCTGCACGTCCTGCTCGTCGAGCGCGGCGCCCCGCCCTACCAGGGCTGTTGGGCGCTGCCCGGCGGCTTCCTGCGGGCCGGCGAGGAAGGCCTGGACGAGGCGGCCGCCCGCGAGCTCGCCGAGGAGACGGGCCTGCGGAGCGCTTCCGAGGCCGAGGTCAGGCTCTGCCGCCTCCACCTCGAACAGCTCGGCACCTACGGCGCCCCCGAGCGGGACCCGCGGATGCACGTCGTCTCCGTCGCCTACCTCGCCTTCGCCCCAGACCTGCCCGACCCCCAGGCCGGCACGGACGCCGCGGCCGCCGCCTGGCACCCCGTCTCCGACCTGGACCTCCGGCCCTGCGGCCGGTCCCGAGCCGCCGGTGCGCCCGCCGACACCCACGGGGGTGGCGTCGACGGGCGCACCGGCCACGGCCCGCTCACGCTGGCCTTCGACCACGCCCGCATCCTCGCCGACGGCCTCGACCGGGTGCGCGCCAAACTCGAGTACAGCCCGCTGGCCACCGCCTTCCTGCCGTACGACTTCACCATCCCCGAGCTCCGCGCCGTCTACGAGGCGGTCTGGGACGAGAAGCTCCACCCCGGCAACTTCCACCGCAAGGTGCTGTCCGTGCCCGGCTTCGTCGAGAGCACCGGCACCACCACCGAGCGCGGCGGCGCCCGCGGCGGCCCCCGCGCCCGCACCTACCACGCCGGCGACGCCCGCCTGCTGCACCCGGCGCTGCTCCGCCCCACCCGCGACGGCACGACCGACGACCCCGAGGCCCCCTGACGTTCCGCAGCCCGCGGCAACACCGTCGACCCACCGGGCTACCATCCGGCCATGACCACTGACGAAGCGATCCAGACCGCCCACCGGCCGTTCTCGCACTGCCACTTCTGCGGCACGCCCTACCCGCCCGGCACCCGCGCCTGGCCGCGCACCTGCCCCGGCTGCGCCGAGATCAGCTACCGCAACCCGCTGCCCGTCGCGGTCACCGTCCTGCCCGTCACCCGCCCCGACGCCGACCCCGCGCTGGTCGTCATCCGCCGCACCATCGAACCCGGCTACGGCGAACTCGCCTTCCCCGGCGGCTACATGGACTACGGCGAGAGCTGGCAGCAGGCGTGCGTGCGCGAACTGCACGAGGAGACCGGCATCCCCGCCGACCCGGCCGAGGTCACCCTGATCCACACCGCCTCCGACCCCAACGGCCGCTTCGTCATGCTCTGCGGACTGCTCCCGGCCCGCCCGCTCGCCGACCTCCCGCCCTCGCGCCCCACCGACGAGACCGACGGCTGGCTGCTCGCCACCGCGGAAACCCCGCTGGTCTGGGACTTCCACAACGGCGTCCTGCGCCGCTGGTTCAGCGGCGAGTTCACCCCCCGCTGACCTGCCGTCCACCCACCGGCCGACCCTGGCGCGGCGGGCGATCACATGGCATGGTCTGCACCGACAGCCCAACCGGACGGGTCTGCCACGAGCCCTCCCGTCCCCACCACCGGCCGGGAGACCACCACCGTGAGCACCCCACCGCAGGATCAGCCGCTCTGGCGCCCGAACCCCGCTCGCGCCGCCGCCACCACCCTCGTGGCCTTCCAGGCCTGGGCCGCCGAACACCACGGCGCCCCGGCCGCCCCGCTCGCCCCGGTCGCCGACGACCAGCAGGCCGCCCAGCGCTACGCGGACCTGCACGCCTGGTCCACCGGGGACCTCGACCGGTTCTGGACCGCGATCACCCAGTGGTTCGACGTCCGGCTGGCCACCGACCACTGCACCACCGTCCCGGTCGAGATCCTCGCCGACGCCACCATGCCCGGCGCCCGCTGGTTCCCCGGTGTCCGCCTCAACTACGCCGAGCACGCCCTGCGCGCCGCCGAAGACCCGGCCAACGCCGACCGTCCCGCGATCCTCCACCTCGACGAGACCACCGAGCAGCCGGCCGTCCTCACCTGGGCCGAACTCCGCCGCCAGGTCGGCTCGCTGGCCGCCGCCCTGCGCGCCCGCGGCATCGGCCCCGGCGACCGGGTCAGCGCCTACCTGCCCAATGTCCCGCAGGCCGCCGTCGCCCTGCTCGCCACCGCAGCGGTCGGCGCGGTCTGGACCAGCTGCGCCCCGGACTTCGGCGCCCGCAGCGTCCTCGACCGCCTCCAGCAGATCGAACCCGCCGTCCTCTTCGCCATCGACGGCTACCACTACGGCGGCAAGGACCACGACCGCACCGAGGTCGTCGCCGAACTGCGCCGCGAGCTCCCCAGCCTGCACACCGTCGTGCACGTCCCGCTGCTCGGCGCCCCCGCCCCCGAGGGCGCCCTGAACTGGGACGACCTGGTCGCCGACGAGGTCGAGCCGGTTTTCCAGATGGTCCCCTTCGACCACCCGCTCTGGGTCCTCTACTCATCCGGCACCACCGGCCTGCCCAAGGCGATCGTCCAGAGCCAGGGCGGCATCCTCCTCGAACACCTCAAGCAGGCCGGCCTCCACCTCGACCTCGGCCCCCAGGACCGGTTCCTCTGGTACACCTCCACCGGCTGGATGATGTGGAACTTCCTGCTGGCCGGCCTCCTGGTCGGGTCCACGATCGTCACCTACGACGGCAGCCCCGGCCACCCCGACACCGGCGCCCTCTGGTCGGTCGCCGCCCGAACCGGCGCCACCGTCCTCGGCACCTCCGCCGCCTACGTGATCGCCAGCCGCAAGGCCGAGCTCCACCCCGGCCGGGACCTCGACCTCTCCGCCGTACGCTGCATCGGCACCACCGGCTCCCCGCTCCCGCCCGACGGCTTCCGCTGGATCTACGACGAGGTCAAGCAGGACGTCTGGCTCGCCTCCGTCAGCGGCGGCACCGACGTCTGCTCCTGCTTCGTCGGCGGCGTCCCCACCCTCCCGGTGTACCTCGGCGAGATCCAGGCCCCCTGCCTCGGCGCCGCCGTCGAGTCCTGGGACGTCCAGGGCCACCCGCACACCGACACCGTCGGCGAACTCGTCGTCACCAAGCCCATCCCGTCGATGCCCACCGGCTTCTGGAACGACCCCGAGGGCACCCGGTACCACGACAGCTACTTCGACACGTACCCCGGCATCTGGCGGCACGGCGACTGGATCACCGTCACCTCGCGGGGCACCGTCGTCATCCACGGCCGCTCCGACTCCACCCTCAACCGCCAGGGCGTCCGGATGGGCTCCTCGGACATCTACGAGGTGGTCGAGCGCCTCCCCGAGATCGCCGAGTCCCTGGTCATCGGCCTGGAGGAGCCCGACGGCGGCTACTGGATGCCGCTGTTCGTCGTCCTCGCCCCCGGTGCGGAGTTGAACGACGACGTGATCGGCCGCATCCGGACCTCGCTGCGCACCGAGCTCTCCCCGCGCCACGTGCCCGACGAGGTCATCGCCGTCCGCGGCCTCCCGCACACCCTCACCGGCAAGCGGATCGAGGTCCCGGTCAAGCGCATCCTCTCCGGCACCCCGCTGGAGCAGGCCGTCAACCCCGGCTCAGTCGACCACATCGAGCACCTGCGCTTCTTCGAGCGGCTCCGCCTCGACCGCCAGGCCTGACCGGCCCCCAGGCACACGACGAGGCACACGAAAGGGGTGCCCCCACCGTCCTGGGTGGGGGCACCCCTTTCGCGTCGCTCCGTCCTCACTCGCCCGAGAGCACCTGCTGCGCGGCGGCCCGCGCCTCCTCGGCACCGTCCGCGGCCCGGGCCGCCTCCGCCGCCCGGCGGCACTGCGCCAGCGTGTACTTGGCGAGCGTGGTCCGCACGTAGGGGATCGAGGCCGCGCCCATCGACAGGCTGGTGACGCCCAGACCGGTCAGCACCACGGCCAGCAGCGGGTCGGAGGCCGCCTCGCCGCAGACGCCGCAGCTCTTGCCGCTCGCCCGCGCAGCGTCGGCCGCCGAGGCGACCAGGTCCAGCAGGGCCGGCTGCCACGGGTCCTGGAGCCGGGCCAGCGCACCCACCTGACGGTCGGCCGCGAAGGTGTACTGGGCGAGGTCGTTGGTCCCCAGCGACAGGAACTCGACCTCCTGGAGGATCGCCCTGGCGCGCAGTGCGGCCGATGGGATCTCGACCATCGCACCGAACTTGGCGTCCAGCCCGGCCTCCCGGCACGCGGTCGCGAAGTCCTTGGCGTCCTTGCGGTCGGCCACCATCGGGGCCATCACCTCAAGGTGCACCGGCAGGCCCTCGGCCGCCTTGGCGAGCGCCTCGAGCTGGGTCCGCAGCACGTCGGGGTGTTCGAGCAGGGTGCGCAGACCGCGCACGCCCAGCGCCGGGTTCGGCTCGTCGGCCGGGGTCAGGAAGTCCAGCGGCTTGTCGGCGCCGGCGTCCAGCACCCGCACCACGACCCGGCCCTCGGGGAAGGCCTCCAGCACCTTGCGGTACGCCTCGACCTGCTTCTCGGCGCTGGGCGCCTTCGCCGAGTCGTCCAGGAACAGGAACTCGGTGCGGAACAGGCCGACGCCCTCGGCGCCGTTCTCCAGCGCGGCCGGCACGTCGGCCGGGCCGCCCACGTTGGCCAGCAGCGGCACCCTGTGGCCGTCCGAGGTCTGCCCCGGGCCGGAGGAGGCGGCGAGCGCGGCCTTGCGCTCGGCGGCGACCGCCCGCAGCTCGTCCTGCTTCTCCTGGGACGGCTCCAGCAGCACGTCACCGGAGCTGCCGTCCACCGCGACGACGGTGCCCTCGCCGACCTCGATCGCACCCGGCAGCGCCACGACGGCCGGCACACCCATCGCCCGGGCCAGGATGGCGCTGTGGCTGGTCGGCCCGCCCTCCTCGGTCACGAAGCCGAGCACCAGCGTCGGGTCGAGCAGCGCGGTGTCGGCCGGCGCCAGGTCCCGCGCGAACAGCACGTACGGCTCGTCGCTGTCGGGCACGCCCGGCATCGGCACACCGAGCAGCCGGGCGACGATCCGGTTGCGCACGTCGTCCAGGTCGGCGACCCGCCCGGCCAGGTAGTCCCCGGCGGAGGCGAGCAGCGCCCGGTAGGCCGCGAACGCGTCGTAGACACCGCGCTCGGCACTGCTGCCGACGGCGATCCGGCGGGACACGTCGGCCATCAGCTCTGGGTCCTGCGCCATCAGCGCCTGGGCCTCCAGCACGGCCTGCGCCTCGCCGCCCGCGAGGTTGCCGCGCGCGATGAGGTCGGCGGCGACCGCCTCGACTGCGGCCTGGGCACGCGCCTGCTCGCGCGGGGCGTCCTCGGTCGGGATCTGGGTGGCCGGAGGCTCCAGCACCGCCGTCCCCATGTGCCGCACCTGGCCGATCGCGACCCCGTGGCTCACGCCCACGCCGCGCAGCGTCTTCTCCATGTCACCTGTCTCCGCTGAGATGAGCGGCCCCGCCGGGAACCGCTGTGTGGGGGCCGCCCCGTCATCTCGTCCGGGGCGGGTGTCGGAAGGAAGAGGTCAGCTCCAGCTGAACAGCTGGTCGCCCGCCTTGGCCTCGCCGTCCTCCCGCAGCGAGCCGAGCGACTCGGCGGTGGCCTCCAGCGCCACGATCGGCGAGATCGGCGACTTGCCCGCGGCCTCGACGGCAGCCGGGTCCCACTTGATGACGGCCTGACCGCGGGTCACCGTGTCGCCCTTGTTGACGAGCAGCTCGAAGCCCTCGCCGTTGAGCTGAACCGTGTCGATCCCGAGGTGGGTCAGCACACCGTGGCCCTCGGCGTCCACGACGACGAACGCGTGCGGGTGCATGGAGACGACGACACCGTCCACGGGAGCGACCGCCGTGGTCTGCTCACGAACGGGGTCGATCGCGGTGCCCGGGCCGACCATCGCACCCGAGAACACCGGGTCGGGCACGCCCGCGAGCCCCACGATCTTGCCGGTCAGCGGCGACGTCACAGTGGTCATGGTTGTGCCTCCCAAATGCGCAGTACAGCGAGCGGCCGCGAGGAGCGGCATGACGATCAACTGAAGCCTAAATCATGTCAACTTCGGACATCTTCTGACATTCCAGGGCGAAGGCCCTGCCCTTGCCCACCAGCCCGGCCGGCGACTCACCGACCTGTGAGTGGTCTAGTCCTCTGGGTCGATGCGCCGCACTCTACAGGCATCTTGGCGAATCGGGACCATTGCTGTATATGCTCGCGAGAGCAACAAATCATGCAGCCGCCCGGAGGACTCCCGGCGTGGCTCGATTCGCGCTCCGGTCATCGACCGGCTATGGTTGGTCGAGTCGCCGCGACTCCGCGGTTAACACCAGATTTCAGATGTGAAAAGCCCTGGTAAACGGAGCGGAAAGCGTCTGATAGGCTGGAAGCACGAAAGAACGAAGCCCGGAGGGTCCGCTGGAAGGCGGTCCGAAGGAAGCGTCCGTTCCTTGAGAACTCAACAGCGTGCCAAAAGT
>NZ_JBIWNZ010000036.1:0-77289 GCF_044767505.1 Kitasatospora sp. NPDC101235
GACCACTTCGAACTCGCCGCCGACAACGGCTGGTTCGAGCTGTCCGTGGTGATCCTGATGATCGTCAGCGGACTGCCGGCGGCGGCCTGGGCCCGCTGGCGGCGGCGCTCACCGTACTTCCTCGGCGAAGCCGCGGCGACCGAGTAGCCCGCACCACGCACCACCCCGCACGACCCGAGAACGGAGCACCACCCATGACCCAGGCCGATCTGGTCTTCACCCACGGCCCCGTCCACACCGGCGACGCCGCCCGCACCCGGGCCAGCGCCCTGGCCGTGACCGGCGAACGGATCACCGCCGTCGGACACGACGAGGTCCGCGAGCTCATCGGGCCGAGGACCGAGGTCGTCGACCTCACCGGCAAGCTGCTACTGCCCGGCTTCCAGGACGCCCACATCCACGCCGTGGGCGGCGGCTCGGAACTGGCCGCCTGCGACCTCACCGGCACCGTCGGCGTCACCGACTACCTGGCGCGCATCCGGGCGTACGCCGAGGCCCGCCCGGAGCAGGAGTGGATCACCGGCAGCGGGTGGTCGATGGAGAGCTTCGAGGGAGGCCTGCCCACCCGGCACCTCCTCGACTCCGTCGTCCCCGACCGCCCCGTGTACCTCACCAACCGCGACCACCACGGCGCCTGGGCCAACACCCGCGCCCTGGAACTCGCCGGCCTCACCGCCGACACCCCCGACCCCGCCGACGGCCGCATCGAGCGCGAGCCCGACGGCACCCCGAGCGGCACCCTCCAGGAAGGCGCCACCGCCCTGGTCGCCCGCCTGATCCCGCCCTCCACCCCGGCCGACCGCCTCGACGGACTGCTGCGCGCCCAACGCCTGCTGCACTCGCTCGGCATCACCGGCTGGCAGGACGCACTGCTCGGCGAGTTCAACGGCATGCCCGACCCCTCCGACGCCTACCTGACCGCCGCCCGCTCCGGCGCGCTGACCGCCCGGGTGACCGGCGCCCTCTGGTGGCAGCGCGACCGCGGCGCCGAACAGATCCCCGAACTCGTGCGGCGGCGCGAGGAGTTGAGCCACGGACGGTTCCGGGCCGGCTCGGTGAAGATCATGCAGGACGGCATCGCGGAGAACTTCACCGCCGCGATGACCAGCCCCTACCTCGACGGCTGCGGCTGCGCCACCGCCAACACCGGCCTCAGCTTCGTCGACCCGACGGCACTGCGCGCATACGTCACCGAACTCGACGCGCTCGACTTCCAGGTGCACTTCCACGCCCTCGGCGACCGCGCCGTGCGCGAGGCCCTGGACGCCGTCGAAGCCGCCCGCACCACCAACGGCCGACGCGCCACCCGCCACCACCTCGCCCACCTCCAGGTGGTCCACCCGGACGACCTCCCCCGCTTCGCCCACCTCGGCGCCGTCGCCAACATCCAGCCGCTCTGGGCCGCCCACGAACCGCAGATGGACGAACTCACCATCCCCTTCCTCGGCCCCGAACGCGCCGCCTGGCAGTACCCCTTCGGCGCCCTCCAGCGGGCCGGCGCCACCCTCGCCGCCGGCAGCGACTGGCCCGTGAGCAGCCCGGACCCCCTGGGCGGCCTGCACGTGGCGGTCAACCGACGGCAGCCGGACGCCACCGACGAGCGGATCCTCCTGCCCGAGCAGCGGCTCGACCTGCCCTCCGCGATCGCCGCCTACACGGCCGGAACCGCCCACGTGAACGGCCACGACGACGCTGGCGTCCTGGCGGTCGGGAACCTGGCCGACCTCGTCGTACTCGACCGCGACATCCTCACCGGGCCGCCGGAGGAGATCGCCCACGCCCGCGTCCTGCGCACCTACGTCGGCGGCGAGCTGGTCCACGCGGCCGACTGACCCGTGCCCCTCGGCGACCGAACCGCCGCCGGCCCCGGTAGGACCCTCCGGGCCCGGCGGCGGCCGTGCTCGGTGCGCAGCGATGCCGGACTCCCGGTAGGCGCTGCCGAGCGTCCCGCGGAGAGCAATGCCGTCCTGCAGGCGAGCCGCCATGTCGTCGATGCCCGCGAGGCCGCCCCGGCTAGCCGAGTGCGGCGCGGGCGCGGTTGAGGTAGGCGCGGAAGGCGGTGCGCTCCCGGGCCGTGAAGCCCGTGAGCATCTCGTCCTCCAGCTGCCGGACGGCCGGGGCATGGAGGGCCAGCAAGGCGCGGCCGTCGTCGGTGAGGCTGATGACGTGGCGGCGCCGGCTCGCCGGGTCCGGGGACCGGGTGATGAGGTTCCGCCGCTCCAACGCGCCGACCAGGTCGGACATGGACTGGGGCGTGACGAACGAGTTGCGGGCGAGCTCGGCCGAGGACATGCCGTCCCGGCGTTCGAGCACGGTCAGCGCGGTGTACTGGAGGGCGGTGACGCCCGAAGGCCTGAGCAGTTCGTCGAGCCGGGCCCGGGTGGCCAGCTCGACCTGCTTCACCGAGTACAACAACGACGGCGGAACGGCCTCCGTCACAAGTCCTCCCCATCGTCAGGAAACCTGTCGAAAATTCTAGCCCAGCCCCCCTTGCCTGAGGGCGGCACATCCTCCGATACTCAGGATTCCTGATAATTGAGGAGCCTCCCCTTGAGCACGATTTCCATCGAACACCGCGGCGGAGTGGCGGTCCTGACACTCCGTCGCCCCGCCAAGCGCAACGCCCTCGACGACGCCACCGTGCTGAGCTTCGAGGAGTTCTTCCGGAAGCCGGGCGCCGACGTCCGCGCCGTCGTCCTGGACGCCGAAGGTGATCACTTCTCGGCCGGGCTCGACCTCGGCGAGCTGACCGAGCGGTCCACCGAGGAGGCGCTGGAGCACTCGCTCATGTGGCACCGCGTCTTCGACACCATCGAGGGCGGGCGCGTCCCCGTGGTGGCCGCGCTCAAGGGCGCGGTGATCGGCGGCGGCCTGGAGCTCGCGGCCTCCGCGCACATCCGCGTGGCCGAGCCGTCCACCTTCTACGCGCTGCCCGAGGGACAGCGCGGACTCTTCGTCGGCGGTGGCGGCTCGGTCCGGATCCCCCGGCTGATCGGCGCGCACCGGATGGCGGACATGATGCTCACCGGCCGCGTCCTCGACGCCGCCGAGGGCCAGGCCGCAGGCCTCTCGCAGTACCTGACCGAGGAGGGCGGGGCGCGCGCCCGGGCCCTGGAACTCGCGGAGCGGATCGCGGCCAACGCACCCCTGACCAACTTCGCCGTCCTCCAGGCGCTCCCCCGGATCGCCGAGGCGTCGCCCGCCGGCGGCCTGCTGCTCGAATCCCTCATGTCGGCCGTCGCCGCCGGCAGCCGCGACGCCCAGGAGCGGATGCGGGCGTTCCTGGAGGGCCGCGCCGCGAAGGTCGCCGCCGGACAGGACTCCCACGGAAAGGACGCCCGATGAACGAGATCCTCAGCACCCCTGGCCCCACGGTCAGGGACGAATCGGAGATCGGCCGCTACCTCGGCTGGCTGAAGTCGGAGCGACAGCTGAGCTTCCCGGACTACGACAGCCTGTGGCAGTGGTCCGTCACCGACCTGGAGGGCTTCTGGTCGTCGATCTGGGAGTTCTCCGACGTCCGCCCGCACACCCCGCCCACGGCCGCCCTGGGCCACAGGTCCATGCCGGACACCGAGTGGTTCCCCGGCGCGACCCTCAACTACGCCGAGCACGCGCTCGGCCGCGAGGAGGACCTCGACGCCGTCGCGCTGGTCGCCCGCTCCCAGACCCGGGCGCCGGTCGACCTGACCTTCCGCGAACTCCGCGACCAGGTCGCCCGGGCGCGCGCCGGCCTGCTGCGCCTCGGCGTCCGCAAGGGCGACCGGGTCGTCGCCTACCTGCCGAACATCCCGGAGACGCTGGTGGCCTTCCTCGCCACCGCGAGCATCGGCGCGGTCTGGGCGGCCTGCGCGCCGGAGTTCGGCCCGCGCAGCGTGGTCGACCGGTTCGCCCAGCTCGACCCGAAGGTGCTGCTGACCGTCGCCGGCTACCGCTACGGGGACCGCGACGTCGACCGCCGCACCGAGGTGGCGGAGATCGCCTCCCGGCTGCCCACCGTGGAGCGGGTGGTCCACGTCCCGTACGGACCGAACGCCGTTCCCGACGCGCTGGGCTGGACGGAGCTGCTGGCCGAGCCGGCCGAACTGTCCTTCGAGCCCGTGCCGTTCGACCATCCGTTGTTCGTGCTCTTCTCCTCCGGCACCACCGGCATCCCCAAGGCGATCGTCCACCGGCACGGCGGGATCCTCCTGGAGCACCTGAAGAACCACGCGCTGAGCTGGGACCTGAAGCCGGGCGACCGGATGCTCTGGTTCAGCACGACAGCCTGGATGCTCTGGAACAGCCTGGTCTCGGCACTGCTCGTCCGCGCCTCGATCGTCATGATCGACGGCAATCCGGTCCACCCCGACCTGCGGGAGCAGTGGCGGATCGCGGAGGAGACGGGGGCGACGCTGATGGGCGTGAGCCCCGGCTACCTCATGGCCTGCCGCAAGGCCGGGATCCGGCCCGCCGAGGAGTTCGACCTGTCGCGGCTGCGACAGCTCGGCGCGGCGGGCAGCCCGCTCGCCGCCGACGGTTTCCGCTGGGTGGCCGAGCAGTTCGGGGACCAGGTGCTCCTGAACGTCGGCTGCGGCGGCACCGACGTCTGCAGTGGCATCCTCCAGGGCAGCCCGTTCCAGACCGTCCGCGCCGGGGAGATCTCCGGGCCCTGCCTCGGGGTCGCCGCGTACGCCTACGACAGCGAGGGCCGGCGGGTCGTCGGCGAGTTGGGCGAGCTGGTGATCACCGAGCCGATGCCGTCGATGCCCGTCGGCTTCTGGGGCGACACCGACGGTTCCCGCTACCGGGCGGCGTACTTCGAGGAGTACCCGGGCGTGTGGCGGCACGGCGACTGGGTGCGGTTCGCGCCCGAGGGCCACTGTGTCGTCGCCGGACGCTCCGACGCCACCCTCAACCGGGGCGGGGTCCGGCTCGGCACCGCCGAGTTCTACGCCGTCGTCGAGGACCTGCCCGAGATCGAGGACAGTCTCGTCGTCCACATCGAGGACCCCGAGGGCGGCAACGGGGAGCTGCTGCTCTTCGTCGCGGGCCCCGTGGACCTGGACGACGCCCTCCGTACGAGGATCGCCCGCGCACTGCGGTCGGCGCTGTCGCCGCGGCACGTCCCGGACGTCATCGAGCGGGTGCCGGCCATCCCGCGCAACCGCACCGGCAAGAAGCTGGAGGTACCGGTCAAGCGGATCCTCCTCGGCGCGCGTCCCGAGTCCGTCGCCAGCACCGACGTCCTCGCCGACCCCCGTTCCCTGGCCGCCTTCGTCGCGTACGCCGCCGGGCGGGCCGCCGGCACCGGGCACGGGAGCGCGTCGTGAGGGTCGCCGTCGTCGGCACCGGGGTCATCGGGGCCTCCTGGACCACGCTCTTCCTGTTGTACGGGCACGAGGTCGTCGCGAGCGATCCCGCGCCCGGCGCGGAGGAGCGGCTCCGGGCGGCCGTCGCCGCCGACCAGCGCCGGCTGTCGTTCACCCCGGACCTCGCCGAGGCCGTCGCGGACGCCGGCTTCGTCCAGGAGAACGGCCCGGAGCGTCCCGAGCTGAAGGACGAGGTCTTCGCCGTCCTCGACGCCGCGGCCCCGCCGGGGACGATCCTGGCGAGCAGTTCCTCCGGGCTGCTGCCGTCGCGGATCCAGCGGGCCTGCGCGGCCCATCCCGAACGGGTCCTCGTGGGGCATCCGTTCAACCCGCCCCACCTCATTCCGCTGGTCGAGGTCGTACCGGGCGAGCGGACCGGTGAGGCCGCCGTCGAAGAGGCCATGGGGTTCTACCGAAGCCTGGGCCGCCGTCCGATCCGGCTGCGCCAGGAACTGCCCGGCCATGTCGCGAACCGGCTCCAGGCCGCGCTCTGGCGGGAGGCGTACTCCCTCGTCGAGCGGGGCGCGGCGAGCGTCGCCGACATCGACGCGGCCATCGCCCACGGTCCCGGCCTGCGCTGGGCGCTGCTCGGGCCCTTCCTCAACCAGCACCTCTCGGGCGGTGCGGGCGGCATCGCGCACGTCCTGGAGCACCTCGGCCCGCCCATGGAGGAGTGGTGGGCCGACCTCGGCGCACCGCGCCTCACGCCCGAGCTGACGCGCGCGATCGCCGAAGGCGTCAGCGACGAGCTGGCCGGGGCCGCGGAGGCCGACCTCGTCGCGGAACGCGACGCCCTCCTCTCCCTCCTCCTCGACGCCAAGAACCGGACCGACCACCTGTGAGCACTCCGATGAACCCCGCCGATTCGATCGCCATCGACTTCCACGTCCATGTGGAGCAGGACGCCCACGGCCGTCTCGCGCTCGACGCGGAGCTGATGGACGCCTCGGCCGCCTACTTCAAGTCCGGCCAGGACCGCACGCCGACCGTGGAGCGCCTGGCCGCGTACTACCGTGAGCGCCGCATGGCCGCCGTGATCTTCACGGTGGACGCCACCACGGGCCTGGGCCATCCCGCCCTGTCCAGCGAGGAGATCGCCGAGGCGGCGGCCGCCCACCGCGACGTCCTCATCCCGTTCGGCTCGGTCGACCCGCACCGGCCGGACGCCGTCGCCCGGGCCCGCTCCCTCGTCCTCGACCACGGCGTCCGCGGCTTCAAGTTCCACCCGAGCCTCCAGGCGTTCGCGCCGAACGCCCGCGAGCACTACCCGCTCTACGAAGCGATCCAGGAACTGGGTGTCCCCGCCCTGTTCCACACCGGGCAGACCGGGATCGGCGCGGGCCTGCCCGGTGGGCGCGGCATCAAGCTGCGCTGGTCCGACCCGATGCTCCTGGACGACGTCGCCGCCGACTTCCCCGGCCTGACGATCGTCCTCGCGCACCCGTCGGTGCCCTGGCAGGACGAGGCGATCTCCATCGCCACGCACAAGGCCAACGTGTACATCGACCTTTCGGGGTGGTCGCCGAAGTACTTCCCGCCGCAGCTCGTGAAGGCCGCCGGCTCCTTCCTCCGGCACAAGGTGCTGTTCGGCTCGGACTTCCCCGTCGTCACGCCCGACCGCTGGCTGGCGGACTTCGACGCCCTCGACATCAAGCCGGAGGTCCGCCCCCTGATCCTCAAGGAGAACGCCGTCCGCGTCCTGGCCCTCTGACGACGCACGCGAGACGCGATCGGGCGCGCGGTGGTTCACCGGCGCCCCGTTCCCCTCATCGACAATTCGCCTGACTGTCAGTCAGTGGAGAACTGGACGGCGGCTCCGTGCGGCGGTCGGCGCCGAGGGAACAGCGCCACCGGCCCGCGGCCATTCCGGTCGAGGGCCGGATGCGTCACTCAGGCCCGGCGCACCCGGCCGCCGCAGTCGGTGATGGCCTTCTCCTCGCCGTACTCGTGGAAGAGGCCGCCGAGTCGGTCTTTTCGGCGTATGTCGAGGCGGGCGATCCGCCCGGGACCGGCGATCGGTTCGGGGAGGGGGCGCGGATGGAGCGCACGGCGCGCGGTCGGCCTGGGCGCTTCGACCGACACCGGGCGGCGTGACGGCAGGCGACCGGGTCACGGTGCCGGCGCAGCACGGCGTCCGACCGCGCCGGCAACCGCATCCGACGCAGCACCTGCGTCGGCAGCCCCTGGAGCAGTGCGGCCGGGAACGCCCGGCCGCTTGTTGCGAACCGTACCCGCGGCTCCTCTCAACTGCCGCTCCAGCACCGCGATCTGATGGCGCAGAGCCAGGGTCTCCCGCCCTTCCCACGGTCGCTCATCGGCAGCAGCCGCAGCAACGCGAACGCGTTCGTCACACCCAGGCGCGCCAGCCGTAGCAGCACGGTCGCTCATCATGTCGCGGAGCTCGCCGGCTCTGCCAGAGCGCCTATCCGACTGACGAGGTCGGCACTTGTGCAGCCCGCCTCCCACCAGGCCGGATGAGGTTCTCGGCAAGGGCAGCGTTGCCGGTCAGTGGGCGTAGTTCCGCAGGAGGTCTTCCACCAGGGTGCGGGTGTAGTCGGCGGTGACGGGGCCGAAACCGAGGATGACCCGGAAGTACAGCGGGGCGAGCAGGTGGTCCATGGCCTGCTGGGGGGTCGGGCAGGGCTCGCCGCGCCGCTCGGCGCCCGCCAGTACGGCGGTGAGCTGCTGCTCGCGGGCGGCCATCCGCGGGCTGGGGCCCGGGGCGGTGGCAGCGCGACTGCTCGGCTGCACCGCCCTCGCCGCCGGATCACTCGGCACCCTCGCCGCCCTCGCACTGCACTCGGTCCCGCTGTTCTTCGCCACGACCGCGATCGCCGGCCTCGGCTTCGGAGCGTCCTTCCTCGGCGCGCTCAACCTGGTCGTCCCCCTCGCGGCCCCCGGTGAACGCGCCGAGCTGTTCGCGAGCCTGTACGTGGTCAACTACCTCGCCATGAGCGCACCCGCCGTGGCCGCCGGCCTCGCCGTCCCCCACCTCGGCCTGCTGCGCACCGCCACCGTCTACGGCCTCGCGGTCACCGTGCTCGCATTGGCCGCCCTCGCAACCACACTGCTCCGTCACCGCTCCGCGCCGCCCCGCAACCGCCCCGCGAGCACGGCGAGCACGGCCGCCGACGCGCCTGCCGAGCATGCGAGCAGCTGACACCACCGTCGCGCCGACCAGGCGTCAGCATCCACCCAGTTGCGGCCTCACGGCCCGGAACACACGGAAAGGCGAAGACCGCCATGGCAGTTGAGATCCAGGTCGAGCCCCTGGGCGACCACGAGCACCTGGTCCGGGTCCGCGAGGGCGCGACCGAGGTCGAGACCCGGATCCGGGTCACCGACGGCGTCCTCGACCTTCCACGGATCACAGGCGCCGACGAAGCCACGATCGTCCACGAGACGGTGGCCTTCCTCGTCGAGCGCCAGCCCGTGATCGATGTCCCGCCGATGATCGACCTCGACGACCTCGCGGACGCCTACGGCACCCCCTACCTGGACGACCTCACCCGCCGCCTCACCGCACGATAGCGTCGGCTGTACACCGGATTCGAGGAGACGGGTCAGGCATCGAGCCACCAGGTCCAGGGGCGAGTCACCCGGCGGCAGCGGGCCCTGACCCTGGTCGGCCGAGCGGGACGTGTGTCCGCCCAGGCGGGCGGACACACTTGTCGCCACGCACCGCGAGCCGGGCCCGTCGGTGCTACGCGGCGAGGGTGGCGCGCCTGGGCGCCCGGCGGCGACCGGAGGCGCCCTGGGCGTCGCGACCGGAGGCGGCCCGGGTGTCGCCGGCAGTATAGGTGGGGCGGCCGCGACGGGCGCGACTCGTGGACGGGCTGCGACGCGGCCGCTCGACGACGGGGTCGGGGATCACGGTGGGGATGCCGGTGGGCACGCGGGCGCCGGTGATGCGGGCCAGGTCCTCGCCGCCGGCGCTGACCCTGGTGGTGACGGGGGTGACGGCGGCCGTCGCCATCAGACGGGCCATCGCGCGGCGCTGCTTGGGCAGCACCAGCGTGACGACGGTGCCGGACTCGCCGGCCCGGGCGGTGCGGCCGCCCCGGTGGAGGTAGTCCTTGTGGTCGATCGGCGGGTCCAGGTTGACGACCAGGTCGAGCCCGTCGACGTGGATGCCCCGGGCCGCGACGTTGGTCGCGATCAACGCGGTCACCTGGCCGGTGCGGAACTGCTCCAGGGTCCGGGTGCGCTGGGGCTGGGACTTGCCGCCGTGCAGGGCCGCGGCCTTCACCCCGTTCGCGAGCAGGTCCTCCACCAGGCGGTCCGCGCCGTCCTTGGTGTCGATGAACATGATCACCCTGCCGTCACGGGACGCGATGTGGGCGATCGTCGCGTTCTTGTCGAAGTTCTGCACGTGGAGCACGTGGTGCTCCATGGTGCTGACCGCTCCCGCGGACGGGTCCACCGAATGCGTGACCGGGTCCTTGAGGAAGCGCCGTACCAGGCGGTCGACGTTGCCGTCCAGGGTGGCGGAGAACAGCATCGTCTGGCAGCCCTCGGCGACCTGGCCGAGGAGTTCGGTGACCTGCGGCAGGAAGCCCATGTCGGCCATCTGGTCGGCCTCGTCGAGCACCGTGATGCCGACCTCGTCCAGCCGGCAGTCGCCGCGCTGGATCAGGTCCTTGAGCCGGCCGGGGGTGGCCACCACGACCTCCGCCCCTCGGTTCAGCATCCATGCCTGGCGTCCGATCGGCATCCCGCCCACCGCGGTCGCCATCCTCAGTCGCAGCGCGTGGGCGTAGGGGGTGAGGGCCTCGGTGACCTGCTGCGCGAGCTCGCGGGTGGGGACCAGCACCAGGGCCAGCGGGCGGCGCGGCTCGGCCTTCCGCCCGGCGGTGCGGGCCAGCACGGCGAGGCCGAACGCGATGGTTTTGCCGGAGCCGGTGCGGCCTCGTCCGAGGACGTCGCGGCCGGCCAGCGAGTTCGGCAGCGTCGCGGCCTGGATCGGGAACGGCGTGGTGACGCCCTGGCGGGTCAGCACCGACAGCAGCGCCTTCGGCATGTCCAGCTCGTCGAAGGACTCGACGGCCGGCAGTGCCGGGGTGGTGCTGGCCGGCATCGCGAACTCGCCTTGCGTGGACGGGCCTTGGCCCGCGCCCCGACCGGAGGTCCGTCGGCCTCCGGCGGGCCGGGCGCCGTAGAAGGCGCTGCCACCGGAGCGGGAGCCTGCCGCGGAGCGGGAGTTGGCGTTCTGGTACGAGGAGCGACTGGAGCGACTCATGCGGGGAAACCTTCCTCAGGGCGGCACGTCACGTGGAAGGTTCCGTGGCGCGGGGCGCCGGAGGAGACCGCAAGGAAACGGGCCGGAAATGACGGGTGGAGCGTGCACGGCAGAACCGTGCCGCACCTCACCTACGGTCGGCGCTCACCACGCAGCATGGGAGCGAGGAACCTCGAACCGTGAGCTGTCACGGCAGGGCGCCGGTCGGGACGCGGCGCTGTGCGTCTCGCGTGGGGATGACCTCCGCTGGCGGAACCAGGGGGCCTGAGCGGCCGGGGGATGCGTCGTGGCGCAATGCCGAGGGGCCCGCACCGGGCGTGTGCGCGGTGCGGGCCCCTCGCTGCTAGGCGGGTGCCACGGCAGAAGAACTACAGCGGGCGAATGTTCTCGGCCTGCGGGCCCTTCTGGCCCTGCGTGACGTCGAACTCGACCTTCTGGCCCTCGAGCAGCTCACGGAAGCCGTTGGCGTTGATGTTCGAGTAGTGGGCGAAGACGTCGGGGCCGCCACCCTCCTGCTCGATGAAGCCGAAGCCCTTCTCCGAGTTGAACCACTTCACAGTGCCATTAGCCATTAAAAATCTCCTTCAAGGGGCTCTCCGAAGCGCACACAGTGCACGCTTCGAGTCGCCGCGGGAAGCACCCACCCGGGAAGAGCCGGGAAACAAAAATGCGCCTGCGATACATCAGCAGGCGCACACAAAGTTCATGGGAACCACTACTGCAACTGAGTCGACTGTAGCAGGCCCACGGCCCGCCGCGGAGGGACGTCCACCTCCAGTTCCGCGGGAGCCTTCCCCGGGGACGGCAGGCGCGGCATTCCGGCCCGGCTCGAACTCGTGTGCACCGGAAAGGCCCGCGCCCGCGCTTTCAGGCGCATACTGGCTGGAATGACGAAATTTTCAGCAGGTCGCCGCCCCCTGCCCACCAGCCCCTTCAAGGCCCGGACGGAGGCACCGCGCAAGCACTTCGCCGTCGGCGACCGAGTCACCCACGACAGGTACGGCCTCGGCCGGGTCATCGGCGTCGAAGGTGACGGCGACGACGCGGTACTCGTCGACTTCGGATCACAGCAGGCGCGTATCACCCACCCGTACACCGCGATGTTCAAACTCTGACCCCGGACACCCCGGCGCTCGGCCGATCGTGCCGCACAGCTCGCGGGCGGAGCTCGCCGAGCGGGACGTCGTGCCGGTGGGGCGTCGAGGGGGTGCGCTCCGGCCGAGAACCACACGGCCAGCGGCCCCGACGTGCCGGCCCAGGTGTCGCAGCCGCCGATCGCCTCGCCGTATCGCGAGGACGCCGGCCACAGCTGCGCATGGACCACGGGCGGCGCGTCGGGGCCGAGGGCACTCACGGTCGGCCGCCACTCCGCTCTGGGTATCGAGCACTACCAGGCTGGGTCGGCTATTCGACCCCCTCTTCTCCCGCGCCTGCCAGCGCAGAAGGTCATGGATGGTCTGGTCGGTGCCGTCGTCGCGCCACTTGTAGAAGTAGTACTTCACCGCGCCGGCGGGCGGCAGGTCGTGGGGGAGGTAGCCCCACTGGCAGCCGACGCGGGACTGGTACAGCAGGGCGTTGACGATCTCCCGCATGTCGCCGTTGCCGTGGTGGCCGCTCACCGAGCGGTGCTGAGCCTTCCAGGCGGTGATCACGGGCTCGATCAGGGCCCAGCCCTCGTCGGATAAGTCACTCTTGCAGGGCTGGCGGTCGCTCACGGGGGACACTCGGCGGCATAGGTCGCCAGTCCGCAGTTCCGCGCACGAGCGGCGTCCCCGCGCAACGCGCGGGGCCATCCCCTGCCCTCGGGCTCGCACGGGATGCTCGCGGATTCGGGCTACAGCAGCATCGCCTCGAACTGGTACTCGGGGGCGGTCAGCGGTTGCTCGGACCAGATGACCTTGCCGCGGGCCGTGTACCTGGTTCCCCACCGCTCGGCCATCTGGGCCACCAGGAACAGGCCCCGGCCGCCCTCGTCCGTGATGGCGGCGTAGCGCAGGTGGGGGGCGGTGCTGCTGCCGTCGGAGACCTCGCAGACCAGGCTGGTGTCGCGCAGCATGCGAACGCGGATCGGTTCGGTGCCGTAGCGGATGGCGTTGGTGATCAGTTCGCTGAGGATCAGTTCGGTGGTGAAGGTCAGGTCCTCCAGGCCCCAGGCGGTGAGCTGGTCGGCGCATTCGTTGCGGATGCGGGAGACGGCGGCGAAGTCGTACGGCACGTCCCAGGTGGCCACCTGGTCGGGTTCGAGCAGGTGGGTGCGGGCGATGAGGAGGGCGATGTCGTCGCTCGGGTGTGGTGGGACCAGCGCGTCGAACACCGCCTGGCAGGTGTCCTCCGGGGATCGGTCGGCTAGGGCGTCGGCCAGGCAGGCACGGAGTGTGGCGAGTCCGGTCTCCAGGTCGCGGTCGCGGTTGGTGACGAGTCCGTCGGTGTAAAGGACCAGCTCGGTGCCGGGTGCCAGCTGGAGTTCGGTGGTTTCGAAGGGCAGGCCGCCCACGCCGAGCGGCGGGCCGGCGGGCAGGTCGACGTACTCCACGCTGCCGTCCGGGCGGGCCAGCGCGGGCGGTGGGTGGCCGGCGCGTGCCATCGTGCAGTGTCCGGAGACCGGGTCGTAGATCGCGTACAGGCAGGTGGCGCCCGTGACGGCCGCCCGCTCCCCCTCATTCTCGTTCTCGGTGTCGCCCTCTCCCGCAGCCGTCTCGCCGTGGTCGAGCCGGGCAACCAGGTCGTCGAGGCGGGCGATCAGCTCGTCCGGGGGCAGGTCGAGGGCGGAGAAGTTGAGCACGGCCGTGCGCAGTCGGCCCATGGTGGCGGCGGCGTGCAGGCCGTGGCCGACGACGTCGCCGACAACCAGCGCCACGCGGAAGCCGGGCAGCGGGATGACGTCGAACCAGTCCCCGCCGACCCCCCGCTGCGCCGGCCGGTAGCGGTAGGCCGCCTCCAGGGCGCTCTGCTCGGGCAGTCCCCGGGGCAGCAGGCTGCGCTGCAGCGTCTCGGCCATCCGATGTTCGCGGGTGTAGCGGCGGGCGTTGTCGATGCACATCGCCGCGCGGGCGACCAGTTCCTCGGCGAAGGCGACGTCCTCCTGCCCGAACGGCTCGGACTGATCCGCGCGCCAGAAGGTGACCGTGCCCAGGGTCAGGCCGCGTGCCCGCAGCGGCGCGGAGACCAGCGAGTGGATCCCGTAGGCGAGGATCCGGTCGGCGGTCTGCGGGTCCCGTGCCCGCCAGGCCTGTGCCTGGTGCAGGTCGGCCATCAGCGTGGCGTGCCCGCTCCCCAGGGCGGTGGCCTCCGGTGTGCCGGGCAGCGGGCTGATCTGCGAGCCCGCCGGGTAGAACGGCCGGTCCTCGCGGACGCCGCCGGCGGCCACGCGGCGGATCCGCGGACCTCCCGCCGAGCCCGTGCCCGGCAGCGGCTCGTCACCGCGCAGCACCGCCTCGGCCAGCTCGACCGTGGCGAAGTCCGCGAACCGGGGAACCGTCACGTCCGCCAGCTCCTGCGCGGTGCGCACCACGTCCAGGGTGGTACCCACCCGTGCCCCTGCGTCGTAGAGCAGCTTCAGCCGGGCCCGGGCCGCCTCGGCCTGCCCGGCCAGCGCCCGCAGCTCGGTGGTGTCCCGGATGGTGGCGACGCTGCCGGGCGGTCCGCCGTACGGCGCGGTGGGGCGGTTGTTGACGGCGAGCAGCCGGTCCTCGGCCGGGTGGACCTCGTCGGTGGCGGCCCGCCCGGACGCCAGCAGCTCGGCCAGCCCGGGATCGAGCCCGAGCTCGGTGACCGGCCGTCCCTCCACCTCGGGCGGCAGCTCCAGCAGCCGCCGGGCCTCGTCGTTCGCCAGCAGTACCCGTCCGTCCCCGCCGACGATCAGCACACCCTCGCGGACCGCGTGCAGCACCGCGTCGTGGTGCTCGTACATCCGCGTCATCTCGGCCGGGCCCAGGCCGTGCGTCTGGCGGCGCAGCCGCCGCCGCACCAGCACCGCCCCGCCCGTGCCCACGGCGACCGCGGCGGCCGCGCCGCCGAACAGGACCGGCAGCTGGCGGGCGACCGTCCGGCCGACGTGCCCGACGGTGACCCCTACCGCCACGAACCCGGCGACCGAACCATCGGGCCTGACGACAGGCGCGGTCCCGTCCACGGTGGTGCCGAACACCGTAGGGATGGTCACGTTGCCAGGCCCCTTGAGGGCCTCTTCGTAGTAATGGCCGGGCACGTGCCGACCGATCAGGCTCGGATCGGGAGAGGTGTACCGAAACCCCGCAGGACTGAGGATCTCGACGTAGTCGAAGTCACCGCTCTTGCGGATCTCCTCGGCGAGCGGCTGCAGCGCCGCGGTCGGATCGGGGCCGTCCAGGGCACTCAGCATCCCAGGAGAGTGCGCCAGCGCGATGGCTGTGTCGAGTGTCCGGTGCTTGGCGTCCTTCGTGCTGTAGCTTCCGGCCTGCACGATGAGCGCTGCCGACGCCACGGCGACGAGCACCACCACCGCGACCAGCAGCCACAGGAACACCTGCCCGGCGACACTGCGCACCCACAGCCGCGAGCGCAGCCCACCTCGGGCGGACCGGTGTTCCCCCGGTCCGCCCGGTTCCTTGCCCCCAAGGGCATGGCCGTCCACTCCGTGCATCCAGGCCGTCCGCGCGCATCCGGGTCTTAGCTTCCTCCACGCTGCCACCCCGCCCGGAGATGTGCATGCCCGAAGCCGCCGGAAGGCCGAACATGCCGCCGGAGGTCGGCGCCCTGAAAGCTGATCAGGGGGTGAGCCGTTCGGGTGCTATAGCGCGACGGCGCAAGAGCGAGGACATCTCCCCCGAGTACGGGCCATCGATGCCGAACTCTCCGCGAGTACACGGTCCCCCAGTGGTCCCCGGGCCTCTGGACCGTCTCCGGCCACGGCGAGTAACGCCAATCCGGCGGTCCTTCAGCAGGAACCGTCGGCAGCGCGCGGCCAGGGGGACTCTGTTGCTCAATTCGGGGTCGCTGTCAGGCTGCGAGTCGGTGGGCGAGCTGGGTGAGTCGGCCGAGTCGCAGGCCCTGGGTCTGTTCTCTCCAGTGGGCGTCGAGCCGGATGACGTTGATCGCGCTGGCGGAGTAGGCGTGCTGGAGGCTGACCTTGGGGAGACCGCGGTAGCGTGCCCGGCGTAGGCCGGTGATGTCGAGGGCCTGGTTGATGGTGCCCTCGACCCCGACCCGGAGCGCGTACTTGGCTTGCCAGGTATCGGTCTTCTGCTCGGCGCGGGCGGCGGCGACGGTCTCGTGGAGCTCGCGGGGCCGCAGGGTAAGCATGCGGTTGCCGCGCGCCGCGGTGGTGCGCCTGTCGCGGGACGGACAGGTTCGGCAGTCTTCGCGGGCGAACTCGATGACGATGGCGTCGTGGCCGTGCTGCTGGACGGGATACCAGCCAGTGCTGGTGCGGTCTTCGGGGCAGCGGACTTGACGGGCTGTCCAGTCGACACGGAAGGCGCTCCTGTCGAAGCCCTCGGCGGCCCGGGCCTGCCATGAGTGATCGGCCAGGAGTGGGGTGACCATGGTGATGCCCTCACCGCCAGCGGCGCGACGAGGTCGGCGGAGGGGTAGCCGGAGTCGAGGTAGTGCTCGCCCGGCTTGACCCGTCGCTCGGTCAGCCGCTGCTGGATGCCGGCGGTGGCGGTCACATCCGGCGCGGTCGAAGCGGTGGTGGCCACGTCCGTGACCAGGTTCGGGGCCCACGTCCCGGCGGCGCTGCCGGTAGTGCTGTCCGGGGTGTTGTCGAGTCTCGGTGAGGTGGACCTTGTAGCCGCACCAGAACAGCTCGTCTCCCTTGGCGGACCAGCGAGCATCCGGGTCGTAGGGGGAGGCGAAGCCACTCGCCACCGATCTTGACGAGCTGTTCGCTCAACTGCGCTCGGGGGCGGCGAACGTGGCTGGTGTCACCTACCGGGTGGCCTTGTCCGCAATGCTGCTGGCGGCCGGCCGAACTGGCACGGTTCCCGGGCTGCCGGTGACGGCGGTGATCCCGGAGAGCCTGGAGGACATTGACTGTCCTGGCCCAGCGCGTCGAGTTCAGCAACGATGACGGGAGCCCTCTCCGGCCCGATCCCGTCGACTCGGAGAAGGCGATGATGTCGGCGTTGCGGACAGCCGCAAGGGTTCCGAAGTGGCGGGCGATGCGGCGGGACATGGAGCGGCCGGTGCCGCGGATGCCGAGCGCGGCCAGGAGGCGGTTGAGGGGCCAGATTTCGGGGTCGGCGGGGCGCGTGCTTCGCCCACACCCCGTTTTGCCCGCACATTCGCAGCTGACGCACCTTTAGATGATCTTGTGCCCGCCGGATCCTGCCCTTCCGGCGCCACCGTCGTGCCCCGGCGGCTCTACCCCTGGAGCCGTCGCCCGGGCCAGTATCAGGGGCCGTACGAGTACGGCCGTTTCCGACCGCGAAAGGTGATCATGCTCAGTACCCCCGCCACGTCCGTCCGCCCGCCAGGTGCCGCCCTGCGGCGCCTGCGCCGCCTGGCCCGGACCGCGACGGTGACCGCCGTCGCCACCCTCGCCCTGGCCGTGGCCCCGCTGGCCGCACCGCACGCCGCCCTGGCCGCGGGGACGGACAACCGCGACGCCTTCCAGAACCTCGGTTCGGCCACCCAGCAGGACTGGATGGGCAAGGTGGGGGCGACCACGCCGCTGACGGCGATGTCCATTCCCGGCACGCACGAGACGCTTTCCCTGCACGGGGGTTCCAACACCCAGACCCAGCAGGACTTCGGCGACAGCGCCGCGACCCTGACCGCGCAGTTGGACCGCGGGATCCGCGCGGTCGACATCCGGGTCCGCATCATCAACGACAAGTTCGTGATCCACCACGGCCCCTTCTACCAGAACGCCAACTTCGACGACGTCCTGACCAAGGCGAAGGCCTTCCTCTCGGCCCACCGCGGCGAGACCATCCTGATGCGGCTGCGGGCCGAGTGCGACGGCTCCACCTTCAGCTGCTCGGACGACCACCCGACGGCGAGCCACACGGCCCTCTTCGACGCGTACGCGAAGCAGTACGCGGGACTGTTCTACAACAACGGCAAGCGCAGCGACCCGCCGACGCTGGGCCAGGCCCGGGGCAAGATCGTGCTGTCCGTCTTCAACGCCGCCAACGGCGGTTCCTACGGCCTCAACGGCTTCGAGGACCACACCGAGGACACCTGGAACGCCGCCGACGCCCCGGCCAAGTGGAGCCTGGTCAACAAGAACCTCGCCGCGGCCGCCTCGGCCCCCGCCAACCAGACCTTCGTGACCTACACCTCCGCCTCCCGGGCACCCTTCAACCACGTCCCCTCCGAGTACGCGGGCGGCTGCGGCGTCCTGCACGGCAAGGACCTGGTCTGGGTCGACGGCGTCAACCTGCGGCTGATGAACTACCTCAACAGCGGCGGCGGCAACCGGCTGGGCATCGTCATGATGGACTTCCCCGGCTGGGCGCTGGTGGAGGACATCATCGCCCGCAACAGGTACTACGCGGCCAGGAACAGCAGCCCGGCGATCTGGGTGGTCAAGGCCGACAAGACGTACGCGGTGACCCTAGATGACTGATGCCAAGGGTTAGCGGTCGTATGCGGTCAACAAGCGCGGCTGTCCGTCGGTTCGAGGCTTGGCTATGGGTGGACCGGGCGTTCGGCGAGGAGTTCGCCGCCATCCGGGTCATAGAGTTCGATGGTGCAGCGGTGGCCGATCCGGCCGAAGGTGTCGAGCAGTTCGGTGATCCCAGTGATCGCGATCTCGCCCGTGAAGGTCACCGGGTCCAGCGGGAGCACCGACAATCGGGCGTAGGTGTGCTCAGCTTCGAACTCTGTCCAGGACTGCTTGCGTACCCGCCAGCCCCACGCGAAGAGGATCTCTGCCACCTGCTGGGCGTCGGCAGCCGTCGGCACCGAGCCGGCGATGTCGACGGTGAGGGCCTGATCGTCGAACGCCGGGCTGGGGCCCCAGCCGGAATAGAACGTCACGGCCGCAGCGTAGAGCCGGACGCTCCGACAACACACCCGGTTATCGCCCGCCGTCGGAGCATGAAATGAGGCGAGGGAGTCCAGAGATCGGTTGTGACGCCAGACCTGGACTCCCTCGCCACCGCACTTTACGTGAAGACCGACGACCTGTTGAAGGACTCGCCGCATCTGGCCCCCTGGCGGCCCGAGATCGGGATCGCACCCCGGCTCAGCGACGCCGAACTGGTCACCCTCGCGGTGATGCAGGCCCTGCTCGGCTTCACCTCCGAACGTCGCTGGGTCCGCCACGCCCGCACCCACCTGCGGCACCTGTTCCCGTACCTGCCCGGGCAGTCGGGCTACAACAGACGACTGCGCAAGGCCGCCGACCTGATCGCCCGCGTGAACCGCCTGCTCGCGACGGACACCTCGCTGTGGACGGACACCGTGTGGGTCGTCGACTCCACCCCGGTCGAGTGCGGACGCTCCCGGGAGACCGTCAAGCGGTCCGACCTGGCCAGCTGGGCCGAGTACGGCTACTGCACCAGCCACTCCCGGTTCCTCTGGGGACTTCGGCTGCACCTGGTGTGCACCCTGCACGGCCTGCCCATCGCATTCGCCCTGACCGGAGCCAAAGCCGACGAACGCGAGACCCTGCTCGGCATGTTCGACACCGGGCCGGGCCTGCTCACCGGCCGGCCCGGACAGACCCTGATCGGCGACCGGAACTACTTCGGCGCCGCGTTCGAACAAGAACTCCGCGAACGGGACGTCCGGCTGCTGCGGCCCGCCCGCAAAGGCGAACCGCAGCGACTCCCCGACTCACATACGGCCGCGGCGTACACGAACGCCGGGTTCGTAAGGATCGCGTAGCCGTTGATCCGCCACGGTCCGAGCGCAGGCGCCCGATCAGGACGACGGGCAGGTCCGCCAGGGCGTGGGTGAGGTAGGCGATGTCGTAGCCGGAGTCCATGACGATCCAGATCTTCGGATCGCCGGCCTGCCACTGCCCGGCCTGGACCAACCGCTCGACGACGTCTCGCAGTTGGGCGACGGTGACGGCGGTTGCGTCGTCGGCTGGCCCGAGGCGCTCAGCATCCAGCAGTGCGACCCAGGATGTCCGGCCGGCCTCCAGGGCAGCGACGAATGAGTACGGCCAGCCCGGCGCACGAACTGGTCCGTCTTGCGGTCGCCGCGTCCGTATACGTGGCAGAACAGCCGGTTTTCGCTGGTCGGGGCGTCCGGGCGGAGCCAGTTGCTGACGTCCACGGCCAGCACGATCCGCCCATCGGCCGCCCGCGGCAGCGGCAGGCCGGTCAGCGTGCGGCGCAAGCGCGTGGGCTCCAGCCAGCCGCGGTCCAGCGCTGCATACAGGGCCCCGTGGCCACGCCGGTGCTCGACCGCCAAGGACAGCTCGACCAGGGTTTTCACCGGCCCGTCCGTGCACAGGATCGCGTCGGTGAGCTCGAAGAGGACATCGGCGCGGGCCGGCTGCTCGGGAGCCGCGGCGGTGCGCGTCTTCTGCCGTACCAGCCGGCTTCACCGGCCGGGGGCCGGCCCTGGACGAACTCCTCGACCTGCTCGATCCCCGCAGGAACGCGGCGAGGGGCAGCGGTTTACCGGACGGCGGGAACGCGGTGGTCGTGTCGGCAACGATGCGTGGCATGGGCGGGATCGGCAAAACGACGCTGGCGCTCGCGGCCGGCAGTGCAGCGCTGGCTGACGGGACGTTCACCGGGGCTGTGTTCCTCAATCTGCGGGGCTACGACGAGGCTCCGAGCGCTGCTGAGCAGGTTCTCGACAGTGCGTTGCGTCAGTTGGGTGTCGACCTGGCGCATGTCCCGGCCGATGTCGACCATCGCGCGGCCCTCTACCGTGCCCAGCTGGCCGCGCGGGCCCGTCACGGCGAGCGTGTCCTCGTGGTCGCCGACAATGCTTCGGCCGGCGATCAGGTCCAGTACCTGCTGCTCGGCGACGGCCCGCACCGGCTGCTCGTCACTTCCCGTGACGACCTCTCCCACATCGGCGCACGGTTGATCGACCTTGACACCCTTGATCTCGACCAGTCTGTCGATCTCCTCAGGGTCGCGGTTGGCATTCCGCTGCCGGGCGACACCCGGATCGACGACGATCCCGATGGTGCCAGGCACGTCGCCCGCCTCTGCTGCTGCCTGCCCCTGGCTCTGCGCATCTCGGCCGCCCTGCTGGTGTCCGACCGTTCCCTGACGCCGACCGAGCTGGCCCAGGACTTGGCGGACCCTGCCGGGCGTCTCGACCTCCTGGACGACGGCACGCGTGCCCTGCGCAGCGTCCTGGAGCACTCGGTACGACGGTTGTCGCCCGCGGCAGCGGAGTTGTTCCGACTGCTGGCGGTGAATCCCGGGCCGGACCTGTCGCTCGACGCGGTGGTGGCGCTGAGCGGGATCGAGAAGGTCGGCGTAGTCCGGGCGCGTCTGTCCGCACTGACGAGGGCCGGACTCCTCCGTCAGGACCCCGCGAGTGGCCGCTGGAGCATGCACGACCTCGTCCACGCCTACGCAACCGAACAGGCCGGCCTGCACCCGGCCACGCGGGACGAGGCACTGCGCCGCCTCCTCGAGCACTACACCCTCACGGCCCGCGACGAGGCCTACCACGTCTCACCCGACAGCGACAGGATCTACATGGGCGGTCTGGGGCGCGCACGGCAGTGGTTCGAGAGTGAGCACGCGAATCTCCTGGCCGCTGTCCACTCGGCCCTCAGCGCCGGTCATTTCGACATCGCCATCCATCTGCCTCCCGTCCTCACGGTCTACTTCCGCTACCGCCGTTTCCTGTACGACGCAGTGGCTGTGGCCCGTGTTGCGCTCGACGCCGCTGTCGCGGTCGGCGACCGTGTCGCCGAGCACGTGGCCCGGACCAACCTCGGTGGCGTTCTGCAGGAGTTGGGCTGTTACGAGGAAGCCATCGACACCCACCAACTGGCCATCGACATCTGCAGCGACATCGAAGACCTCGGCGGAGCAGCCGCAGCCCTGACCGGCCTCGGCAGCATCCTGGAACAGGTGGGCCGCTACGAGGAGGCCGTCGACACCTACCAACTGGCGATGGACGTCTTCAACGACAACGACGACTTCCATCGCAAGGCCATAGCCCAGGCCCACCTCGGCTACGCCTTCCAGGAGCTCGGCCGCTACAAGGAAGCCCATGATGCCTACTCCAGCTCCAGTTTCACCTTCGGATTCTGCTCGGACGATCACAGGAGAGCCATAGCCCTGAACAACCTCGGCATCACTCTCCGCGAACTGCACCTGCGCGGCGAGGTACTCGCACCGTACCGCGACCCGAACGACTACTACCCGACGGCATCGCGCTCAGAGAATCCCGAGCTCGACGCTGCTGTGGATGCCGGCGAACGAGCGGTGGCTCTGTTCGAGGAGCTGAAGGACGACACACTGCTCGGTGAAGCACTGGGCGAACTCGCACAGACCTTGGTGGTGGCCGGACGCCCCGATCACGATGTGCAGGAGATGCGGGAGGCGGCAGCGGCCGCGTACCGCCGGGTCGGCGCCGAGGACGAGGCCGGGAGAGTCCAGCAGCCGCGTGGAGATGTCCAGAGGTGATCGACCGGGCGAGCGGCGCGGGACACGGCAACGCCCAATGCCGGAGGGGGCAGGTCGCTGACGTGCTCGGTGTTCTGCGCGCCGGATTGTCCATCGCCGTCTGAATCGCCGCCCACTCCTCCTCCGTGAAAAGCGGCGTGGCCATGCGGATCGGCAGGCCCTTCGCGTCACGGGCGAGCTTGCGGGCCTTGACGGAGCGGCCGATCAGCTTGAAGCCCACGGTCGCCGGTGAGCGGAGGATCTTGCCGATACTGGAGGCGTTTCAGTGGTTCGACGGAGCAGTCTTCCGCTTGCTCGTGTAGCTGTCGCCCTGGTTCTTGTACGCGTGGGTCGCCGGGGTGTCGAAGCCGGCGGCTTCCAGGGCCGTGGCGATCATCCACTGGCTCTGGCCGTCCAGGAGTAGCTTGCCCATGTAGCGGACGGCCTCGGAGGTGACCGGGTCCGGCTCCAGGGTGCGGCCACGGCCGGGCCGGTCGACGATCCGGTAGCCGTACGGCGGCTGGCCACCCGCCCAGCGGTCCGTCTTCCGCAGGTGCTTGTGGGCGGCCGTGACGCGGGCCTTGATCCGCTTGAGCTCCATCTCCGCGAAGATCGACGCCAGCATCAGGAAGCCCTTCGCCAGCTCGTTCCCGAACGACGACTCCCGACCCTGCCGGTAGTCCAGGGTGATCCCGTCGTCGGTGAACACCAGGACCTTGTGGTTCTCCTCCGCCCAGTGCGCCACGTCCGCGCAGTCCTTGGCCGAACGGAACGCCCGGTCGACCTTCGCCCACACCATGGCGTCCCACTCGCCTTGGCGATCGGTCAACCACGGACCCAGGTCCGGGCGCTTCCACGGCGTGATCTCCGCGGAGACGTCCAGGTCCTCGAACGACCCGACGATCTCCCACTCCTTCGACAGCGCGTGCCGGGTCGCGGACTGCGCCTGCACCAGGTGCGAGACCTTGCCCTCGTCCCCGTGCGTGTCCGACACACGCGAACCCACGACCGCCCGAACCGGCGCCGAAGCCGTCATGATGCTCACAGGAGGTCCCCTACCGCCCAGGCCAGCAGGCACCCTCGAACGGGTGGACCTTTTTCGAAAAGGCGTCTATCCGCTGGAGGATCGACCTCCAGGTCGCCACCCCCGGCCTCGCCGCCAAGGCCGTCGAGGCCTACGTCGAACGCGCCGACACCCATGCCGAGCGCTGGAGCGACCACGCGCCCGTCACCGTGCTGTACAACCACGAGTTCTGACAGACCTGTACGAGAGAAGCCCCGGCTCAGGCTTGAGTGGTTGGCGGGGTCGTGGGGCGCGCTCCGCCAGGCCGGGCGGCCGACTCCCTGTCCGGAGTACGGTGCCGACCGGTCAGACCCGGTGGCGCGGGGTGAGCAGACCGCTCTCGTAGCCGACGATCACCAGCTGGACCCGGTCCCGGGCGTCGAGTTTGTCCAGCAGGTGGCTCAGGTGCGTCTTCACCGTCGCCGCGGAGATGTGCAGTTCCCGCGCGATCTCCGCGTTGGACCGTCCGGCGCCCACCAGTTGGAGCACCTGCCGCTCCCGGCCGGTCAGACCGTCCAGTGCGGGCGGTGGACCGGCGGGTTCGGTGGCCGGGTGGCGGCAGAACTCCGAAATCAGTCGCCGGGTGACGCTCGGCGACAGCAGGCTCTCCCCCGCGGCCACCACCCGGATCGCGTGCAGCAGTTCGGCCGGCGGGATGTCCTTGAGCAGGAACCCGGCGGCTCCGGCCCGCAGCGCCGCGAAGACGTGCGCGTCCAGGTCGAACATGGTGAGCATCAGGACCCGCACGCCCGGGTTCCGCTCACAGATCGTCCGGGTGGCCTCGATGCCGTCCGTGCCGGGCATCCGCACGTCCATCAGCACCACGTCGGGCCGCTGCTCGGCGACCAGCTCGATCGCGGCGGCGCCGTCCGCCGCCTCGCCGACCACGGTCAGGCCGGGTTCGGCGTCGATCAGCATCCGGAAGCTGCCGCGCAGCAGCGCCTGGTCGTCCACCACCAGGACGCGGACGGGCTCGGTCACACGGTCCTCCACGCGTTCGTCGTTCCGCCCGGGGGCGGGGCGCCCACCCGGCCGGTCCGGCGCCCCGGCCCCGGGCGGTTCGTCATGCCGGTCCTGATCAGGGCTCCTCCCCCACGGGCGCCGCGGTCCGGTACGGAAGTTCGGCCCGAACGGCGAAGCCGCCGCCGGACAGCGGCCCGGCGTCGAACCGTCCGCCGAACAGCTCCACCCGCTCCCGCATGCCGATCAGGCCGTGGCCGTGACCACTCCCGCGCCCGGCCGCCTCGGTGGGCCCGTGCCACGTCAGGTACCCGCCGCCGTGGCCGGCCCGACGGGCCGCCCGGGCCGTGACGGCGCCCTCATCGGTCACCTCGATCCGCAACTCCCGCCCGTCGGCGACCAGATCGACCCGGCAGCGGGTCGGCCCGGCGTGCTTGAGCACGTTGGTCAGCGCCTCCTGCACCACCCGGTACGCCGAACTCTGCACCCCCTGCGGCAGGTCGGCGGTGCCCTCGGTGCGCAGTTCGGCGGTGAGCCCCGCCGCGGTGGCACCGGCCACCAGCTCGGGCAGCGCCGCGAGCCCGGGCGCCGGCCGCAGCCCGTCCACGCCGTCGGCCTCCGGCTCGGACTCGCCGGACCGCAGCACGCTGAGCATCTGCCGCATCTCGGTCAGCGCCGAGCGGCTGGCCGTCTCGATCACCCGCAGCGCCTCGCCGGCCCCCTCCGGATGGGTGGCCAAGAGGTGATTGGCCACGCCGGCCTTCACCGCGATCACCCCGACGTGGTGCGCCACGATGTCGTGCAGCTCCCGGGCGATCCGCAGGCGCTCCTCGGTGACGGCCTCCACGGCGACCCGTCGGGCCGAGCGGGCGACATGCGCACGCCGCTCGCGGACCGCCCGGCCGAGCACCCAGGCCATCCCGGCCACGGCCAGGCCTGCCAGGTGGAGCACGAGGTCCTGCCCGCCGCCGCTCGCGGAGCCCGAGATCAGGAGCAGCACCAGCACGCCGCCGCTCACCGCCCCGATCACCGGGGTGGGCACCCGCCGGGCCGGGGTGGTGACGGCCACCTGGTAGAGCGCGAGGGCCACCGCGAGGAACGGCTCCTGGACGGTGCCGGCCACCGAGGCCACCACCGAGGCCGCCGTGACCACCGCACAGACCGCAGCCGGACGGGCCCGGCGCAGGGCCAGCGGCAGTCCCATCGCGGCCGCGAGGGCGAGCCGCGCCGACCACCCGCCGTAGGAGCTCCACGCCGGGCCCGGCAAGGCCAGGAAGAGCGCGGTCAGCACCACCGCCACCAGGCCGTCGACGGCCACCAACTCGGCCCGGCGCAGCGGCCGGACGGCACCGTCGCGGTACAGCGTCAGCCAGGTCGGCGGGAGTTGGGCCATGCGCTCACCGTAGCCGCTCGGGCACGACGGTGCCTCGGCCGCGGGAATGACCGCCCGTGGTAGGAGACGGCGCCGGTGGAGCCCGCCGCCTCCGCCGCCCGGTGGAGGCCACGGTTCGGAGCGCCGGCCGATGTGCCGCGGCGCTGCTTCACGGCAGCCTGATGCCGTGATCGAACTACGGCAACTGACCAAGCGCTATCGCGACACGGTCGCGATCGACGGGCTCACCTTCACGGTCCGGCCCGGCCGCGTGACGGGCTTCCTGGGCCCGAACGGGGCCGGCAAGTCCACCACCCTGCGGATGATGCTCGGCCTGGACCGCCCCGACAAGGGCGCCGTCCGCTACGACGGCAAGGCCTACCACGAACTACGCGAACCGCTGCGGCACGTCGGCGCGTTGCTGGAGGCCAAGGCCGTGCAGAGCAGCCGCACCGCGTACCACCACCTGCTGTGGCTCGCCCAGACCAACCGGATCGGCCGCGCCCGGGTCCGCGAGGTGCTCGCCATGGTGGGCCTGGAGTCCGTCTCCTCCCGCCGGGCCGGCGGCTTCTCGCTCGGCATGGGCCAGCGGCTCGGCATCGCCGCCGCGCTGCTCGGCGACCCGCAGGTGCTGCTGCTGGACGAACCGGTCAACGGCCTCGACCCGGAGGGCGTGCGCTGGATCCGCACGCTGCTGCAGGGCCTGGCCGCTGAGGGCCGGACGGTCCTGGTCTCCAGCCACCTGATGAGCGAGATGGCGATCACCGCCGAGCACCTGGTGGTGATCGGGCGCGGCAAGCTGCTCGCCGACACCGGCATGGACGACTTCATCGCCGACAACTGCCGTCCCCAGGTGCTGGTCCGCACCTCGGAGCCGGACCGGCTGCTGGGCGTCCTTGGCCGCGCCGGGCTGACGGCGCACCAGGAGGAGCGCGGCACCGTGGCCGTCGACGACGCCGGAACGGAGAAGGTGGGTCGGATCGCGGCCGAGGCCGGGCTCGTCCTCAAGGAGTTGGCCACCCGCACGGCCTCCCTGGAGGACGCCTTCCTCCGCCTCACCAGCGACGCCGCCCAGTACCGGGCCGAGGCCTTCACGGGGAGGAACCAGCATGTCCTCTAACGCAGCCACGGCCGTGGTCCGGGCCGAACTCACCAAGATCAGGACGGTCCGGTCGACACTCGTCCCGCTCGTCGTCGCCCTGGTCGTCAGCGTCGGGATCGGCGTGCTGGGCTGCGCCTCGGCCCGCTCGGCGATCGACAGGAAGAGCGACATGCTCCGCTCCGACTTCAATCCGGTGGACGCCGGCTTCGTCGGCGTCCAGTTCGGCCAACTGGCCCTGATCGCCTTCGCGGTCCTGCTGGTCTGCGCCGAGTACGGCAGCGGCATGATCCGCACCTCGCTCGCCGCGGTGCCCAGCCGCGGCCTCTTCTACCTCGCCAAGATCACCGCCGCCGGCACGGTGGCCCTGCTGGTGGCCGTCCCGACCACATTCCTCGCCTTCCTCGCCTCCCAGACGGCCCTGGGCCCGCACGGCGTCGAGCTGAGCCATCCCGGAGCGCTGCGCGCCGTCCTCGGGGCCTGCCTCTACCTGACCCTGATGTGCCTGTTCTCAGTGGGCATCGCGACGATGCTGCGCAGTACCGCGCTCGCGCTCTCGCTGCTGTTCGCCTTCGTCTTCGTGCTCTCGCCGGTGGCCAACGCCGTCCCGGCGCTGCGCACCGCCGCCCGCTACCTGCCCGACCACGCCGGTGCCGAGGTCATGAAGGCCGACCCTGGCCTCAGCCCGGCGACTGGTCTGCTGATCCTCGCGGCCTGGGCGGCGGTGGCCCTGTCGGCCGGCTACCTCACGCTGCGCAGCCGGGATAGCTGACTGACACTCAAACGCTCTTCGCGTTCGAGGTTGCCCGGGAGGGCGGGTTCCCCGCCCGGTTCCCGCCATGGCACTCCGCTTGAGGCTGGGGCGCCTCGGGGCCGGTCCGGGTGCGTGCGGTGCGGAGCAGGGTGGCGATGAGGATGGCCGCCCCGGTCATCAGGACCGCGCTGACCATCGAGGCGATCCGGGCTTCCTGGGCGAAGGCGTCGAAGGCTGCGTTCCGCAGGGTGTCAGCGGCGCCCTGCGGGAGGGCTGCGGCGGTCTCGACCGCGCCGCCGAGGGTGCTCTTTGCCGCCTCCAGTTCTTCGGGGGTGAGGCTGTCGGGCGCCTTGGCGGCCAGTTCGGAACGGTAGACGGTGGTGCCGATGCTGCCCAGGAGCGCGATGCCCAGTGCGCCGCCGAATTCGGCCGAGGTCTCGGCCATGGCGGAAGCCGCCCCGGCCCGTTCCGGTGGTGCGGCGGACAGGATCACCTCGGTGACGACGGCGGACACGGCGCCGATGCCGATCGAGACGACGGCCATGCCGCTGACGAGGTGGACGATTCCCGAATCGGCCCGGAGCAGAGTCAGCACGACGTAGCCGGCGGTGGCCACGAGCAGCCCGGCGGCGATCACGTTGTGTTTGCCGATGCGGGGAGCGGTCGCAGTGGCCAGCGCGATCCCCACGGGCATCACGAGGAAGGTGGGCAAGGACCACACGGCCGACTCCAACGGCCCCATGCCCAGGACGAGTTGCATGAACTGCCAGTTGAACAGGCTGAAGCCGACCAGTCCGAACGTCGCCAGCGCGTCGATGAGCAGGGGCACGGTGAACCGGCGCGTGCGGAACATCTCCATGTCGATCATCGGGTTCGCAGCCGTGTGCTGACGGCGGAGGAATGCCGCCCCCACGGCGAGTCCGGCGGCGCAGCAGGCCAGGGAAGTCCACCCGAAGCCGTGCTCCGCCACGGCCTTGATGCCGTAGATGACGCCGAGCACGGCCACCAGGGACATGGCGGCGCCGAGCAGGTCGAACCGGCCCGGCTCGGGGTCGCGGTGCTCGGCGAGCAGGAGCGGGCCGAGGAGCAGCAGCAGGACCATCACCGGCACGTTGACCAGGAAGACCGATCCCCACCAGAAGTGCTCCAGGAGCAGACCGCCGATGATCGGGCCGAGCACGGCACCGCCCGCGAATCCGGCTGTCCAGATGCCGACCGCGGTGGCCCGCTGCGCGGCGTCGTGGAACATGCTCCGGATCAGGGAAAGGGTGGACGGCGCCAGCGTGGCTCCGGCGATGCCCAGGAGGGCACGGGCCGCGATGAGCGTCCCGGGGCTGGTCGAGCAGGCGGCCAGGACCGAGGCGGCGCCGAAGGCCGCGGCGCCCGCGAGCAGCACCCGCCGCCGCCCGAAGCGGTCACCGAGCGTCCCCATGGTGATGAGCAGGCCGGCGAGGAGGAACCCGTAGGAGTCCATGATCCACAGCTGCTCGGAACCGCTCGGCCCGAGGTCCACCGCCAGGGACGGGAGGGTGATGAACATGACGGACATGTCCATGGACGCGAGCAGGCAGGGCAGCACCAGGACGGCGAGACCGACCCACTCCCTGCTTCCGGCTCTTCCTTCGTGTTCAGTCATGCCCTCTCCCGGTCCGTGCAAGATCCGGATGGGCTGGACCATTCCGGATGCGTACGTCGTACGCCACAATAGGTGCAGACTACGCACGCCCAGGAAAGCACGGCAAAGGCTTTTTGACCTGCCTGCTTGATGCCGATTCGGGAGCGCCCGTGCCGACGTTCTAGAATTTCGACACACTTCATGCGTGTGACGAAAAGGAGGATGTCGATGTCCGTGCAACCGACGTGTGCGTCGTGCGGAAGGGCGATGGAGCCTGCGGACCGGGGACGGCCGAGGATCTACTGTTCCCGTGCGTGCCAGGCGAGGGCCTACCGGACACGCAGGGCGGAAACGCCGGCCCGCGCCCCGGAGAGCGACGACGGTACGCGACACCTCACCGTCGAGCGCATCGTGCGGGCCGGGATCGCCGTCGCGGACGCGGAGGGGCTCGACGCGCTGTCGATGCGCCGGGTCGCCATGGAACTCGGCACCGGCACGATGTCCCTGTACCGGCATGTGGCGTCCAAGGACGACCTGGTGACCCTGATGGTGGAAACCGCGATGGCCGAGGTGCCGTTGCCCGACTCACCCCCGCACGACTGGCGTCACGGCCTCGAACGCGCCGCGCACCGCGACTGGGACCTGTACCACCGCCACCCGTGGATCCTGCCGAGAGTCATGGTGACGACCCGCGCGTACTTCAGCCCCGCTCTCGCGGCGGACAGCGAAAGCGCCTTCTCCTCGTTCGACGGGCTCGACCTCGAACCGGCCGACGCCTTCCGGTACATGTTCATGTTCGCCTCCTACGTGCAGGGCGTCGCACTGACCCTCGTGAGCGACGCGGAGGCGGAGCGGCAGTCGAGGACTGCCAGGGAAGAGGGACGGGAGGCCCCGGACCGCGCACAGAACCCGCTGTACGAACCCGGGGCGTATCCCCGGCTGGCCCGCGCCATGCGTGCGGGCGCCGACCCCTGGGACCTCGACGCCCTGTTCGCCGCAGGTCTCGCCGGTGTCCTGGACGGCATCGCAGCCGATCTCGCACGACGGCACACCGGCGCCTGAGTCTCCGGCGCCCGTCCCGCGACCGGCACCGCCCAGGGCCCGGGTCGCCCGTCTTCCTGCCGCGGGCGGCCAGGAGTCGGCGGGCGGACCCTCGGTGAGGCGCTGTGGCAGGCAAGTCTGCGAACCGCGTGGCAGCTTCATCGGCTGAGGCCGTCGAGACGACCGCGTGGTCAGGCGGACGACCTGCGCGTCAGCCAGGTACCGGCGACGATGAACAGGGCGGTCCCGCCCAGGACCAGGAGCACGGTGTGCCCGACCGCGCGTCCCGTCAGCCAGCCGGCTGCCGCGCCCGTCGCCGTCAGTGAGGCCATCTCCAGGACACTGCCGGCCCACCCGCCGGCACCGCCGCGCCACCGGCGTGCCACCACCAGGGGCAGACTGAGCCCGAGCGACCCGAGCAGAGCGATCAACGGGGCGTGCAGACGGTCGGGAACCGGCAGCTTGTACGCCAGGGTCTGGACGGCGGTGAGGGTCATCAGGAGGGCGCCGATGACCGAGGTCTGGAGCAGCGTGAGGTACTGCTGGTGGCTCTGCAGGCGCTGCGCCGCCGTCTCGGAGGCGATCCGCGAGGTCTCGGCGACCTGGTCCCGGGCGATTTCCAGGTAGGTCACGTTGTCGTCGAGGACCGGAGTGAGCAGTGCGTGGCACTGCGCGTCGTCCTCCAGCGCCTTCGGCGTGCCGTCCGCCCCCGTCCCCAGAACGCGCATGCCGGCGGCCGAGATCTCGGCGGTGCGGATCATCGCGCGGAGGTCACCCGTGGTTGTGTTCGCCAGCCTCTCCTCCGCAAGGAGGGACTGGGCCCGTACGACGATGCTCTCGCAGCGCGCCAGGTCGCGGCGGCCGACCCGCCCGCCTGCCGTCTGGCTCGCGAGGACCTGCTGCCAGTCCCGGGTCAGTGCCTCGCCCTGCTCCTGCAACCTGCGGAGCCGGGCATCGAGCAGCGGTGTGCCGTCGGCGTGGACCCGGTACTGGTCCCGGACGGTGGCGGCGTGAACCAGGTAGCGGGTCAGCGGGACGATCCGGTCGTCGGCCGCGGCCCACACCCAGTCGTCGAGCCGGCCCTCCTGCGCGTCGGTGGCGGCGGTGGTGGCGAACAGCGTGCGATCGACCGGAAAAGCCTCGCGAGGGCGGGTGAGCTCCCACACGGCCAGTCCGTCGGCCAGGTCGACCGGCCGGGAGAGCAGGGACTGCGGCGCCAGTTCACCACGGAACTCCTCGGCCACCACCGCGAGATCCGCCGCGGCAAGGTCGACGGGTGCGGCTTCGCCGGGAAGCACGAGGGAACGGTGGATGCGGACCGACCCGATGAGCGTCCCGTCCTCGGAGCCGTCGGCCGTCTGGGCGGCCCGCGCGCACGCCGTGTCCCAGTCGTCCGCAAGGGCGCGCAGCCGGGCGGCGCTCTGCGGGCCGGTCCGGCCGGGGCCCTCGTCGGCTGCCAGCATGACGGCGAGACCGACCGCCCCGCTCAGGCGGTAGAGCATGGCCTGGTTGGTCGCGCCGGCGTCCGTCCGCTGGCGCAGCGACCTGCCGCCGACGGCCCGGCCGGGATCGGCGGGCAGGGAGAGGTCGCCACCGGGTGACGGGGAGCGGTCCATCCCGGCCTGGGCACATGCCTCCCACAGGAAGGCGAGGCGACGGCTTCCCTTCCGGTCCAGCCGGTCCGCCGCGAAGAAGTAGTGAATGAGCAGTGCCTCGCGCGCGTACCTCCGCTCACTGCTCATGCCCACCCTGTTCCCCGGCCCCGTTCGTCGAGTCCTGGCCCGAGGCGCCCTGTGCCGGGTCCTCCGGCGGGCCGAGCCTCTCCACGAGTACGGCCGTTCGCTCCAGCACCGGCTCCGTGGCCCCGGATGCGCCGGTCAGTGCGCGAGGGGCCCGATCCAGCGGGGCCAGGTCCTCGAGGCGGTACAGCTCGCGGCGGAAGGCGGCCCGGTCGCCCCGGAAGAGGGCCTCGGCGAGCACCGCCAGAAGCGCTTCGACCTCCTGCCAGTCGTCCGGTGCGAGCCGCGCCCGCGTGATGTCCTCCAGGATGTCCAGGGCCTCGGCCCTGACCCCGTTCAACTCGTCCCGCACGCACACCCCTTGGTAGTCTCCAGCCTCCGGCCACACAGTAGGGCATCCGACCTGCCGGGCAGCGGGGGATGAGGAATGGACCGCAGGCGCGGGCTCAGCAGCGGGGAACGGGTCCTGGGGCTCCTGCTGGGTCTCGGAAAGGGCCGGCTCGACGGGACCGACCTGGGTCGGCGTGCCCATGAGGCGCTGCGGGTGTGGGAGAAGGACCCGCAGGACGTTCAGGCGCTCCAGCGCGCGACGGTCATGTACGGGGAGGCACTGCGGAGCATCCCGGCCGACCACCCACAACGGGTCGGCCTGATCGAGCAGTTGGCCGGATGCCACCGCAACCTGTGGATCGCCCGTGGCGACCTGGACGATCTGCGGGTCGGCCTGGAGCTGATGGCCGACTGCGCGCGTCTCACCCCCGCGCACGACGCCGAGGAGTGGGCCGGGCGCCGCTGGGCGACGATGGTGCTCCACGTGCTGCGCTACGGCGTCACGAAGAGCTCCGAGGACCTCGGTGGTGCCGAGGCCTGGCGGCGAGAGCTGGCGCCGCTACTGTCGGGGCCGTACCGCCACCCCTGGGAAGCCGGCATCCGGGCCGCGGTGTGTCTGACGGATGCCCAGCTCGCCGCCGTACGGGGCGACGCCGCGGCGTGCGCGGAGCTCGCGGGCCAGGCCCGGCAGATCCTCGGCGGTCCTGTCCTGCCCGCCGGGGGATGGGCCGTCGAGACGTGGGGGGTCCTCCTGCGCCGCCGCACCCTCTTCCAGCTGAGCGCCTACGAGGACACGTACGACGAGCCGGCCTACGTGGAGGCGCTCGCCCTGGCGTCCTGCGGCATCGACGCCTTCGGAGTGGGCCCGGGCCTGCCGGCGGCGCTGCTCCGATTCCGCGGACGGCTCCGGGCCGTGCACTACCGGCTGCACCGGCGCAGCGACGCCGCCCTCCTCGCGCGCCGCGACTTCGAGGCCGCCCTGGGCCTCGCCGAGCCGTCTCCGGGGGAGCCCCGTGCCCGCACCCAGTGGCGGCTCGCCCACCTGCTCCTGCTCCGGTCCCACTACGGGGCGCTCGACGCCGCGGACACGGCGACGCTCCACGAGACGGCTGCCGCCGCGCTCGCGGGCACGGCCCCCGGTACCCCCGAGCACGCCGACTGCCTCCACCTCGCGGCCGAACTGCGCCGGGTGGCCGGCGCCGACGGCTCCCCGGAACACCTGCGCGAAGCCGTGCGGATGTACGAGCAGGTGCTTCCCGCCCTGCAGCACACCGGCATCGGATGGGAGGTGCACAACCGGCTCAGCATCGTCCTGCGCGACCTCCACCGGGCGACGGGCGACCCCGGGCACCTGGACGCCGCAATCGGCCATGCGGAACGGTCACTGACGCTGTGTCCGGAACGCGATGCCCCGCACACCGCCCCACTCCTCCACACCACCCTCGGCGAACTCCACCGGCTGCGCTACGAGTGGTCCGTCCACCACGACGACTACGACCGGGCGCTCCACCACAGCCGGCAGGCGCTGGAGCTGTCCCCATACCCCGGCGCCGCGCCCCAGTGGGCCCTGCGCGTCTCGAACCACGCGATCGTCGTCGCCCTCGCCGGCGGGGCCGCGAGCCTCCGACGGGCGGAGGACCTGCTGCGCGACGCACTCAGCCGGGACGACCTTCCGCCGTCCGAACGGACACTGCTGCACCACAACCTCGGCACGATCATGCGCGAGGCCGCCGAGGCCACCCGGGACCGGGACCTGCTGCGCGACGCGATCCTCAATCTGCGCCTGGCCGACGCCGCGGCCGCAGAAGACGGGGGGCTGCCGGAGGCACGGCGCAACCTGGCCCTCGCCCTCCACGCCCAATGGGAGCTCGACCGGCAGCCGGGCCCGCTCGACGAGTCCCACGACCTGCTCCGATCCGCCCTCGCGAACAGCTCCGCGGGCACCCCGCTGCGCCCGCTCGTCCTGTCCGACCTCGGCACCGTCCTGATCGCCCGTGCCGCGCACCGGCTGGGCCCGGATCGGCCGGCAACGGTCACCGGGCAGGCAGCCGGTGCGTGGGCGCCCTCGTCCGGCCCGGACCCGAGCGCGGTGGCACTCGCACGGGACGACCTGGAGCGGGCCGCGGACCTGCTGGCGGAGGCGCTCGACGAACCGGCGGGGGGCGCCGCGGCACGGGCGCTGATCGCCACCCAGTACGGCGAGGCCCTCGCCGACCTCGGATGGCTCACCGGCCGTCCAGGGCTCGTCGAGGAGTCGCTCGCACCGCAGCGGGAGGCCGTGCGGGCCCTCGACGAGGCCGGCCCCCACTGGTTCGCGCCCGCGCTCTTCCTCGCCGACTCCCTCATCCGCCAGGACGACCCCTCCGCCGAGGACCGGCGCGAGGCCGCCGACCTGTACCGGAGAATCACCCGCCACCCGTTGACGGCGCCCGCCTCCCGGTGGCGGGCCGCCGTCGCCCGCGCCCGGCTGCTCACGGACGCGCGGGACTGGACGGGCGCGCTCGACGCGTACACGACGGCCATCGCCGCCCTCCCCCAACTGGCCTGGGGCGGCCTCGACTTCGATGACCGGCTCGACGCGCTGAGCGACACCTCGCAGACCGTCTCCGACGCCGCCGCCACCGCCCTCCAGGCGGGAGCGCCGGAACGCGCACTGGAGATCCTCGAACACGGCCGCGGCCTGCTGCTCGCGTACGCCCTCGACATGCGCGCCGACCTGGAGACGGTCCGCGAACGGTCCCCCCGACTCGCAGCCGAGCTGGCCCTCCTGCGCGACGAACGCCCTCCACGGCACGGGCCCGCCGGTGTCCACCGCCGCCGGCGCCAGCGCACCTGGGACCGCCTGGTGGAACAGGTGCGGCAGGTGCCGGGCCTCGAAGGCTTCCTGCACCCCCCGCCGTACCACAAGCTGCTCGGGGCCGCCCGTCAGGGGCCCGTCGTCGTCCTCAACTCCAGTACGCTGCGCGCGGATGCCCTCGTCCTCCACGAGGGCCGGCTCACGGTCGTCCCCCTGCCCCGGTTCCGGCACCGGAAGGCAGTGCTGCGGGCCGAGGCCCTGGCCACCTTGATCCACCGGACCGGAACCGGGGCCGGCCCGGCGGCCGAGGCCCGCGAACGCCGCGACTACCTGACGGACCTGCTCGACTGGCTGTGGGCCACGGTGGCCGAACCCCTCCTGCCCGTGCTGGCGCCGGCCGCCCGAAGGGGCCGGCAGCACGCCACCGCACCGCGCCTGTGGTGGTGCCCCACCGGGGTCTTCAACCGGCTTCCGGTCCACGCCGCGACCCGCCTGCCGGACCCGGACACTCCGCACGACCAGGGCACCGACAGCCTCGCGGACCGGTTCGTCACCAGCCACACTCCGACCCTGCGCGCCCTGGCCACCGCCCGGGAGGAAGCCGGCCGGGCCGCGTCCCGCACCGCATCGCCGGCACTACTGGTCGGCGTCGGCGAGACGCCCCCGGGCACGGACCTCCCCCCGCTGCGCCACGTCCCCCTGGAGATCGACGACGTGGCCCGGCTGCTCCCCACCGCCCGGGGCCTGCGGGACAAGGACGCCCATCGGGACGCCGTCGTCCGTCACCTCTCGGCGGGAGGGTGGCTCCACTTCGCGGGCCACGCGGAGCAGGACGCCGTGAACCCGGACGGCGTCCTGTACCTGTGGGAGAGCGACAGGAGCCGTTCACTGCGGATCCGGGACATCGCCGGACTCCGTCTCGAACAGGCGGACCTCGCCTACCTGTCGGCCTGCCAGACCCATCGCGCGCCACCAGCCCACTCCGACGAACCGGTGAGCCTCGCGGGAGCGCTCCAACTCGCCGGTTACCGGCACGTGGTGGCCTCGTTGTGGCAGTTGAACAGCAACCGCGCCCGCCAGGTCGCCACGGACTTCTACACCACCCTGCTGCTCACGCCCGACGGCCGCACAGGAGCCTCGACACCGGAGGCGGCCGCGGGCTCCGCCCACGCCCTGCACGCCGCCGTGAGCCGACTGCGGGGCATGCGTCCCGAGGCCGTCGACCTGTGGGCCGCGTACGTGCACATCGGCCCATGACCCCGCCCCCGACGCGAACCGAGACGAAGGCAGCGAAGCACATGCTCCAATTCCTGTGGGACCTCGCGATCTGGCTGGTTCAGATGGTGGGAATGTGGGTGCTCGCCGGGATCAGCGTCGTTGTGATCCTCCTCCGCACCTCCTTCCCGAAGACCGCCCTCGTCCGCTCCCTCATCACCGCCGTGGTGGTGCTCGGTCTGGTCCTGCGGTACGGGTTCACCACAGACGGTCTGTCCGTGGTCGACGGCGTGATCGGCAAGTACCTCGTCCTGGGCGGCGTGGCCGCAGCCGTACTGACAGTCCTGAGCGTGGTCTACGTGCTGGCTGGTCGTGCGCCCGTACGAGGAACTCGCCTCAGGCGGCTCTTCGTGGTGCAGCACGACGGCTCCCGGATCCCCGGCCCCCTGTCCACGATGGCCTTCCTCATGCTGACCACCGGTTTCGTGGCCTGGGTCATGACCGACACTCAGGAGACCGGGAACGAACTGGTCAACGTACTGAGCCTCTGCATCGTGATCCTGCCGGCCCTCGCGCTTCTGCTGCTCGTCCCGTTCAGCGTCACCGGCACGGTGTTCAACGCAGGCAATGCCCATCCGGCCCTGCAACCGCTCGCCGCACCGTTCATCGCCGTGGCCGCAGTATTCGTCGACGGTGTCATCGCCACTCCTGAAGCCCTCAAGGACCCGCTCGCCGTCACCGGTCTGGCCGTGGTCGTCGTCCTCAGCGGCTTCGAGCTGTACGTGCTGCAGGACAAGGGACACGGCCTCACCCGTGATCCGGCGGACCACGACGGCGGCCAGGCAGACGCGGGGCTCCCCACCGAGTGACACGGAACAACGGGCCATGTGCCGGACGCGTACCGGGGCGAGGGCCGGGCGTCCGGAGCAACGGTCCTGGGCGGTCGACCTGCTGAGATGCCCCTCGCACGGCGCGGGGGATACGCTGAAAGAGGCCCTGCGTAAAGCCAACACACTTGGGTGGGCATCATGACTGAGATATCACGCAGGAATACCAAGAACAACGACAATGCGCGCCGTCGGATCGCAAGGCCCCTGGTGGCCGCTGCGGTCGCCGCGGGACTCGGCGCGCTCGGCGCCGGGGGTCCGGTGGCCGCACAATCGCACGAGGTCGCCGCGCCCTCGGTGTCGCAGACGGTCCTGACGGCCGTGCCCAAGGCCCCGGCCGCCGGAGCGCAGCAGGTCACCATAGCGAACTACGCGTTCTCGCCCAGCACGCTCACGGTCAGCACGGGCACCACTGTCACCTGGACGAACAACGACACCGACACACACACGGTGACCAGCAGCGGTTCCGGCCCGCTCGCGTCCGGGATGCTGAACCATGGCGCCTCGTACAGCTACACCTTCACCACGCCCGGGACATACGCGTACATCTGCTCGATCCACCCCTTCATGCACGGAACGGTCGTGGTGCAGTAGATGTCGTGGCGAAGGAGGCCGGCCGAGTGGAACGCCGCGTGCCCAGGCTGCCTCCTGACTCCGCTCGACTATCCGTCACCGCCCGCCAGGACACGTATCGGGTCGTGATCGATGAGCACCGCAGCTTCCGGGGCGAGTGCCCGTAGGGGGCACGGGGCCCGGCGATCCGCGGCTGCGCCGTGTGGGCGCGAGTGACCGGAAGTGATGCCGCGGGCAGGCAGCGGGGCCCGTGAGGCCCGGCCGCGTGCCCGCCGGGACGGTGTGTCAGATCACGGCGAGCCGGTCCACCAGCAGCTCCACCCTCCGCTCGGCTTCCGCCGGCGGCAGTCGTCCCGCCCGGGTCAGGGTCGCCAGCCCGTGCAGGGCCGCCCAGAACACCTCGGTGAACAGTGCCGGGTGGACGCCGTCCCCGGCGACCTCGCCGAGGCTTTCCAGCAGGGCGGCGAAGCCGTCCTTCAGCGGCTCCGGGGTGTCCTCGTGCGCGAATGCCAGGCCGCCGTCGAGCTGGAACATGGCGTCGTAGACCGCCGGGTTGCGTTCGGCGAAGTCGAGGTAGGCGCGGGCGAGGGCGGTGACCCGTGCGCGGGGGCCGTCCGCGGCGGAGGTCGCGGCCCGCAGCGCCGCGGCCATCTCGGTGGCACCTTCGAGGGCGACGGCGCCGATGATCTCGCGCTTGCCGCGGAAATGGCTGTAGAGGACGGGCTGGCTGTATTCGATGCGCTCGGCGAGCCGGCGGGTGGTGACCGCGTCCCAGCCCTGCTGCTCGGCGAGTTCGCGGGCCGTGGCCACGATGAGGCGCTCGCGGTCCGCCCGTTCGCGCTGCTTGCGTTCCTGTACTGACATGGTTCGACCCTAGCACCGCTAGACAAGCGAGCGGCAGTAGTACTAGCGTTGCCTCGTCAGCTAGCAGCGCTAGATTCCAGGAGGGGTCATCATGCTCAACGCACTCGAGGTCTTCACCACCGTGTCCGTCGGCGTGATGGTGGGGGTGGAGTTCTCCGTCGCCTTCGTCATGAAACGGATCTTCGACGCACTCCCCGAGGACAGCGGTCAGCTCGGCCGTTCCCACGGGGGCCGGATGCTCGGTGCCGTGATGCCGGTCTGGTACATCTCCTCGCTCGTCCTGGTCGCGATCTGGGCCATCGCCGGATGGCACCGCCCCGGCACCGGCCTCGTCGTCACCGCCGCCGCGCTGCTGATCCTCAGCGTGATCATGTCGCTCCTGCTGCTCGTCCCGATCAACAACCGGGGCAAGACGTGGACCCCCGAGAACCGACCCGAGGACTGGAAGGAGCAGAGCAACCGCTGGGACCGCTGGCACTACGTCCGCGTCGCCGTCATCATCGCCGCCTTCACCCTGCTGGTCGCCGCCCTCACCTGAGCCCGCGGGCCCTGCCGCAGCAGGTCGCAATGCCCCGCCACGGCGGGGCATTTCCCGTCGCTGCCCGCCCGGCCGAAACCGCCACCACACCCCCTCGAACTGCTGCCACAGCCGCACCGAATACGGGCCACACTCGCCGATCGACAGGTGAGGCTCGATGAACTCCCGTTCCACACCAGCTAGTTGCGCGCATGCAAGGCGATCCACCGGAACGGAGATCAGCGCGAGGGACCGGTAGCCCACTGCGTGGAGCCGGAGTTGGCGTGGGCGGTGCCGGAGGGACGCCCCTCGAACGTGGGCCGCTCCGGCACGCGGGCACCGGGGCGGCGCGGCACGGCCTACTCCTCCGGATGCTGCACGGAACGTGAGAACCGGCGGGCAGTGCCTCGCGCCGCTCGATCCTGCGGGGACGAACGACGGGCGGCTTCGATTCAACCTTCGGGGTGCGGTTGTTCGTCCACCCGGTGAGCCGAAACAGGCGGGCGCCGGGGCTGTGTCCGCTGTTCATCACTTGTTTATCCCCAGAAGCCAGAGTCATTCCTGATCTTCCTGACTCGGGCGGCCGGACGGCGCCTGGCATGCAACTCTGGAGAGACGAACATCATGCTGCGCAAGCTGCCTGGACCCGTGGTCGCCGCCGCTACCGCGACCGCCGGGCTCACGCTCGTCACACCGGCCCGGGCCTCCGCCGCCATCGCCACGGGGTGGAATGCGTCAGCGGAATCAGCACACCAACCGTGCGTACACAGACCCGGGCACGGTGATCAGCGGCGCCTTCTCGGAATCGACTTCGTGAAGTCGCTGATCGACAAGACCGGACAGCGCGCCGAATGTCGCGGAAACCGGGCCGAGTTGCCTGAGGGCCTGTCCAGGAAGCTGCGACACCTCACTGTGGGTGAGTGCGCCATCGGCATCCTCCGGCAGGGCAGGGGCTGCCAGGAGAGCATCCTGCAGAAGTCCCACTGCTTCGGCACCGTCCCGTAGGGATGCTCCGACGACAAGGCGCCGTGCGGCGGGTACGTCTTCGACTCCGGGCCGAACGGGAGACTCCGCTCCCGGCCGTCCGCCTGCCCGGCATCCTCCGAACGGTCGCGACGTTCTCGTACGTCAAGACATATAGGGGAGGCGAGTGGCCCCGACCCCGGTCGTACCGCCGGACTGCCTCCGCCGCAGGCCCGAACCGACCGACCGCGCCTGCGCGTTCGCATCCTGTTGCCCCCACGAAGGAGGAGGGTTTCCACATGGCCGAGATTTCCACACTTGCCGTCGTACGCTGCCTCGGCGGCTTTTCACTGGACTTGAGGGGACTCCCGGTCAGACGCTGGCGGGCCGGCAAGGCGCGCACGCTGTTCCTCTACCTCCTCATCAACCGGGGCCGTACGGTCGACCGCGACGAACTGCACGCCGCACTGTGGCCCGACCGCACCCGGTCGGCGGGCTCAAGCTCCCTCAAGGTCGCCAAGCACGCGGTGCAGCAGATACTCAGCGAGCAGCAGGCCGCGGGAGAGCAGCCGGCCGCGGAGATCGTCTTCAACGAGTACGGCTACTCCCTCAAACTCCATGACGCCTGGCTGGACTTCGAGGAACTCGAGCGGCTGTGCAACGAAGGGCACCGCGCGACGGCTCGCAGTGACCTCCACGCGGCCGCGGAGTACTACCGCCGCGCCCTGGCGCTCCACACCGGGGACTTCCTGCCCGGTGAGACCGCCGACTGGGTCAGGGAACAGCGGGACTGGGTACGGTCCCTCGCCCTGGGAGCGGCGGACTTCCTCCTCCAGGAGGCGCTGGACCGGGGCGAGCTGCCGGAGGTCATCGACATGTGCCGCCGCACGCTGGACATCGACCCGTACCAGGAGGACGTCTACCGGACCCTGATCCAAGTGCACGGCGAACTGGGGCAGTTAGGGCAGGCCAGGTCCTGGTACAAGCTGTGCTGCGCCCGGATGTCGGATGGCCTGGACATCGATGTCAGCCCTGACACCCAGCGGCTCCTGGAGCGAGTTCTGCGCACCCAGGACGCGCCCGCCCGGACTGCGGCCCAGACCTCCGGTCAACGCATAACCAGCACATAACCAGCGCATAACCACTGCATAACCGCCCTGTCTAGACTCCGAAATCCGCGACCGATCAAGGAGTTTGGGGTGGCCGTGCTGGAGACGAACCAGGGTTCCGTTCCCTCGGTGGAGAATCCCGGTGTTGGTGCCTCAGCCGACGCCGGGCCCCTGATCGTCGGCATCGGGGGCACCGTCCGCTCCGGTTCTTCGACGGAACGGGCGGTACGGGCAGTTCTCGCGGCCTCCGCGTCGGCGGGGGCCCGGACCCTGCTGCTGGGTGCCGACGAACTTCAACTGCCGCTCTACTCCCCGGGGGAGTCACTGCGCACCCCTGCGGCCCGGCAGCTCATCGAGGCCGTCGCCCTCGCCGACGGCCTGGTGATCGGCACGCCCGCCTACCACGGGGGCGTTTCCGGTCTGGTGAAGAACGCCCTCGACTACCTGGAGGACCTGCGTGAGGACGCGCGTCCCTATCTCCACGGCCGTGCCGTCGGCTGCGTCGTCACCGCACGCGGGGCGCAGGCCGCTTCGACGCTGGCGGGGCTCCGCTCCGTCGTGCACGCCCTGAGGGGCTGGCCCACTCCCCTAGGAGTGACCATCAACACGGAGAGCGTCACCCTGGCATCCGACGACAGCGACGGCGACCCGCACATCACCGCTCAACTGGCCACCGTCGGACGGCAGGTGGTCGAGTTCGCCCGGATGAGCACGCCGGTCGGCTGAGCCCTCGTCCCGGCGCCGTCCCGGTCCTCCGGGACTGCTGTGGGCCGCGCCGCCGGCTCCGCCGACCGCAGCCCTCCCCGTACGTCTGCCGCCACGATCCCGCCCACCCCTTTGGTTCCGGCTGCCCTGACACCGGATCCTCCGCATCCGCATTCCCCTGTCCGACCGTGATTCCGAATGGAGCGCGCCATGGAAGACACCGCGAAGTCCACAGAGCCCGAGGAGACCACCGAGGCTCTCGCCCCCGAGGCGGAGGCCGCTGAGGCGGAGACCGCCGAGGACACCGAACTGGACGCGCTGGACGAGCTGGACGACGTCGACTTCGACCTCGACGAGGTCGAGAACAAGATCGCGCCGCTCGCCCTCGCCACCACCGAGCCCTCCCGATGGTGACGCGGGCGGCCGAGGCGGGCCGCACATCCACCGAATCCGTCCTGGTCGACGTGAACACCGGCCCGGCCGCTTCGTACACGGGGCTGCGGGCGGGCATCAGCGCCCTGCGCACGGAGGGCGCCGACTTCACCGGGCTCGCGGCCCGGCACCCGTCCGAATGGGCGGAGCTCTTTCCCGCCGAGACCGCACCCGGCACCGCGCCGCTGGAGGAGATCGCGCTCGCGCCCTCCGAGCGGCGGCTGCACCGGGAGAGCGAGCAGGTCTACCGCGTGCTGACGGTGGCCGCCACCGCCCTCTGCGCGGGCAGCGCGCAGCTGGGCCGCCCCCTGCTGGTCAGGGGGATGGGCGGCACCGATCTGTCCTCGCTGCGCGGCTTCATGCGGGCCTTCGAGCACGCGCAGCTCGTCGAGGGCGCCGAGCTGCTGCTGGACGCGCCGACCTCCGTGCGTGAGCCGGTCGGCCGGTACGCCGACTACCGCGGGGAGCGGGTGCGGTGCCTGCGCCGCATGGGGCTGCCGGTCACCGAGGACGACCTGGTCGTCGACCTGGGCACGGCGTCCGACTCCGGATTCGTGCCGGTGTCCGAGGAGGGCGAACTGTTCCTGCGGGCGAGGGACTCCGAGAGCTCCGCCGCGGACCGGGTGGCCGCCGCACTGGCCTACTGCCGCAGGGCGTTCTTCTCCGCGAACTGGGAGGGTATGGCGGTCGTCGCCGACGAGGCGATCGGGCTGCTCGCCGGCATCCCCGAGTCGGGCGTACCCGAGCTGCTCGCCAGGGCGGAGCGCGAGGAAGAGCTCGTCCACGCCATCGAGTTCGAGACGGCGATCCTGCGCGGCACCGCCGACGTACGCGGCTTCCTGCTCAAGGTGCTCGGCATCCAGGCGGGTTTCCGCGGGGACCAGGACACGGCCATCGCCTGCTTCCGGGCCATCCGGGAGGACGCCGCCGGCCTCTCCCCGGAGCTGCGGGCCCAGTCGCACCTGTACTCCGCGCTCACCCTGTCCAAGCGCAAGAACCGGCTGGCGGAGGCCGTCGCCGAGGTGGAGCAGGGCTTCGAGGTCGTCGCGGAGCGTCCGGGCGAGGCCGAGAGCGTGCGCCGCGAGCGCGGCTGGCTGCACAACCTGCGCGGGCTGACCCTGTTCGCGGAGCGGCGGCTCGGGGCGGCCTTCGAGCACGAGAAGCAGGCGCTGGCCTGCATGGCGGGTCTGACCGACGCCAGTGCCGCGCATCTGCGGATCAACCTGTACTCGAACATCAGCGTGCTCCAGGAGAAGGCGGGCAAGCACGCCTCGGCGCTGGCGACCTGGGAGAAGTTCAAGCAGGCCACCGGCTCGTCGAACGCGGGCTTCCGCAAGCACCACGCGTACCGCAGCGCCGGGCTGCGGCTGCTCGTCGGCGAGCGGGACGCCGCCCTGGAGGACCTGGACACCACGCTGGTGAACGCGGCCGAGCTCGGTGACCTCTTCCACGAGACCGAGGTGCGTCTCGAACTGGGCATGCTGCACGCCTCCGGCGGTGACACGACGACGGGCGCCGAGCAGTACGAGCGCGCCGAGTCCGCGGCCCGGCTGCTGGGCGATCCGTACCGCATCGCGCTGGCCCAGGCGGGTCGGGTGATGACGACCGGCTCCGTCGCCGCGGCCGGCGCGGTGGCGGCCATGGCACCGCTGAGCCTCACCCGTCCCGGTGAGGCGGACGCCCTCGCCAAGGCCGTCGCCGAAGGCGCTGACCTGCAAGGGCTGCTGCCCAGGCCGCGGACCAAGCTCAACCGCCCGTTCGACCTGATCAACTTTCAGGACTGAGGCCATGACGGACCAAGCGACCCAAGGGGAGACGGGACAGCGGGCCGAGTGGCAGCTCTACGATCGACTGCTGCTGCGGAGGGCGGGCTTCGGTATCGACCTGCTGACCGCTCTCGGTGACGGGCCGGCGGGTGCCGCGGCTGCGGAGTACCGGGAGGCGGTGGCGCGGTTCGAGCAGAGCCGCGCCCGGCTCCAGGAGGCGATCGCCAAGTCCGTCACCGGCGCCGACCGCGAGCGGGACCGGGCCGAACTGCGCGAACTGTCGAAGCTGCGCGGCCGGGTGGGCCGGCGCCTGCCGGTGGATCCCGGCCCGCGCGGCGACGACGTGGCATCGGCGGTCGACGCCTACCGCGCGGCGCACTCCGCTCAGCAGCAGGTGGGCGAGCGGCTGACCACCGCCCTGGGTGAGGAGGTGCTGCGGCGGCCGGAGCGGGTCCGCGACCTGCTCCGCGACGAGCGGGTGTGCGACGCCCTGCTCCAGCTGTCGCCGTCCTTCCACACCGAGGCGGTGCGCTGGGTCGACGGCTGGCAGCAGCAGGACAGCGCGACGGGCCGCAACCGCGCCAAGGACCGGTCCTTCTACCGCCGTGTCTACCTGTACGGCCAGCGGCTCGGCGCGAAGAACGAGACGACCAGCTATTTCGGCCCGCTGGTGCACGGCCGGGTCGACCGTGCGGCCGAGGGCACCGCCCTCGGCCCCGAGACGGACGCCGGCTACCACGTCCTGGAGGCACAGACCGCGTTCTGGGCGGTGTGCGAGCTGGCCAAGCTCATCGGTACGGACCCACAGGTGCGGGACCGCCCGCCGGTGGCCTGGATGCCGTCCTGCCGCAGGGCACCGGCCGGGTCGCCGGGATCGGGGACGATCCAGTCCGCCGACGGCCGCCGGATCACTCTGTCCGGGGTGCGGTGGCAGCTCGCCGAGGCCGTCGACGGGCGGCGTTCCACCGTCGAACTGGCGGCGCTGGCAGGGCTCGACCTCGCGGAGACGCGCCGGGTGCTGGACCGGCTTCGGCAGGCGGGGGCCGTCCGGCTCTGGCCCGAGCCGCCGTCCACCGCGGCGCGGCCGCTGGACTGGCTGGTCTCCTGGGCCGACCGCTACGCGCAGGGCACCGCCTGGCCGGTACGGCTGCGGGAACTGCGCGATCTGGCCGACGCCTACGCGGCGGCCGAAGGCCACCGCGCGCGGGCGGGCGCGCTGGAGCGCGTCGAGGAGTGCTTCACCCGGCTCACCGAGGTCGACGCGCGACGCGCTGGCGGCCGGATGTACGCGGACCGGCTGGTGGTGTCCCTGGACGCCAAGGGCGACCAGAGCCCGGTGGTGATCGGTGGCGACGTGGCCGGGCACTGGGAGTCCGAGCTCAGCCCGGTGCTGGACGTGGCCGCCCGCTACGGCGAGCTCCAGCAGCAGGCTGCGGCCGAGCTGTGCACGCAGATCATGCGCGAGGCGGGCGGAGACGCCATGCCGTACGACGAGCTGATCCGCCGGATGCGCGCCTCGGTGGAGGAGGGCGGTCTGGACCGGCTCGCGGGACCGCTCATCGCGTTCAAGCGGGACTACGCGGCGCTGGTGGAGTCCGCCGTGCAGGGTCACGAGGCCCGGCTCTCCCCCGCCGAGCTCGCGGGGTTCGCGCCCGAGCCCGGCCGTCACCGTTTCGTCAGCCCGGACCTGATGCTGGAGAGCCGGGAGGACGGCGGCGAGCTGCTGGTGCTGGGCGAACTGCACCCGTACGTCTTCGCCTGGGGTTCACAGGGGCTGTTCAGCGACGAGCAGGACCGGATGCTGGGCGACTTCGCGGCGGGCCTCGAACCGTGGGGCGGCCCCGAGCGGCTGGCCACGGTGATCCGCCGCAGGCGCCACAAGGGCCTGGTGGCCGACTGGTTCCCGGGCCGCTTCATCGAGATCACCTCGGTGGCCACCGACGACCGGGAGCGGACCGTGCCGCTGACCGATCTGACGGTCGTCCTGGTGGACGGCACGCCCCGGCTGCGCACCCCGGACGGTGAACTGACCCTGTACGCCGGCGAGGACGACCATGTGCACCTGCGGGCCTTCGCCGCCCCCGGCGTGGGGTTGCCGCTGGTGCGGATCGGGGGCTTCGCGCCGAGGATCGTGGTCGGGAACCTGCTCGTGCAGCGGGCCCGCTGGTGGTTCGGCCGGGCCGACCTCGGGGTCGACGCGGCGCGCGACCCCGCCGCCGCCTTCCTCGCCGTCCAGTCGCTGCGGGCCCGGCACGGCGTGCCCCGGTTCTGCTTCGCCTCCCTTCCGCACGAACCGAAGCCGGTCGGGATCGACCTGGACAGTCCGCTGGCCGTCGACGCCCTGGTGGCGATGGTGCTGGCCGGTGACAGTACGGCCGTGTCGCTGGCCGAGATGAGGCCGGCGCCGGACGCGCTGTGGCTGCGCCACGGCGGGGCCCCTGTGACCTCGGAGTTCCGGATCGCCATGAAGAGGGCCGCGTCATGACACCCCATTCCGCCCGCTCTCCGCAGAAGCCGGAGTCTCGGCGGCACGGCTGGGAGCTGCTGCCCACCGTCGTCCTGCGCAGCGCCGGGTTCCCCTGGCAGATGGTCGAGCGACTGGCCTGTGAACAGACCCGTCTGCTCATCGAGGAGCTGTTCGCCCTGGAGGCCCGGTCGGCCGACGTGGCGTCACGGCTGAGCCCGGCGGGGCGGCTGTCCCGGGGCCAGCAGGCCAAGTTGCGCGGTCTGCGGCCGCTGCCCGCGTCGGACAACCTCCCGGCCGACTGGCTGGCCGAGTGGAACGCCGCGGCGGAGCAGGTGAGCGCGGTGCGGGAGCGGCTCACCGCCACCGTCGAGGCCGACACGGCGGCGGTCGACGAGGCGCTCGCCGCCATCCGCACCGATCCGCGGGTCAACGACGCCATCGTCTGCTCGTCGCCCGCCGTCCACCGCGATCTCGCACGGGGTGCGGGCGGCGGCCGGATCCGGCGCCAACTCGCCTCCTACGCACAGCGGCTGGCGTCCAAGAGCGAGACGATGAGCTTCTTCGGACCCATCAACTACGGGCGGCTCAGCCCCGGTTCGGACGCCGCCACGGCGCTGGACTGGGAGGGCCACACCGCGATCCGGGTCCGCCAGGCGCACACCGCGGCCCGGGTCAACGACGCCGTGCAGGACCTGCTGCTGGGCGATCCGGCGCTGGCCGAGCTGCTGGTACCGGTGCGCAAGACGGTGACGGGGACGCCCCGAGGTACGGGCGTCGGCGCGGCGCTGCTGCGGGAGGCCGACGGCGTACGGACGGTGGCCCGGATCGCGTCCGGGTGCGGTGCCGGTGTCCCGGAGGCGGTGGCGGCGTTCGCGGCGGCCGTGGCGAAGGGGACGCTGACGCACACCCTGTGCCCGCCGGCGACCGTGGTCGACCCGCTGCGCTGGACCGTGGAACGCATCGACGCCTCGGACCCCGAAACGGCCGCCCGCGCGGCCGGGGTTCGGGCCCTGCTGGTGAAGGTGCTCGGCCTGCTCGACGACTACCCGTCGGCGCCGCCCGAGCGGAAACTGACCATCCAGGCCGAGCTGGAGTCGCTGCTGCCCGTCACCGACCGCTCGGCGGAACGCGGCCGCTTCTACAACGACCGGGTCATCATCCACGAGGCCGCCGTCGGCACGGCCGAGCTGGAGGTCCGCGGGCCGCTGGCCCGCGACATGTGCGACGCCGTCGCGCCGGTGCTCGACCTGCTGGCCCACGAGGCCGAGGCGACCCGCCTGCGCACCAACCGGGCGGTCGCGGCACGGCTGGGAGCGGGCAGGATCCCGCTGCTGCGGGCGCTGCGGGAGTGCGCGGACCTCGACATCGAGCCGGGCGGAGCGCTCGGCGCCGAACTCGCCCGGGTGATCGAGGCCGAGGGCGCGGACCGGGCCGAACTCGACGTGGTGGGGCTGCTCGCCGCGCCCCCACCGCCCGCCGCCCCGGTGCTGTGCTCCATCGACGTCCTGATCGCGGCCCCCGACCTGGCCGGATACGAGCCCGGAGTGACCCCGCTCGTGCTCGGCGACATCCACGACGCGGCGCTGCTCACCCCGTGGGCGTTGCAGTTCCATCCGGACTCCGCGGCGCTGCTCGCCGAGCGGGACGCCGGGGTGCGCAGGGCACTGGGCGACCAGGTGGCCGTCAATGTGATCTCACGTCGTACGACCGGACTGCCGCCGCTGGAGTTCCCCGGTGTGGTGCTCGAACTGGGCGGCAAGGCCGGCCCGGACCGGGAGCGGATCGGCCTGGACCAGCTGTGGCTGGAGAGCGACGGCGAGGAGGTCGTCCTGCGCGGCGACACCCACCCCGGCCGGAGCCTGCTCTTCCACAACGGCGAGCTCGACACCGCCGTGCACACCGCGCTGGCGCTGCCCCGGATCCGCCGCCCGGTGCTGCCGGACCTGCCGCACGTGCCGCGGCTGCGCTGGGGCAACGTGGTGTTCTCGCGGCGGCGCTGGGCGCTGCCGAGCGCCGCGGTGCTGGAGGCGCACAGCAGCCAGCGGGAGGCCGAGCGGCTGCTCGCGTCGGCCCGGCTGGTGCGGGAACGGGGCCTGCCCGACCGCTTCTTCGTGAAGTCACCGGCCGAACGCAAACCGGTGTACGTGGACACCGCGAGCCCCGAGCTGCTCAAGGGCATGGCCCGGCTGGCGGGCACGGCGGAACAGCTCCTGGTGTCCGAGGCGCTGCCCGCGCCCGAGGACGCCTGGCTGCGGGACGGGGAGCTGCGCTTCGCCTCCGAGCTGCGCTGTGTGTACCTGCGGGGCGGTGGTGAGCGGTGATGCGCCGGGTGGTGCTCCCTCCCCTGTTCGATCCGAGTCTGGAACCGGACCTCGGACCGGACGACGAACTGATCGATGTGAACGCGCACTTCGTCGCACGCCTCACGGCCACCGGGACGCTCGCCGCGCTGGCCGACGACTACGCCCTCGGCAGGCGCGGCGGGACCGACCCCGCGGAGAACCGGGCCAAGGCGCTGTTCGCGCGGGCCGCCGCGCGGGTCACCGCGCGGGGCGGCCATGCCGCGGGCCGGCTGCGGGCCATGGGCATGGCGCTGCGGTTGGCCGGCGAGGCCGATCCGGCACTGCGGCTGGCCGCGGACGACGTGGAGCTCGTCGTCGGCACCACCGAGTGCGGGGCCGACGTGGTGCCGGCCGCCGAGCGGACCGAGCTGCTGGCGCCCGAGGCGCGGTGGACCCGTGCGGCGGCGCCGGAGGGGCGCGTGCACCTGGTGATCGAGACCGATCAGCAACTCCCGGCGGCGGCGGTGCTCCTGAAGGCGCTCGGCCCCGAACGGGTCGTGCTGTGCGGGCGGTTCGCCACCGCACACCGGGAGGCGCTGCGCGCGCTCGCCCCGTTCTCGGCGGTGGTGGGCTTCGACGACTGGGCCCCGGCCTGGCGGCTGGGCAAGGAGTGGTCCGGGGACGGCGCACCGGTCCGCTGGGTCCGCCGCGCGGCCGACTGGCAGGCCGGCGCCCCCTGGGCGGGCTGGCTGGCCCCGGACGAGGCGGCGGCGCTGCCCGTCGAGGCGTGGCGCGAGTGCCGGGGCGCGGCGCTGACCGTGGCGCGGCTGGCGTCCTGGGCCGAGGTGACAGGGGCGGACGGCCGCCGTACCGATCTGCGGCCCGTCCTGGGCGCGGCGGACGGGGCACTGCTCCGGGTCGAACTGCTCGTCGGGGCGCCCGGGGTGAGTGCCGAGGGGACCGGCACCGCGGCGCGGAGCCTGCTGTCCGGTCCGGGCCCCCGGCTCGCGGGGCTCAGCCCGTTCCGGCTGCCGGCGGTCCGTGACGGTGCGGCACCGCAGGCCTGGGACGGTGTGCCGCTGATCCGGCACGCGACCCCGGGGCACGACCTGCCGCGCTGGGACCGGTTCACCGCGCCCGGGACGCTCGACGAAACGGAGCGCACCGCGGCGATCGGCGTGCTCAACGCCGAACTCGGCGCCGTGGCCGACCTGTTCCCCGGCCGGTTCGCCTGCTGCGTGCTCGCCGCAGGGGACGGGACTGCGGTGTGGGAGCCGTCGGCCGCCGTCGTGGCCGGGGAGGGGCCTGGCCCGGACGGCCAGGGCCCGGGTTCGTTCGTGGTGAATCTGCGGACGGGCAGCGCGTTCCGGCTGCATCCGAAGCTGACGCCGGTCGTGGAGCGGCTCTCGTCCGGTGACACCGCCGTCCTGGACCGGATCAGCGATGGGGTCCGAAGGAAACTGACCGATCGGCTGGTCCAAGCCGGAGTGATGCGGAGGAGCCAGTGAGCCGACAGTGGCGCATCGGGCGGGAGTTCATCCTGCGCCATGCGGGAATGCCGTTCGACTGGCTGGAGGAGCTGGGCGCGCCCCGATCCCTGCTGGAACTCGCGGACGAGCTGCTCGACCGCGAGCGGACCGTCCTGGAGCTGGTGGAGGAGCGGTTCGACGGGTCCCGCGCCGAGTCGCTGCGGTCCGACGTGCTGCGCGGACGGGTGCGGCAGGTGCCGAGGTCCGGCGCAGCGGATTGGAGCCCGGCGGTGAGCGCCTGGGCCGACGCCTGGGAACGCTACGCGCTCGCCTGCCGGGAGGCCGACGAGGAGGCCGGCAAGCGGCTGCGGGATCTGCTGGCGGATCCGGGGGTCTCCGAGGCCGTGTTCCTGTCCAACCCGGACGCGTACCGCAACATGCTGCTCCCGCTGCTGGCGTACGAAGGCCCGCTGACCTCGCGCTGGCGCCGGGTGCGCCGGCAGATGTTCACGTACGTGCAGCGGTTCTGCGCGAAGAACGAGACGGTGAGCTTCTTCGGGCCCATGGCGTACGGCACGGTGGGCGCGGGTGAGGGTGCCGTCCTGCGCGACGACGCGCCCCGCGTCCGCCGGGTGTTCTTCTCGCACTGGGCGGCGCGTGCGCTGGCCACGGCGATCGCCAGGGACCCCAGGATCCTTCCGCATCTCGCGTTCCATTCCACCGGGCGTGGTGAAGCGGTGCGGGAGCCGCTGCTGCTGCTCGTGGCCCCGGAGGGAACGGTGTTCCGCGACGTGGTGCGCGCCGCCGGGCAGCCGGCCCGCGAGGTGGCCAGGACGCTGATGCGGCTGGTGGCCGAGGAGGCCGTCACCATCGGTCTCGGTGGCGGCGACTACGACCTGGAGCCGCTCGCGACCCTGCGCGAACAGCTCTCCGCGCTGCCCGCCTCACCGGCACGCGAGCTGTGGCTCGGCCGGATAGCCGAACTCGCCTCCCTCATCGGCGACTTGGCGGAGGTGCCGCTGGAGCGCAAGGCGGCCGCCGTCGCCGCCCTGGAGAACCGGTTCACCGAGTTCACCGGCAGGCCGGCCAGGCGGGGCGCCGGTGCGGCGTACGCCGACCGCGCCGTGTTCTTCGAGGAGTGCGCGTCGCCCTTCGCGCTGACCCTCGGCGCCGGGCTGATCGGCGACTGGGAGCGGCAGCTCGCCCCCGTGATGGAGGTGTGCACCGCGCACGGGCACGCCGCCCAGCGCGCCGCGGCGACCGCGGTGCGCGAGGCCTTCACGGACGGCTCGGCCGGTGGGCAGGGCGTCGAACTGGACCTCCTCACGTACGCGACCCGTGCGGCCGCGAGCCGTTCCGACTCGACCAGCACCTTCCAGGCGGCCCACGCGCCGAGCTACCCCGGCGCCGACTGGCGGGCCGAGGTCGAGCGGCTGACCGGCGAGGCCGGGGCGCTGGACGGCGACCGGTACGCGGTCATCGACCTGTGCCCCGCCGCGCCGGACGCCTCCGGGCTCGGCGCCGCCGCCCCGCTCGTACTCTCCCGCGCCCACCACCATCTGCTGGTGCGCAGCTGGCTGGGCACCATGCATCCGGATCCGGACCGGCTCGGCGCGGACGCCGCCGCCTGGACGGCGGCGCAGGACGGCACGGTCGTCGGGCTCGACTTCGGGCGCCGCAACAAGGGCTACTACCGGTTCCCCGGCCCTGAGGTCGCGATGCGCCCGCTGACCTGGACCGACCACGATCAGCCGGAGCTGCTGAAGCCGGAAGACCTCACGGTCCGCATCGGGCCGCACGAGGTCACCCTGCACGATCCGGACGGCAGGACGGTCAGCGCGTACGTCCCGTTGAGCGACTTCGTCAAGTACGCCCCCATCGCCGCCCTTTCGCATCCGCAGGTGCTCCACCCCACCTTCACCACCGAGGACGCACAGCCCGAAGTGGCCCTGGGGTCGGTCGTCCTGCAGCGGTCCCGGTGGCAGGTGCCCACCGCGGCGCTCGCGGCACCGGAACCCGAAGCGCGGTTCCTCGCGCTGCGCAGGCTGGCCCGGGACACGGGGACACGGTTCGTCTTCTGCCGCAGCGCCCACGAGCGCAAGCCGTATCTGATCGACCTGGCCTCACCGCTCGCGGCGGACCTGATCAGCCATGTGGCGCGCGACGCCGAGCAGTTGGGCGTGGAGCGGATGGCGCCGGGACCGGACGAGCTGTGGCTGCGCGACAGCGAAGGCCGGCGCTACACCAGCGAGCTGCGGATGCAGATCATCGGCAGGAGCAGCGGCGGGAGCAGCACGCGATGACGCACACCACGCTCTTCGCCGAGCACTCGCTGCGGATGCGGGCCGATGTGCTCCCGGACGGCACCATCTCCACCGAGCGGACCTCGGTACGCGGGATGAGCGTCGAACGGCACCTCGCCCGGGGCTTCACCGAACACCGCTTCGCCGACGGCGACGACCTGCTGGCCCCGGGCGCCGCCGTGGCGAGCCCGGAGGCCGCCGACGCACTGCGCGAGGTGCAGGAACGGCCGCTGTTCGAGCTGACCCCCGAGCTGCGCGCCGAGCTCGCCGGGATCGCCGGCGACACCGGCGCGGAGCTGACCCTGGGTGTGGCCCAGCAGCACGTCGCCGCGGGCGGCACGGAACGCGTCGACACCACGGAGCGGATCGTCACGACCCTGGAGACCAGGCTGACCGGTGACGACGGCACCGTCCACTCCCGGTCGCTGCTGTGCCCCCCTGCGGGGTCCGACCCGGACGGGCTGAGGGACGCGGCCGTGCGGACGGCCGATGCGGTGCGCGAACGCCTCGCACTGCCGCTCGCCACCGAACTCCCCGACGGCGCCGACCTCGTCCTGCTGCCCGGCCTCGCCGGGGCGTTCTTCCACGAGATCGTCGGCCACCCGATGGAAGCCGACGTGGTCGCGTCCGGAACGAGCTATCTCGGGGCGCGCGCCGGACAGCCCGTCGCACCCGCGTGGCTGTCGGTGCTCGACGGCGGTGCGCACGACGGACCGGGCTACCGCAGTCCGTTCGACGACGAGGGCACCCCGTGCCGCACCCTGCGGCTGATCGACCGGGGCACGGTGGGGCAGCCGATGACCGACCGGGCGCTCGCCTCCCTGCTCGGCGGCGGCCCCGGCACGGGCCACGGACGCAAACAGAGCTACCGGCATCCGGCGATCCCCCGGATGACCCACACCGTGGCCGTGATCGATCCCGCGGCCGAGCCGGAGCCGCCCACGGGCGACTGGATCGCCCCGTACGGGCTGCGGCTGGACATGATGAACATCGCCTCGGGCGCCTTCGTCTTCCACGCCCCGTTCTCCCTGCTGCACCGCGCCGACGGCAGCACCGCCCGGCTGGGCCCGCTGACGGTGACCGGTGACGGGGCGCGGGTGCTCGCGGGTCTGCGGCCCTACGAGCACCGGGTCGCCGCCTATCTGCGGGCCACCGGAGGCTGCGGAAAGCTGGGGCAGTACCCGGTGCCGGTGTCGTTCGCGAACGCCGGATTCCGGCTGCCGGCCGGACTCGTCGGGCTGCGGGCGGTGGCCCGTGGCTGAGATGCGGACACGTGCCTCCGGAATCGTCACGCCCACCCGCGGCGCGCCGCGGCTGACCGTCTCGCTCGACACCCTGCGCGTCGAACGGGACGCGACGGGCCGGGTCACCGGCTCCCGGCGGGTCGCCGGGCCGACGGACCAGGACGCGGGCAAGGAGACCGGGCTGCTGCTCACCGAGGCGGCCGAACGGACGGCGTCGGTCGTCGCCGGACTCCAGAGCGCGGTGGCGCAGGTCCACGAGTGGCGTGACAGCGACGGTCTGCCGGTGTCGAGGCGGGCCGAGTTGCTGGCCCGCGTCGAGACCCCCGGCGGTCCGGTGCTGCTCGGGACCAGCAGCCAGGGGGATCCGGCCGCGCTCGTGGAGGCGCTGCCCTGGGACGAACTCGGGGCGCTCTCGGAGCCGTTCGTGTCGGCCGACCCGCCGGACGACTGGCGCGAGCGGCCGCTGCTGCTGCGGCCGTCCGCGGCGTCGGTGCTGGTGGCCGGTGCGGCGTTCTCCCTGACCTCGCGCGGGGGTCGCGCGACCGCCGGCCGGCTGGCGGGGCGGCGCGTACTGCCGGGGCTGACGCTGACCGACCTGCCGGCGGCGCCGCCCGGGTCGGGACGGGACGACCGGGGCGACCCGGCGCTGCCCACCGTCCTGGTGGACGGCGGCCGGATCTGTCCGCCGCCCCCGCTCGCCGAGGGCATAGCGCCCGGCCGGGCCGTGTGGGACCACGACACCGGCGGGTTCGGCCCGCCGCCGCTGGCCCGGCTCGAACTCGACGGCCCGCGGGCCGAGGTGCCCCCGGACGCGGTGGAACTCGTCTGGTGCGTGGAGGGACTCCAGCGCTACCACGGCGACGGCACCGTCCGGCTCCAGTGCCTGGCCAGGGTCGCGGACCGGCCCGGCCGCTGGTTCCGCCTCGCCCTGAAGGGCAAACCCGTCCATCTGCTGCGCCAGGCCCGCGGCCTGGCCGGCCCACCCATGGCTGTCCACAGCGACAGCGACGTGACCACCCGCTCGCTGGTACTCGCCGGCGCGGCCGAAATGGAAGGTGCAGGACATGCCGTCGTCACCGTCATCAACCCCTGACTTCACGCTCATCGGCGGAGGCATCGTCGGTGCCTGCCTCGCCGAGGAGTTGAGCGACAGCGGGGCGTCGGTCCGCGTCCTCGACTCCGGTACCGAACCCGGGCACTCGACCAACCGCGCGGCGGGCGTGGCGGTCCCCTCGCTGCGCTACCTCACCGACCGGGAGTTCTACGACTGGCTGCGGACCGCCAAGCGGGACCTGGACGCCGATGTCGCCCGGCTGGAGCCGGAGTACGGCGCGTTCAGCGTGGCCAGGCCCATCCTGCGCGCCCTGCGCGAGACGGACGTGGAGGCCCACGGCGACGTGCTGGACGGCCTCGGCGTCGGCGACTGGGTGGAGGGCGACGCCCTCGCGCAGGCCACGCCCGGGCTCAAGCTGCCGACCAGCAGGCGCTACCTCCTCGACCCGGACGGGCTGATGATCGACGGCCGCCGCTACCTGGACGCCGTACGGCGCCGGTGCGTGGCCCGGGGCGTCGACTGGCGGCAGGGCGTCACGGTGCGGGAGGTGCGCGAGGAGGGCGCGTCCGTCTCGGTGGTGACCTCCGACGGGACGCTCGGCGCGGACCGGGTGGTGATCACCGCCGGCGCCTGGAGCTCAGGCAAGGGCCTGGCCGAGGCGACCGGGATCGGGCCGCAGCGTGGGCAGATGGCGGTGCTGCGCACCGACGAGGAGCTGAACTGCATCCTGTCCTCCGCGTACTACCTCGCGCCCGGCGTCGGTGACGACGTGATCGTCGGTGCGACGGAGGAGGACGCGGGTTTCGCCGAGCACGTGACCACCCAGGGCATCGCGCATCTGCTGCGGTTCGCCACGACCGCCATGCCGGGGCTCGCGGAGTCGGTGCCCGTGGAGCTCCGGGCCGGGCTGCGTCCGGTGTCCGGCACCGGACGGCCGCTGGCGGGCGCACTGCCCGGCCACGAGCGGATCTTCCTGTCGGCCGGCCACGCCGGGCACGGGCTGCTCTCGGCGCGCGCCACCGGCAAGGGCATGGCGGCCGGCCTGGTCGGTGACGACTGGGACGCCCTGCCGTACAGCATGTGCCCCTCGCACGCCCTGGGCGGTGCCTCCTGATGCGCATCGACCATGTGATCCTCGGCGCGCGGACCATCGAGCCGCTGCGCGAACTGCTGTGGGACCAGTACGGGTTCGGCATCACCGACGGCAGCCCCAACCCGGACGGCACGGCGAGCTGGGTGGTGCCCTTCGACACGCCCGACGTGCAGTACCTGGAACTGCTCGTCACCCACGACGAACGGCAGCTGGCGAGCGAGGACTTCGGTCGGCTGTTCCTGGAACGGACCGCGGACGGGCCGGACTTCCTCAACTGGGCGGCGCTGACCGACGACATCGAGTCCACCGCACGCGAGGTGGAGACGGTCACCGGAGCGGATCCGGACCTCTTCCGCGGCGAGTCGGTCCGCGCCGACGGCCGGCGTGTGCCGTGGGCGGAGGCGGCGTTCGACCTGTCGTGGCGCAGCCGGGTGCTGCCGTTCTTCCTGAGCTACGGCGACCCGGAGGCGCGCGCGGCACGGGTGCCGGGCGATCTCAAGGCGGCCGGGCACCGGGTGTGCCCGAAGTCGCTGCGGCGCCTTGAGACGGGCCGGGCGCGGGAGCAGGAGCGGGACTGGGCGCACCGGTGGCCCGGACTCGCTGCGCTCGACGTCGTCGTCGACCCCGCGGCCGGGCCCCGCATCTCGGCGGTGCACATCGACACCGCCGAGGGCGAGACGGTGGTGCGGCTTCCGTGACCCCCGCACGCCCCGCACCCGTGGGGGCATCGGGCCACCCCGGCCGCAGCACCGCCGCAGCCGGGGCGTGGGGGGCGGCCCCGGCCGGGGGGGGCGGGCGGGGGGGGGGGGGCGGGCGGGGGGGGGGGGGCCCGGCGCGGGCGGCGGGGGGCGGGGGCGCACACGCGGACACACCCCCCCGCTCTCCCGACCTCCGGGGCCCCCCCCGCCCGCCCCCCCGCCGCCGCGGGGGGGCCCGCACCGCCCCGCCGGGGCCGGCCCGGACGGCGGCGGTCAGCCGGCCGTGCGGTCCGCGCCACGGCGGGCCGCGTGGGCCGCGAGCAGCCGCTCCCGGGCCTGGTCGTCCTCGGCGGCCTGCGCCGCGGTCCAGGCCAGTGCGACGGATGCCTGGAGCAGCGCCCGGTCGGCGGCCGGGGTCACGCAGGCCCGGGCGAACTCCGGCTGGTGGTTGACCGCGCCGCCGCTGTCGATGCCGATGCTGGGGTGCACGCTGGGCAGGACACGGCTGACGTTGCCCATGTCGGTGCTGCCGGTGGGCATCGCGCGCTCCTCCTCCGGGGACACCAGGGGGCGGCCCAGTTCGGTCGCCGCTGCCCGGTAGGCCGCCACCAGGAAAGGATCGTGGGCCAGTTCGGCGTACGCGGGTGTCGAGCGGACCTCGTGGGTGCAGCCGGTGGCGACGGCACCGCCTTCGAAGCAGGCCCTGACGCGTGCTTCGAGACGCTCCAGGGACTCCATGTCGGCGGCGCGCAGGTTGTACAGGGCGCTCGTGTGCGCGGGGACCACGTTGGGTACCTCGCCGCCCCGGGTCACGATGCCGTGCACCTGCTGCCGCGGCTCGAAGTGCTGGCGGCCCACGCCGACGGCGACCTCCGCCACGGTCAGGGCGTCGGCGGCGTTGACGCCCAGGTGCGGGGCGAGTGCGGAGTGCGACTCGCGTCCGGTGTAGCGGACTTCGAGCTCGACCAGTGCGAGGGGGCGGGGAGCGCAGTTGTCCTCGGGGGCCGGATGGACGAGCATCGCCATCGACACCTCGTCGAAGACACCGGCCTCCAGCATGGTGATCTTGCCGCCTCCCTCCTCCTCGGCCGGGGTGCCCAGCACCATGACGGTGATGCCGAGTTCGTCGGCCACGTCCCTCAGCGCCAGGGCCGCGCCCACCGACGAGGCGGCGATGATGTTGTGTCCGCAGGCGTGGCCGAGGCCCGGCAGGGCGTCGTACTCCGCACACAGCCCGACCGTGAGCGGGCCGTTGCCGTAGCGGGCGGTGAACGCGGTGTCCAGGCCGCCGGCGCCGGGCACGACGTCGAATCCCTCGTCCCGCAGCAGGCCGCTCACCTTGGCGGCGCTGCGGTGCTCCTTGAACGCGGTCTCCGGCTCGGCGTGAATACTCCTCGACAGTGCGATCAGTTTGTGTTCGGCGCGGTCGACGCTTTCGCGGCAACCACGCATGATCCGAGACGAGATTCGCATCTTCTCTTTCCCCTCCGCATTACCTGGCTCGTCGTCGGCTGGACGGCCGGACAATTTCCGAGCCTTTTCCTTCCTACCGGAGTCTCCGACGAAAAGCGAGACCAGTCTGGAGAATTGACATGGCGTCACTGACATGGAGCGTGCGGGCGGGGAACGGGGAACTCTCGGTCGAGATGATGCCCTGGTCGCTGCTGCGCGCGACCGGCTTCCCGGCCGCGCTCCTGGACGGGCTCGCCTCCGGGGAGCTGCTCGGCACCGCCGCCGGTGTGCTCGCGGCGGAGCAGGCGCTCGCCGCCGAGCGTGCGCACTTCCTGGACCGGCTGTGGCCGGGGCTGCGGGAGGCCGTACGGACGGTCGAACCGCGCCAGCGGTCGCTGCGGGCCCTCCAGAGCTGCCGCCGCCTGGTGGACGAGGGCGCGCCCCTGGACGAGCGGTGCGCATCGGTCCTCGCGGCGACCGGCGCGCCGGACTGGGCGCCGCGCTGGAACGCCCTGGTCGCCGCGCTCGGCGAGCGGCTGGCGGCAGCCGGGACCGAGCTGGAAGCGGCACTGCTGCGAGCCCGGCTGCACACCGCGCAGGCCGCCGGCCGCGACGACTTCGGGCACGCCGTGTTCGTGTCGAACCCCTCGTTCCACCACACGGCCCTGGAGACACCGCCGCTGACGCATCCGGGCTGGGCGCAGGCGCGGGACGAGGGCGGCGCCCTGCCGCGGTCCCTGCGCCGTCAGGTCGACACCCTGCACCGCTACCTGCGCCGGTTCGCAACCAAGTGCGAGACCGTCTCGTTCTTCGGCCCGGTGCTGTTCGGCCGTCTGGTGCCGGAGCAGGACGAGGCCCTGCTGGTCGGCGCGCCCGGCCGCGAGAAGGTCGTGGTGGAGGCGAGTGCCTGGCTGGTGGAGGAGCTGCGCGAGCAGGCCGCCCGTGAGGTGCCGCTGACACGGCAGCGCGTGTGGCCCAGTCCGCTGTTCCGCCGGCCGGACTCCTCCCCGGTGCTGGAACGGACCGTGGACGGGCGCAGGTTCAAGGTCGCGGCGCCCGCGCTGGCGCTGTGGAGTGCCGCCTGCGCGGCGCCGGGGAGCCGGCTCGACTCGCTCGTCGGCGCCGCAGGTCGCGTGCCGCCCCCGCATCAGGCGGGGGCGGAAGACGCGTACGCGGCCAAGCTGGTGAAGGCACTCGGACCGGCGCTGGTCGTCTCCCCCTGGCGGCTGCCGGCCACCGAGCTGCACGCGCTGACCAGGCTGGCGGCCGAACACCCCACGGACACGGTGGTGAACCTGGCGGAGGTCCGCGACAAGTACGCGGAGGCGGCCTGGCCCGAACGGGCGGCGCACCTCGTCGCCGTACGGGCGGCCCGCGCGCAGGACGGCGGGCAGGTGTCGCAGGACAGCGGCCGGCACTACGCCGACCGCGAGCTGTTCCACGAGGACAGGTCGAGTCCGGTGAGCGAGCGGGTCGGCTTCGGGGCGCCGATCGTGGAGCGCATCCGGGAGGTCACCGAGGCGGTGTTCCCGCTGACGTTCCTCGCGGCGCTGCTGGCCAGGGAGGACGCCCGCGACGCCTTGCGTGCCGAGCTGGGGGGCGCCCCGGCGCCGCTTGCCGCGCTGGCCGTACGGGAGATACCCGCCCGTTCACCGCGCCGCGACCGGCTGGACGCGGCGCTGCGCCGACTGGTCGGGCGGGCCGTGGAGGCCGCGGGATCGGCCGACGGCCGCCCGCCGGTCGTGGAGCTGAGCCGGAGCGAGCTGGCCGAGGCGCTGGCGCCGCTGTGGGACACCGTGTCGTACGGCCCCGATGACGCGTGCCTCCCGAGCCCCGACCTGATGGTGGCGGGCCCCGACCCGGCCACCGCCACCTGGGTGCTCTCGGAGCTGCACGACGACTGCAGCTCGATCTTCGGGGGGCTGGAGCGTCCGCTGCACAGCGACCCGGACGGGCTGTGGGGTGGCTTCACCGAGCGGGTGGCGCGAGCCGTGCCGCCCGGGACGGCCGCGACCATCGTCTCGCGCCGTCGCAGTGCCCATGTGACCCCCGAACTTCCCGGTGCCGCCATCGAACTGAGTGGCCTCTCGGGCAAGGACCGGGCCGATGTGGTGCCGATCGCGGACGCCGTCGTGCCCGCTTCGGCCGACGCGGTGGTGGTGGACGGCCGGCGGCGGCTGCTCTACCCGGGCGACCTCTCGTCGACGCTGCACCGCGCGGTGTCCAGGCCCGCGCTGGTCCCGGTGCCGGTCGACCTCGGGGCGTACACCCCCAGGATCGTCGTGGACGGTGTCGTGATCCAGCGTGCCCGCTGGCGGCTGAGCATTCCGGAAAGGACTCCGGAAAGGACCGGGGACACCGTCACCCAGTGGTTGGCCGTGCAGCGGCTCCGGGCCGCCCAGGGAATTCCGCGCCATGTCTACGTGAAGCATCCGGCCGAACCCAAGCCGCTGTACGTCGATTTCGCCGACCCGCTGTCGGTGATCGATATCGCGCGACTTCCCGAAGGGGAAGTCGTCGTGTCCGAAATGCTGCCCACCCCGGACCGGTTGTGGTGGCGCGTGGCGGGCGAAACGCATTGTGCCGAATTCCGTCTCGGCTGCATCGTGCGGCCGGTGACATCCGACAATCCGCAGTCCCAGGAAGAGCAGGAAGAGAGCGCGTCATGACCGAGGACCTCCGCATCACCTCACTGGTGAGGGACGCATACGACAAGGCCGCCGAGCAGTACGAGTCCGCAGGTCAGATGATCTTCCATCCGCTGGGAAAGATGATCGCCGACACACTGGAGCTCTCGCCGGGCGAGCGGGTGCTCGACATCGGCTGCGGGCGCGGCGCCTGCCTGTTCCCGATCGCCCACGCGGTGGGGCCGGAGGGCTTCGTGCTCGGCTTCGACCAGGCCCAGGGCATGGTCGACGCCTGCACGGCGGACATCGAGGCCCGCGGGGTGTCCGGCTGGGCCCGCGCGGAGCTGGGCAACGCCCAGGACTTCGCCTTCGCCGAGCCGTTCGACGCGGCCAGCGCCGGTATGGTCCTGTTCCTGCTGCCGGAGGCGGAGAAGGCCCTGTCCTGCGCCGTCGCGGCGCTGCGCCCCGGGGGCAGGTTCGCCGCGACCACCTTCCCCACCGAGAACGGCAGGCTGGCCGCGGGCTGGGAGTCCGCCGAGATCCTCGCGGGAGTGCTCGCCAAGTACCTCCCCGAGGGTGTGGACGACCCGTGGCAGGTGGTCCTGGGTCTCGGCGGCCCGCTGGTCAGTGAGGAGTCCACGGCCGCCGCCTTCCTCGCCGCCGGCTTCAGCGATGTGCGGATCCGCCATGTCCCGGCGGACTCCCGCTTCGAGACCATCGACGACTACCTGGCGTGGACCAAGACCGTGACCACCCGCATGCAGTGGGACCTGGTGCCTCCGGAGCGGGTGGCCGAGGCGACCGACGAGGCGCGCGAGGCGCTGCGGGTGCTCGCGGGGCCGGACGGCTCCCTGGAGTTCTCCTGCCCGACCAGGACCGTGCTGGCCGTTCGCTGACGGCACGACCGCAACCGTCTGACCAAGCGCTGAACCACAGAGCCGAGAGGTGCGATGACATGGCTCCTGATACGACCCCTTCGCTGATCCGTCCGCTGTCCGAACTGCTCGGCGGACACGCCGCCCGGATCGGGGACAAGGTGGCCTTTGCCGACGCCCGGCGGGGCGTCGGCTACCGGGAACTGGATCTGCGGACCTCTCGGCTCGCCGGCCGGCTTTCCGCGCTGGGGCTGGAGAAGGGCGGCCGCGCCGCCGTCCTCATGGGCAACAGCGTGGAAATGGTGGAGAGTTGCCTTGCCGTCATACGGGCGGGCGGCATCACCGTGCCGCTGAATCCGCAGGCGTCCGAGGCCGAACTGGTCCACTTCCTGCGGGACTCCGGGGCATCGGTGGTGCTGTGCGACCCGGCACGGCTCGACGTGCTGCTGCGCGCGGCGGCCGCGTCCGGCCTGTCCCGGCCCTCGATCGTGCTCACCGGCGACTCCCCCGTGACACCGGCGGACGCGTCCGCCGGTGTCACCACCTCCGCCGACGCCACCTCCGGCGCCGCCGCTGACATCACCCCGTACGAGACGCTCGCGACCACCGCGTACGACGGCCCGGTGCCCGAGGAGAGCCCGCTCGACGCTCCGGCCTGGATGCTCTACACCTCGGGCACCACCGGCCGCCCCAAGGGGGTGCTCTACTCCCTGCGCAGCTCGCTGTGGCTGGTGGAGGCCTGCCACGTGGGTGTGCTCGGGATGACGCAGGACGACCGGCTGCTGTGGCCGATGCCGCTGTTCCACGGCCTGGGGCAGAACCTGTGCGTCATGGCGGTCGTGGCCGTGGGCGCCGGCGCCCGGCTGATGAGCGGCTTCGCCCCTTCCGAGGTGCTGGACGCACTGCGCAACGACGGGGTGACCTTCCTCGCCGGGGTGCCGACGACGTACCACTACCTGCTCGACCGTGCCCGTCAGGAGCACACCCGGCTGCCCTCGCTGCGGCTGGGGTTCGTCGCCGGTTCGGCCAGCGGCGCCTCCCTCGGCAGCCGTTTCGAGGAGGCGTTCGGGGTCCCGCTGGTGGACCAGTACGGATCGACCGAGACCGGCGCGATCACCTCAAACCGGCCGACGGGTGACCGGGTCGCCGGGGCGGCCGGGCCGCCCGTTCCGGGGGTGGACATCCGCCTGGTGGACGGCGGTTCCGGTGCCGAGGTGCCCGACGGCGAGGAGGGCGAGGTCCGGGTCAGCGGCCCCAACCTGATGCTGGGCTACCACGGGCAGCCCGACGCCACGGCGGAGGTGCTGCGGGACGGCTGGTACCGCACGGGCGACCTGGCCCGCCGGGACGCCCTCGGGCATGTGACCCTGACCGGCCGTCTCAAGGAACTGATCATCCGGGGCGGGGAGAACATCCACCCCGTGGAGATCGAGGACGTGGTGCGCACGGCGCCGGGCGTGGCCGACGCGGCGGTGGGCGGGGAGCCCCACGAGGTGCTCGGAGAGGTGCCCGTCGCATATGTGGTGCCCGGTCCCGAAGGCGTCGACGTCCAGGCGCTGTTCGAGCACTGCCGGGCGCGGCTGTCCTACTTCAAGGTGCCGGAGAAGGTGTACGCCGTCGAGCGCGTTCCGCGCACCGCGTCCGGGAAGGTCACCCGGCATCTGCTGGCGGACGCGGACCCCCGGCTGCTCGGTGCGGCGTCCACCGGCGGGACCGAGGATCGCGAGACCGAATCCGACCGGGGCGAGTGGGCGGGCCGTCTCATGCCGCTGACAGCGGCCGAGCGGACCCGGACGGTGCTGGATCTGGTGCGCGCCGAGGTGGCACTCGCGCTCGGCCTCGACGGAGCCGAACAGGTCGCCCCCACAAGGCCGTTCGTGGACCTCGGCCTCGGCTCCCTCGCCGTCGTGGCGGTCGGGCGGCAGCTGTGCGCGCTGGTCGGGCTGCGGCTCCCGGCGACCGCGGTGTTCGACCACCCGACGCCCGCCGCGTTCGCGGACCGGCTGGTCGCGGAGCTGACGGAGCCCTCGGACACCCGCACGCCCGCCGAAGCGTTCCCGGCGGAGCGTACGGCCCCCGCAGGGCCTGGTCCGGACGGCGCCGAGCCGATCGCCATCATCGGCATGGCCTGCCGCTTCCCGGGCGGGGTGGAGTCGCCCGAGCAGCTGTGGGACCTCGTCGCCGCAGGCCGGGACGCCACCTCGGACTTCCCCGCCGACCGGGGCTGGGCACTGGACACCCTGTTCGACCCCGACCCCGACCACCACGGCACCAGCTACGTCTCGCGCGGCGGCTTCCTGACCGACCCGTCCGCGTTCGACGCCGGCTTCTTCGGCATAGCCCCGCGCGAGGCGACCGCGATGGACCCGCAGCAGCGGCTGATGCTGGAGGTGGCGTGGGAGGTCTTCGAACGGGCGGGTATCGACCCGACCGGCCTGGCCGGCTCGGAGACCGGCGTCTTCGTCGGCACCAAGGGACAGACGTACAGCACGCTCGCCGCGCCCGCGTCCGAGTACGAGGGCCATCTCGGCCTGGCCACGTCGGGCAGTGTGATGTCCGGCCGGGTGGCCTACACCCTCGGTCTGCACGGCCCCGCCGTCACCGTCGACACGGCCTGCTCCGCTTCCCTGGTGGCCCTCCATCTGGCCTGCGCTTCCCTGCGCTCCGGTGAGTCGCGGCTCGCGCTCGCGGGCGGGGTCACGGTGATGTCCACCCCGGACGACATGATCACTTTCAGCAGGCAGCGGGGGCTCGCCCCGGACGGCCGGGTGAAGGCCTTCGCCGACGCGGCGGACGGCACCGCCTTCGGCGAGGGCGCGGGGGTGCTGCTGCTCGAACGGCTCTCGGACGCGCAGCGGGCGGGCCACCGGGTGCTCGCCGTGATCCGGGGCAGCGCCGTGAACCAGGACGGCGCGTCCAACGGGCTCACCGCGCCCAGCGGCCGGGCGCAGCAGCGGGTGATCCGCCGGGCGCTCGCCAACGCCAGGGTGGCCGCGCACGAGGTCGACCTGGTCGAGGCCCACGGCACGGGGACCAAGCTCGGTGACCCGATCGAGGCCGAGGCGATCCTCGCCGCGTACGGGCGGGGCCGGGACCCGCAGCGACCGCTGTGGCTGGGCTCGGTCAAGTCCAACATCGCCCACACCCAGGCCGCCGCGGGCATGGCCGGTGTCATCAAGCTGGTGGAGGCGATGCGGCACGCCGTGCTCCCGGCGACGCTGCACGTGGACCAGCCGTCACCGCACGTCGACTGGTCGTCGGGCAACGTACGGCTGCTCGGCGAGGCGCGGCCGTGGACGGCCGCCGACGGACGGCCAAGGCGCGCCGGGGTGTCCTCCTTCGCCATCAGCGGCACCAACGCCCATGTCGTCCTGGAAGAGGCGCCGCGCTCCCCCTCGGCCGAGGAGACCCCGGCCCCGGTCCGAGCGCTCACCGCCGTACCGTGGTTGCTGTCCGCGAAGTCCCCGGCCGCACTGCGCGACCAGGCCCGCCGACTGGAGTCGTTCCTGCGTGCGGAGCCCGACTGGGATCCCGTGGACGTGGGGCGCACCCTGGCAATGTCCCGGGCCGGGCTTGAGCACCGGGCCGCCGTCGTCGCGGACCTCGCCCGCGGCACGAACGGTGCGGACGGTGCGGAGGGGCTGCTGCGCGCACTCGGCGCGCTCGCGGAGGGCGAGCCCGCGGCCGGGCTGACCACCGGTCACGCCGGGGCCGTCCGGACCACGGCGTTCCTCTTCACGGGCCAGGGCTCCCAGTGGGCCGGCATGGCACGTGAACTGTACGAGGCGTTCCCGGTGTTCGCCGAAGCGCTGGACACGGTGTGCGCCCATCTGGCGCCGCAGGTACGGCAGCTGCTCCTCGCCGCCGGCGAGGCGGCGGACGACGGGCGCATCCATCGCACCGGTTTCGCCCAACCCGCCCTGTTCGCGCTGGAGGTGGCGCAGTTCGCGCTGCTGCGGTCCTGGGGGGTGCGTCCCGACGCGCTCGCCGGCCACTCCCTCGGCGAACTGACCGCCGCGCATGTCGCCGGGGTGTTCTCGCTGGCGGACGCGGCCAGGCTGGTCACCGCCCGGGGCGAGCTGATGCAGGCGCTGCCCGAAGGCGGTGCCATGATCGCGCTGGAGGCCACGGAGGACGAGGTCCTGCCGCTGCTCGCCGGCAGGGAGTCCCGGCTGGGGATCGCCGCCGTGAACGCGCCCCGGTCCGTCGTGGTCTCGGGCGACGAGGACGCCGCGGCGGAGGTCGCCCGGGCGGTGGCCGAACAGGGCCGCAGGACCAAGCGCCTGACGGTGAGTCACGCCTTCCACTCGCCCCGGATGGACGCGGTGCTGGAGGAGTTCGAGGCCGTGGCCCGGACCGTCACCTTCCGTGCGCCGGAGCTGCCGATCGTCTCCACGGTCACCGGCCGCCTCGCCGGTGCGGAACTGATGACACCCGCGTACTGGACCGGGCAGCTGCGCTCGGCCGTCCGGTTCGCCGCCGCGGTGGGGACACTGCGGGAGCGGGGCACCGACACCTTCGTCGAACTGGGCCCGGACGGCTCCCTGACGGCCCTGGTGCGTCAGGTCGCCGACGACGCCGGCGGGGGTGACCGGACGGACGACCACCGTGCGCTGCCGGTCTCCCGGCGTGACCGGCCCGGTGCCGCGACCGCCGTCGGTGTCGCCGCCGCGCTCCACACCGCCGGTGTCCCGGTCGACTGGGCGGCGTTCTTCGACGGCACCGCCGCCCGCCACATCACGCTGCCGACCTACGCCTTCCAGCGCAAGCGCCACTGGCTGCCCGCGCTCGCCGCTCCCACCCCGGCACCGGTGCCGACCGCGGCCGAGGAGGCCGCCCCGTCCGGGCGGGTGCTCAAGCCGGGTGAGCGCCCGGAGGTCGCCGCCCGCCTGGCCGGCGTGCTCGCCGGACTGGACGAGGAGAAGCAGCTCCTCCACATGATGGACCGGATCGCCACTCGGGTCGCGGCGGTGCTCGGCCATGACGGCGCGGACGCCATCGACCCCGACGTGCCGTTCCTCGACCTCGGCGTCGACTCCCTCATGGCCGTGGAGATGCGCAACCAGTTCAGCGACTTCTGCGGGGTGAGCCTGCGCCCGACGCTCGTCTTCGAGCATCCGACCCTGGCGGTGCTCGCCGACCACCTGCTCGCGAAGGTGCTGGCCGCGGTGTCCACCGCGCCGGGCGCCGACGAGAACGCGGTGGACTTCGCCGCCGAGGTCGTCCTGGCGGCGGACATCTCCCCCGCCGACGAGGTGATCCGGGTCGCGGACGACCCGCGGGACGTGCTCCTCACCGGTGCGACCGGATTCCTGGGCGCGTACCTGCTGCGCGATCTGCTGCGGACGACCCGCGCGACCGTGCACTGTCTGGTGCGCGGGGCCGACGAGGCGGACGCGTGGGCGCGGCTGCGGAAGAACCTGGAGTGGTACGAGTTCTGGGACGGCATCGACACGGACCGGCTGTCCGTGGTCGTCGGCGATCTCGCCCAGCCACTGCTGGGGCTGGCCCCCGAACACTTCGACGCCCTCGCCCGCAGCGTGGACAGCGTCTACCACGCCGCCGCGACCGTCAACGGCCTCTACCCGTACTCGGCGTTGAAGGACGCGAACGTCTCGGGCACCGCGGAGATCCTGCGCCTGGCCGCACGCCACCGCACCGTGCCCGTCCACCACGTCTCGTCCACCGGTGTGTTCGCCGCGGAGGCGGTCCCCGGAAAGGCTCTCCAAGTGACCGATCCACCGGGCCCCGCCGAGGCGCTGTCATCCGGCTACCGGCAGACGAAGCTGGTGGCGGAGCAGATCATCGAACTCGCCAGAGGGCGGGGCCTGCCGGTCTCGATCTACCGGGTGGACGAGATCTCCGGCGACTCGGAGCGCGGCTTCTGCCAGACCCATGACTTCGTCTGGCTGAGCATGAAGGGCATCGTGCAGGCCGGTGCCGTACCGGAGGATCCCGCCGGCATCTTCCATCTGGTGCCGGTCGACCACGTCAGCGCGGCGATCCTGCGGCTGTCCCGCGACGACCGGGCGGCGGGCCGCAACCACCACCTCGCCAACGGAACGCATCTGCCGTTCTCCGAGATGACGGAGTCCCTCCGCTCCCTCGGCTACCGCCTGGACGAACTCCGCTGGGACGCCTGGGTGCAGCGCATCCGCGCCGACCGTGACAACGCGATGGTCCCGATGATCGACGCGTTCGAGTCGACCATCTACAGCGGACGCAACCACTACCTGTCCGTCGACACCTCGCAGACCCGGGAGCTGCTGGCCGGCACCGGCGTCGACTGCCCGCCGATGACGCGTGAACTCTTCGAGAAGTACGTCGGGTTCTTCGTCCGTGTCGGCTACTTCCCCGAGCCGGGCGGCGATGCCGTGGACGGCGGTGCGCAGGGCTTCCGGGTCCGGGAGGCGGCGTGGGAGGACCTTCCGGCGATGGCGGGCATCTGCTTCGACGCCTTCAACACCCTGAACGCCTCGCTCGGTCTCGCTCCGGAGTGGTCGTCGGTGGACGAGGTGACGGAGATGTTCCGGGACCGGCTCGCGGCCCCGGGCTGCCTCGCCTATGTGGCGCTCGACGGCACGGGCTCCGTGACGGGCTCCAACTTCCTGGTCCTGGGCGAGTCCGTCGCCGCCTTCGGCCCGCTCAGTGTCGCGCCCGACGCACAGGGCGGCGGCGTGGGCCGGCTGCTGATGGACGAGGTGGTCGGCGCGGCCGCCCGGCACGAGCGGGACTCGGTCCGTGCCGTCCAGGTGACCAACAACCTGGGCGCGTACCGGCTCTACTCCTCGCTCGGCTTCGTACCGTACGAGCAGCTGTCCCTGGTCACCGGGTACGCACCGCCCACCCCGGCGAACATGGCGGGGTTCACGGTGCGCGCGATGACCGAGGACGACGTGCCCGCGTGCCAGGAGCTGTACCGCTCGGTCAACGGCCATGTGCGGGACGGAGAGATCCACATGGCGGCCAAGCGGGCCTTCGGCTGGTCCCAGCCGTACGTGGTCGTGGACCGGTCGAGCGGTGCGATCGCCGGCTACACCACGGGCCTGTCCGACCTGGGCCACCTGACGGCGCTCTCGCAGGCCGCGGCCCGGGCCCTGTACACGGGCGCCGGCGAGCTGATGCGCCGGGCCGTCCCCGACGGCCCGGCGCCCCGGCTGCGCATCCCGGGCCGGCTGCTGCCCGAGACCCTGAGCTGGGCGTTCCGTACCCGGGGCATCACCCTGGAGCGGCTGGAGACGCTGGTGGTGCGCGGCTCGTACACGGCGCCGCAGCAGGGGGTGTACTGCCCGGGGCTGTCCTACTGATTCACCGTCTTGCAGGGAGCACGCGAGGGCGCTCACCCCGTACCCGTCGAGGGCAGGGTGAGCGCCGTCGCGCGTCCGGGTGCCGCCGTCCGTCAGACCAGCGTCACCGGCACGTCGTCGCGCACGGAGCGCTCGCCCCGGGGTACGGCCAGCAGGGTGATCAGCACGCCGAGCAGGGCGAAACCCGCTCCGACGGCGAACGCGAGCCGGAAGCCCTCCGTCATCGCGTCGGCCACGGCCGGGCCGCTGGGCTGTTTGCCCTCAAGGAGCTCCCTGATACGGGCGTTGGCCACCGAGGAGAGCACGGCGAGGCCGAGTGCGCCGCCGATCTGCTGGGTGGTGTTGATGAGTCCGGAGGCCAGGCCCGACTCCTGCGGTGTCACACCGGAGACGGCGACGATGGTCACGGGCACGAACGAGAACCCGAGTCCGAGTGCCGCGACCACCGAGGGCAGGAGCACGTCCCCGGCGAACGTGCCGTCGGCGGGGATACGGGTGAACAGCAGCAGTCCCACCGCGGTGAGTGCCAGGCCGCCGGCGAGGACGGGCTTGGGCCCGACCTTGGTCACCAGCTGCGAGGCCGCACCGGCGGCCATGATGCTCGCCGCCGAGAAGGGCAGATAGGACAGTCCGGCCTCGAGTGCGGAGAAGCCGAGCACCTGCTGGAGGTAGAGGGAGATGAAGAAGAACATCGACAGCAGCGCGGCGCCCACCAGCAGGGACACCGCGTTGGCGCTGGAGAGGTTGCGGTTGCGGAAGATCCGCAACGGCATCACCGGGTGCTTGACGAGGCGCAGTTCGACCAGGGCGAAGACCAGCAGCAGGACGGCCGAAAGGCACAGCAGCCCGATGGTCCTGGCCGAGCCCCAACCCGCCCGCTCGGCGTCCACGAGTGCGTAGACCAGCACGCTGAGACCGCCGGTGACCAGTGCGGCACCGGCGAAGTCGATGCCGGTGCGTTCGTGGCCGCGGCTCTCGCGGACGAGGCGCGGGGTGAGGACGGCGGCGACGACGCAGATCGGCACGTTGACGAACATCACCCACTCCCAGCCCGCCCACTCGGTGAGCACGCCGCCGAGCAGCACGCCGATGGCACCGCCCGCTCCGGCGAGCGCGCCCCAGATGCCGAGGGCCTTGTTGCGCTCGGCGCCTTCGGTGAAGGTCGTGGTGACGATGGACAGTGCGGCGGGCGCGATGATCGCGGCGCCGAGGCCCTGCCCCACCCGGGCGGCGATCAGCAGGCCCGCAGTCGGTGCGAGACCCCCGAGCAGCGACGTGGCGGCGAACAGACCGAGTCCGGTCATGAACACCCTCCGCCGTCCGAGCAGATCGGCGGTCCGGCCGCCGAGCAGCAGGAAGCCACCGAAGGCGAGTGCATAGGCGTTGACGATCCACTGGACGTCGGAGTCGGCGAAGTGCAGGTCCCGCTGGATCGAGGGCAGCGCGACGTTCACGATCGAGGCGTCGAGCACCACCGTCAACTGGGCGACGGCCAGGACGCCGAGCGCCTTCCAGCGGAGAGGATCCGGGGACGATAAGGAGGAGGTGGGAGGCATGGCCATGGGAGGAATACACTCCTGTGGGTTAAAGTGGTAACCGGAATCGGACTCACGGTTCCGAATAGCGACGATACGGAAGCGCGGTTCCCCTTGTCAAACACCCCTCCCCCTGCCAGCACACCCACCGGCGGCAAACTGCGTTCCGACGCCGCCCGCAACCGGCTCAAGGTGCTCGACGCCGCACGGGCCGCCTTCTCCGAGTCCGGCCGGGACGCGCAGATGGGCGACATCGCCCGCAGGGCCGGAGTGGGTGTCGGGACGGTGTACCGCCACTTCCCGACCAAGGAATCACTGGCGGAAGCGATCGTGGAGCACCGGTTCCAACAGACCCTGGACTTCCTCAGGAACGAGGTGCTCCCCGACCCCGACCCCTGGCACGGCCTTGCCCGCTCCCTGGAGTTCTGCGGAATCATGCAGGAACAGGACCGGGGCTACGCGGAGACGGTCACCGCGATAGTCGGCGGCAGCACGTTCGACGCGGGGGCGATCACCGAACTCAACGAGCTCACCGACAAGGTGCTCAAGCGCGCCCAGGCCGAGGGTTCGGTGCGAGAGGACCTGACCGTCGCGGACGTGTCACCGCTCTACATCGGCCTCTGCCACGTCGTGCAGGCCGGGGTCACCGACTGGCGCCGCTACCTGAGCATCATCCTCGACGGGCTGCGCCCGCGACGGTGCACGGACTGCTCCGGCGACTGACACCGCCTGCCGCCGGGGGCGGAGGCGCGCCCGCCGCCCCCGCCCCTTCCGCGCTCGCCCGGGGCATTCGGGCCTGCCCGGCGGCCGGGTCGGCCATGGCACTCAGCCGAGGACGCGGTCGAGGTTGAAGGCGGCGCTGATCAGCGAAAGGTGGGTGAACGCCTGTGGGAAGTTGCCGAGTTGTTCACCGGTCCGGCCGATCTCCTCGGCGTAGAGACCGAGGTGGTTGGCGTAGGTGAGCATCTTCTCGAAGGCCAGCCGGGCCTCCTCCAGGCGTCCGGCGCGGGTGAGCGCCTCGACGTACCAGAACGAGCAGATCGAGAACGTGCCCTCGGAACCCCGCAGGCCGTCCGGGCTGGCCTCCGGATCGTAGCGGTAGACCAACGAGTCGGAGACCAGATCCGTGGTGAGCGCATCCAGGGTCGAGAGCCACTTGGGGTCGGCGGGCGAGATGAACTTGGCCATCGGCATCATCAGCACGGACGCATCGAGTACGTCGCTGCCCAGCCCTTGGGCGAACGCCCCGCGTTCGGCCGACCAGCCCTGTCGCATGATCTGCCGGTAGATCGCGTCCCGGCTCTGCCGCCAGCGCGGAAGATCGGCCGGCAATCCGCGCCGGTTGGCGATCCGGATGGCCCGTTCGATCGCCACCCAGCACATCAGCCGCGAGTAGACGAAGTTCCTCCGGCCGCCCCGGGTCTCCCAGACACCCTCGTCCGGCTGGTCCCAGTGGTCGCAGAGCCAGTCCACCACGGCGCTGACCTCGTCCCAGTGATCACTGCTGATGGGCTGCCCCCACTTGTCGTACAGATAGACGGAATCGATCAGCGCTCCGTAGATGTCCAGCTGGAGCTGCTCGGTGGCGGCGTTCCCCACCCGCACCGGGGCGGACCCGAGGTGACCTTCGAGGTGGGTCAGCTCGTACTCGGGCAGGTCGCAGCGCCCGTCGATGCCGTACATGATCTGCAGTGGGCCGCCCGCGCTGCCGCCGCGCATGATCCCGTGCTCGGAGATGAAGCCCATGAAGGCCTCGGCCTCCGAGGTGAAGCCCAGGCGGAGCATGGCGTAGACGCAGAAGGCGGCGTCGCGGACCCACACGTACCGGTAGTCCCAGTTGCGCTCGCCGCCGATCTGCTCAGGCAGGCCGGCGGTCGGCGCGGCGACGATCGCGCCGGTGGGCGCGTAGGTGAGCAACTTCAGGACCAGGGCCGAGCGGTGCACCATCTCCCGCCACCGCCCGTGGTACCGCGAGTGGGACAGCCAGTGGCGCCAGAACCGGACGGTGCCCTGGAACTGCCGCTCCGCCTCCCAACCGGGGCAGGCACGCGGGCTGACATCTGCGCTCACCCGGTCCAGGGCGAACACCACGGACTCGCCCTCCAGCAGCTTGAAGTGCGACCACACGTCCACACCGTCGGTCTCGACCGGCACGGTGGCGGTCAGCACCAAGGACAGTGAGGAGGAGCTGAACACCGCGTGGCCACCGACGAGTTCCACGGTGTGCGCCTCGGTCCCGTAGCCGAAGCGCGGGGCGATCTTCGCCCGGAACGGCAGCACCCCGCGGACACAGATCACCCGCCGGATCAGCCGGTGGCGGTCCGCCTCGCGGGACTCGTCGACGACGGGCATGAAGTCCTGGATCTCCGCCACCCCGTCGGCGGCGTAGAACCGCGTGATCAGCACGTTGGTGTCGGGGAAGTAGAACTGGCGGGTACGCGCCGGCACGTCGGCGGCCAGCTCGAACGATCCGCCCCGGTCGGCGTCAAGGATCGAGGCGAACACGCTCGGTGCGTCGAAGCGCGGGCAGCAGTACCAGTCGATGGTGCCGTTGGTCCCGACGAGCGCGGCGGTGCGAAGATCACCGATCAGACCGTGCTCGGAAATCGGCAGATAGCGTGAGCCGTCCACCTGCCCGGATCCGTTCCCGAACTCCATGCCGGCCTCCCTACCGTGTCGCTTCGGGCCGGTGCGGGGGTCAAGAAGACCTTGTACGTTTCATGGTAGATCGCCCCCGGATACCGGCGCGGCGGGCCGAGGGCAGCCGACGGCAGGGCACCGGCGGCCCACTGCCCAGGGGCGGGAACGCCCACCGCCAACCGGTTGCTCCGCGTACCCGGCTCAGCTGGGTGCCGCCCCGGGGATCAGCCCCTCCCGGATGAGCGAGAGCACCCGCTCTGCCGTGGCCACCCGGTGTCCCCCACCGTCCGCCGCGCCCACGTGCGGCCTGCCCCGCTGACCCCACCGAGACCGACGGTGTCCGACCCTCCGGACGACGACAACGGTTCCGCAGGTCCGGATTCATGGGACGCCCACGGTCGAGGTCCACGACGTGCACATCCCCGCCCGCGTTCGGACCAGCGGGGGCGGCAAGGCGGGCGGTCGCGTGGCAGGGTGGCACACATGAGTGCGAATCCAGCCGTTCCGGCCTCCTCCCGTGCGGTGGGCGCACTGCGGGATGCCGTCCAGCCGGTTCCGGGCGACGGCCGCGGTGAGCCGCTGCGCGTGCTGGTGCTGTCCGGGTCCTTTCGGACGGGATCGGTCAACGGGCAGCTGGCCGTGCTGACCGCCAGGCTGCTGACCGAGAACGGCGCCGCCGCCGATCTTGCCCACTTGCGGGACTTCGACATGCCGTCGTACGACGGGGACGTCGAGACCGCTCAGGGTCAGCCACAGAACTCCGTCGCCCTGCGCGGTCGCCTCCGGGCAGCGCAGGCGTTCGTGCTCGCCTCGCCGGAGTACAACGCATCGGTCCCCGGCGTGGTGAAGAACGCGATCGACTGGCTGTCACGCTTCCGGCCGCAGCCGTTCAAGGACAAGCACGCCCTGCTGGTCTCGGCCTCTCCCTCCATGGTGGGAGGAAACCGGGGACTGTGGGCGCTCCGCGTTCCGCTGGAACATCTCGGGGCCCGTGTCTATCCGGACATGTTCAGCCTGGCGAGGGCCCACCAGGCGTTCGGCGACAGCGGCGACCTGAACGACACCGGACTGCAGGACCGGCTCGCTGCCACCCTGAAGGCATTTCTCGGCCTCGTCGAGGCGGACACGAACTACCCTGCGCTGCAACGCTGTTGGTACGAGTTCCTCGGCGACCAGACCAGCGCCCAGGTCACCCAGCGCGCCGAGGACTAGCCTGCCCGCCCTTCCCGATGGGGAGGGGCCTCCTCCTGCCGGGAACATCCTCACCCGCGATGCCCGCACTCCGGGCTACAGCAGCATCGCCTCGAACTGGAACTCGGGTGCGGTCAGCGGCTGCTCGGACCAGATGACCTTGCCGCGGGCCGTGTACCTGGTCCCCCACCGCTCGGCCAGCTGGGCCACCAGGAACAGGCCCCGGCCGCCCTCGTCCGTGGTCGCGGCGTAGCGCAGGTGGGGGGCGGTGCTGCTGCTGTCGGAGACCTCGCAGACCAGGCTGGTGTCGCACAGCATGCGAACGCGGATGGGCTCGGCGCCGTAGCGGATGGCGTTGGTGATCAGCTCGCTGAGGATCAGTTCGGTGGTGAAGGTCAGGTCCTCCAGGCCCCAGGCGGTCAGCTGGTCGGCGCATTCGTTGCGGATGCGGGAGACGGCGGCGAAGTCGTACGGCACGTCCCAGGTGGCCACCTGGTCGGGCTCGAAGAGGCGTGTGCGTGCGATGAGGAGGGCGATGTCGTCGCTCGGGCTCGGTGGGACCAGCGCGTCGAACACGGCCTGGCAGGTGGTGTCCGGGGACCCGTCCGCGTGGGCGTCCGCCAGGGAACGCTGCAGCGCGGAGAGTCCGCTGTCCAGGTCGCGCTCGCGACTGGTGACGAGTCCGTCGGTGTAGAGGACCAGCGCGGTGCCGGGCTCCAGCTGGAGTTCGGTGGCTTCGAAGGGCAGGCCGCCCACGCCGAGCGGCGGGCCGGCGGGCAGGTCGACGAACTCCACCCTTCCGTCGGTGTGTACCAGCACGGGCGGCGGGTGACCCGCCCGTGCCATCGTGCAGCGCCCGCTGACCGGGTCGTAGATCGCGTACAGGCAGGTGGCGCCCGTGACGCCGGCCGTCTCCTCGTCTTCGGTGGCCCCGCCGTGGTCGAGGTGGGTGACCAGTTCGTCGAGGCGGGCGATCAGCTCGTCCGGGGGCAGGTCGAGGGCGGAGAAGTTGAGCACGGCCGTGCGCAGTCGGCCCATGGTGGCGGCGGCGTGCAGGCCGTGGCCGACGACGTCGCCGACGACCAGCGCCACGCGGAAGCCGGGCAGCGGGATGACGTCGAACCAGTCCCCGCCGACCCCCCGCTGCGCCGGCCGGTAGCGGTAGGCCGCCTCCAGGGCGCTCTGCTCGGGCAGTCCCCGGGGCAGCAGGCTGCGCTGCAGCGTCTCGGCCATCCGGTACTCACGGGTGTACCGGCGGGCGTTGTCGATGCACATCGCCGCGCGGGCGACCAGTTCCTCGGCGAAGGCGACGTCCTCCTGCCCGAACGGCTCGGACTGATCCGCGCGCCAGAAGGTGACCGTGCCCAGGGCCAGGCCGCGCGCCCGCAGCGGCACGGAGATCAGCGAGTGGACCCCGTACGCGAGGATCCGCTCGGTGGTCTGCGGGTCACGCGCCCGCCAGGCCTGTGCCTGGTGCAGGTCGGCCATCAGCGTGGCGTGCCCGCTCCCCAGGGCGGTGGCCTCCGGTGTGCCGGGCAGCGGGCTGATCTGCGAGCCCACCGGGTAGAACGGCCAGTCCTCGCGGACGCCGCCCGCGGCCACGCGGCGGATCCGCGGACCTCCCGCCGAGCCCGTGCCCGGCAGCGGCTCGTCACCGCGCAGCACCGCCTCGGCCAGCTCGACCGTGGCGAAGTCCGCGAACCGGGGAATCGCCGCATCCGCCAGCTCCTGCGCGGTGCGCACCACGTCCAGGGTGGTGCCGACCCGTACACCCGCGTCGTAGAGCAGCTTCAGCCGGGCCCGGGCCGCCTCGGCCTGCCCGGCCAGCGCCCGCAGCTCGGTGGTGTCCCGGATGGTGGCGACGCTGCCGGGCCCGCCGCCGTACGGCGCGGTGGGGCGGTTGTTGACGGCGAGCAGCCGGTCCCCGGCCGGGTGGACCTCGTCGGTGGCGGCCCGCCCGGACGCCAGCAGCTCGGCCAGCCCGGGATCGAGCCCGAGCTCGGTGACCGGCCGCCCCTCCACCTCGGGCGGCAGCTCCAGCAGCCGCCGGGCCTCGTCGTTCGCCAGCAGCGCCCGTCCGTCCCCGCCGACGATCAGCACGCCCTCGCGGACCGCGTGCAGCACCGCGTCGTGGTGCTCGTACATCCGCGTCATCTCGGCCGGGCCCAGGCCGTGCGTCTGGCGGCGCAGCCGCCGCCGCACCAGCACCGCCCCGCCCGTGCCCACGGCGACCGCGGCGGCCGCGCCGCCGAACAGGACCGGCAGCTGCTGGCTGGCCGTACTGCCCGCGTGCGCGATGGTGTAGCCGACCTGGACCAGGCCGGCGACCGAACCGTCCGGCCTGGTGACCGGCGCGCTGCTCTCCACGACCCGTCCGATGGGCGCGGTGAAGCTGATGGTGATCGGCCCCTTGAGGGCCAGCTGGTACGGGCCGATGAGGCGCTGTCCGATCAGCTCGGGCTGGGCGGTCTGGGCGTAGCGGATCCCCTCGGGGCTGGCGATCACGACGTAGTCGAAGCCGCCCTTTTCCGTGATGTCCAGGGCCAGCGGCTGCAGCACCGCGGTCGGGTCGGCGCTGTCCAGCGCGTTCACCACCGTGGGGACCTGCGCCAAGGTGATGGCCGCGGCGCGTGTGCGGTTCTCGGAATCACTCGCGGCGTACCTCCGGGCCTGCAGGATGAGTGCCGTCAGCGCCGCGGTGACCAGCAGCACCACCACGACCAGCATCCACAGGAACACCTGCCCGGCGACACTGCGCACCCACAGCCGCGAGCGCGGCCCACCCCGGGCGGACCGGTGTTTCGCCGGTCCGCCCGGTTCCGCACCCCCATGGGCGTGGCTGTCCACTCCGTGCATCCAGGCCGTCCCCGCGCATCCGGATCATGACCCTTCCACGCTGCCACCCGGCCCGCACATGTGCATGCGCGAAGCCGCTGGACGGCCGAACACGCCGACGGGCAGGTCGGTGCCCCGGGAGCCGGAGGGCCCGCCCAACGACGTGCGTGGGGCGCGCACCCCCGTGTGACGCCGGTCTCAGCCCAGGGGGGTCGTCTGCACCCAGAGTATCGGCGGCAGTTCGGTCAGTGACCGACAAACCGGACAAACCATGACATAAACCGTGAGCCCACTCACACCG